>JBCCEV010000091.1:0-17198 GCA_039030125.1 Pseudomonadota bacterium | reverse complement strand
GCCGTACTGATGATGCTGGTCAACGGCAAAATCTTAGGCGTTAGCGGTATCGTCGGCGGCTTGATCTCGCCGGGCGTACCCGATCGGCTAAACCGAGTAGCGTTCTTCGCCGGAGCGCTGGTGATCGGTGTCGCCGCTGCCAGGTTTTTCCCAACCCTTAATCCAGGTGCCCTTACCAACAACCCTGTGACTCTTCTTACCGCCGGTCTTGCCGTGGGGTTCGGCACACGCTTGGGCAGCGGTTGCACCAGCGGTCATGGGGTCTGCGGTATCGCGCGCTTATCGCCGCGCTCGGTCGCCGCGACCGGGATCTTCATGGCTGTGGCAATGGCCACGGTTTTCGTCGTGCGACACGTTTAAGGAGAATCACATGAGGATTTTTGCAACCTTGTTGATCGGTGCACTTTTCGCAACCGGGCTGGTGATCTCGGGAATGACACAACCTGCGAAGGTGATTGGCTTTCTAGATCTGTTCGGCACCTGGGATCCATCACTCGCGTTGGTAATGGGTAGTGCGCTCGTAGTTGCCCATTTCGGGTTCAAAGCCGTGCTGAAACGGCCAAGCCCGGTGCTCGGCGCCAATTTTGAACTGCCTTCCGCCAAAGACATCGACAAGCGCTTGGTGATCGGTGCCAGTTTCTTCGGTCTAGGCTGGGGTATGTCCGGGTTTTGCCCGGGCCCTGCGCTCGTCGCCTTAGGCAGCTCGCGCGGCGACGTGATGATGTTCGTCGCGGCGATGTTCGCGGGCTTCTTTATCAAGGATCTGATTGATTCGGCGATCCAGGCGCGAACCCCTAAGACGGCCTAACGGGGCGCTCTATCAAGCGCGCCCATACGCTTCGCGCTGGGCAACAAACGATTCAACGTCAACGGCCATAATCAGAAGGTCGTGAGATTTTCCCTCGCGATCTTTGACGACATCTTTCAGGAGTGCTTCGTTCTGGAAACCGAGTTCTTGGAACACATGTCGCGCACCCGTCTGATCCAGGGTCATCCGCGCGAGCACCTTTTCAATTTTCAGCGCCAGGGCAATATTGAACGCTTCGCGCACCATCAGCCGGCCGAGACCGGTGCCGCGCACGCCCTCGGCCAGCGTCACACGGATTTCGCCAACGTGCTGCGACCACTCAAGCTCGTTCTGGTAAATCGTTGAGTAGCCAACGATGACCTCTTCATCCTCCGCCAAAATGGTATGTATGCGGCCCTCTTTAACCCCAGCAAGCCAGCGGTCGATGCCGGCTTCCTTACTGATATCGCGACGTAAGTACATTAAGTCGTGAGCGGGTAGCGATCGCCCGAACGCAAGGATTGCGTCACGATCGTCCTGCGAAATCCGCCGCAGCCGTATTTTTACGCCCTGCGTATCAATGGTTAACGGATAATTTTCGAAAGCGGCATCTGCCGAACGCGTTGCCATTTTTTTATTCTTCCAATAGTGCTAAACAGAACGAGGCGCTAGCCAGCTATCGAGTTGCGGCCACAGGCGATAAATTGCGTTGCCGCCGGCGACCAAGCTAACGTGCCCCCCCTTCATGACAATCTCTTGTTTGTCTTCGCTGCCAACAAGGCTGACCAATTCCCGAGAAGCCTCTGAGGGAACGATATGGTCGTATTCGGCGGCGACGTGCATGAACGGGACCTTGATATTACCAAGGTCGACCCGCTCGCCGGCAATTTGGAGCTGATTGTTGTAGAACTTGTTGGCTTTCAAGAAATCGTTCGCCAACTCCTTCATAAGCTGTCCCGGAACCGGGAGTTGATTGGCCGCCCAATGATCGAAGCGCAGATGAGCTTTGACAAATGCATCGTTTTCGACGTTGTTAAGCAAATTGAGCTGCCCGGCAGCTTTTTGCAGCGGGCGTAGCGCCTGGATTGAGGCGTTAACCATGTCGCCGGGGATGATCCCAAGCTCAGCGACTAAGCGATCGATATCAAACGCTTGGGACTCGATCCAGCTCTTATACAACGCCATTCCTTCGGCATTGACCGGGGTGGTGAAACAAACCAAATTGTTGATCGGACCCTCTGAATTCAGCGCCGCGTACATCGCCGCGAGCATGCCACCCATGCAGTAGCCAATGATATTGATGTCCTGCTCGCCGGTTTCCGACTGAACTTCATTGATCGCCGCGGCGATAAATTCGCACGCATATTCCTTGAGCCCGAGCGCCGCGTGCTCCTTACGTGGCGTCATCCACTCAAGTAGGAAAACGTCGTACCCTTGCAGTAATAGGTACTCAATCAGAGACTGTCCCTTCGCCAAATCGAGGATGTAACCCTTGGCAACGGGCGACATCACAAACATTACTGGCGTCCGATAGATCTCATCCTGCATCGGGTTGAAGTGATAGAGGCGGGCAGTGCGATCCGTGTAGACCACCTCCTTTGGGGTAAGGCCAACTTCCAGATCGGATTCCGTTTGCGGGATAACTATCCCCGGGATATTCCGCTGTAAGGCGCGCTCAACGGTCTCTTTAGCGCGCTCTTCGATCGTTTGCTGCGAGATATCCATGATGTTTTGGCCTTCGGGTTCCCTTAGAACCGCATTCACTGAGTTGCCTGAGGGGGTTTCTTCGATCGCGACGGTTTTTTCTGCACGCTGTCGCTGCCCATCGAGGCGATCTGCGTTCGAAGCTGCCGAAGTTCGACCTGCGTTTGCGCTAATGCGTCTTCCATTTGGCCGATCCGATCACTGATGTCGAGAATGTCACCACGTGATGGAAGATTAAGCGCCGTTAGATACTGCGCGAAGCTATCGGTCATCATTTTGTGGGTATGCAGCATCTCCTGCATGTAGCGCCCCATGCCTTTGGAGAAGCGCTCATCACCCATGACTTCGGTCATGCCATCGCTAAACATCTTTTCCGATTTAATCAACCATTCACGCCACAGCCGCATTGGATTAAATTCATCTGGGTCAGCCATTGTTCTCTCCGAAAACTTCTAATTTTGATGAGTCGATGTTTTGGGCCAGGCGCGTGGCGACGGCTTTGTAGGCTTCGGCGTTGTAAACCAAACCAATATGCGTGCCCCCGACTTCGCTGTTGAATTGTTCGTCGTCCTCAACGCAGCTCGTCCATTCGACCACGCCATCGCATTTCGAATACACCGCGAACTGCGCGGGAGCGACGCGTTTGGGCTGCAACATGTTTTTCACGAACGCGCATGTGCAGTGCCCGGTGCCACAGGAGGTCTTTAGATTGCGCCCGACCACTTTGCTTCGTTTGTTCTTCAGTTCATCCCAAATCCCAACGATTGCCGGGTGCGCCTTTACCAGGTCTCTGAAAGGCGAGCCCATGGTGATGACTCGATCCACCACCTCCGGTGCCTCTTGCACCACGAACTTCGAGAGCATGCCACCCAAACTATGACCAATTAAACGCACTTTCTTACCGCTCTGTGCGTGGATGGCGCGCGCGCGGCTCACCAGTTTCCGGCCCGTTTTATCGGGGCAGTCGTTGTTCCACGGAATGTTTGACAGGTGCGCACGGTATCCGATGCGTCGCAGCCATCGATACATTTCAAGCATCATGATGTCGCCGGCCATGAAGCCAGGGATCAGCAACACCGGTTGTCCTTGACCATGCGGGATCCCTAACCCCCAGCGCACCCCATCCATTCGTAATTTGAGAAGTTCCAGGGGCCAGCGGGCTTCTTTCCACAGGGGCGTGAGGACACGCTCCACTGAAGCATCATGTTCAAGATCAAAAGAGAGGGCCGAGTGGAGATCCCCGCTCGGCCCCTCGAACGCGTTCGACATGGTGACGCTATCTCTCGCTCCGCCTCACGGCGGATTTAATTTGGGTGTCTCCTAACCCAGACGATGGGCGCGGAGTTTTAGCTTGCGAGCGGTTTCATCCAATTGAATTCACCCATCTTCTCGCGCATTTCCTTCGCGCTGGCAACAACGGGTTCAAAAGCGTCTTTCATTTCGCCGGCGGCATCGGTCTGCTCGCGAATGATGTTCTTACTGACTTCGATGCTGCGCTGCTGAGCGCCGATCATGAGATTCATGAATGCGTCGATATTCTTGGCGTAGGCGTCGGGCTCCGCCGCTACCGATTTGCTGAATTCCACCAAGTCGCGCTGCCCGGCAACGATGGCGCCGGTTATTTCTTCACTCATGCGAAAGGAGCGTTTGGTGGCTGTTTCGAAAGCTTCGGTCATTTTTTCTTGCCCTTCGATAGCCTTCTCAAAGTAGCTGCCCATCGCAGCTTTGATTTTCGATTCAGTCGTGGTGTTTTCTGTTTCCATCGGAGCGTCCTCCATCTCGATTGCGTCTGACAGTTTTTAAAAGTGTGCGGGAGCGGGTTTAGTACCTAGGAAAAAGCGGTCGTTCTGCTATCATCACCTAGATACACGATGCACTTTATATGCAAAATGCACCTAGGTGTCAACGATTATTTGTGCAATGCGTCAATTCAGCGAGCAACGAATGGCAACCCATCAAGATAAAACTTCAAAAAGTTCCGAAAAAGAGCCTAAAAGCCGCGATCAGGCGTCGTTTAAGCCGTCCGGAGATATGCTCACTGCCAATCTGCTAGCCATGCTCAAAGGCTGGTCCGCGTACGGATACGATCTCGTTCAACGCCTGGAAGAGGAAGGATTTGGGGACTACAACAAGGGCACGGTTTATCGCACGCTCCGACAAATGGAGCGTACCGGATTAGTGTCCTCCATGTGGGACACGAGCGAAAACGGCCCCGCCCGCCGAATGTATGAGTTGACCCGTGCCGGGACCCTTTTTCTCGATAATTGGATAGCCATTCTCGATACCCATAAAGCGATGCTCGAGCGCTTCTCGGAATTTGCCGATGCAGCGCGCGTTAACCCTACCGAGTCTGACGAAAACTCATGAGCGTTCTGGTTGAGAAGAACGTCGCCATCACCATGCGCGACGGTACCACCCTGCGTGGCGACGTTTACCGCCCTAACGACAGTGGCAAATACCCGGTGCTCCTCCAGCGCACACCCTACAACAAAGAACTTTGGCCGATCACCGCCATGACCCTGGACCCCATTCGCAGTGCCGCAGCAGGCTATGCAGTCGTGATCCAAGATGTACGCGCGCGGTGGGCATCAGAGGGGGAGATTTTCTTTCCCTATCGTGACGAGGAAGACGACGGCTACGACTCCATCGGCTGGGCGGCATCGCAATCATTCGCCAGTGGTAAGGTTGGCTGTTACGGCCTCTCCTACATGGGCGGCACCTCTTGGCTTGCGGCCGCCTCGGGTCACGATGCCTTAGCTGCGATTTCGCCAACCACAGCGCCCAACGATTTCTGGCGTAATCACTTTTGGCGCCACGGCGCGCTCAACATTGGCACCTTGGTGATGTGGGCGTTACGCGCGATCGGGCCTCAGGCGCTGATGCGCGCCAAACCCGATCTTGCCGAGATGTATCCGCTGCTTATCGAGTTGATCGACAACGTCGACGAGTTTGGTGAGATCTTGCGCCATGCACCGATGGAGGAACTCCCCGCGGCGCTACCAAGCGAAGAGACCTTTCTGCCGTTCTTCTATGAATTTCTTAACCATCCGGCGCCCGACGAGTGGACCGACAATCTGCTTTTTTCTGATCGCCACGCCCAGGTCAAAGTACCGAGTCTCACCATCGCGGGTTGGCACGATTTGCTCCTCGCCGCCGATTTGGAGCACTTCCAGGGTATGCGCGCCAACGGCGGCAGTAATGAGGCTCGCCAGCACAGTAAATTAATCGTCGGACCCTGGGCACACGCAAGCTTCTTGCATGCCGTGGGCGATATCGATTTCGGATTTCGCGCGAATGGGATGTTTCTCGATCTCAAAGAAGATCTCACGAAGCTACAGTTGCGCTGGTTTGACCGTTGGCTCAAGGGCGAGAAAAACGGCATCGAAGATGAAGCGCCGGTGAAGCTTTTCATACAGGGCGAAAATCGTTGGCGCGACGAACATGAATGGCCGCTCAGCCGGGCCCGGCGAACCCGCTTTTACTTCCGTGAGGACGGTCTGCTTTCCAACCAAGCGCCGCCTGCCGGTGCAACACCGGCTAGCTATGTATACGACCCCAACGAGCCGTGCCCGACCTGCGGCGGCAATTTATTGCTACCGCCGACTTACGTTCCGGGGCCTGTCGATCAGAGCCCCATCATTGAGCGCAAGGATGTCCTCTCCTTTATCGGTCCAACCCTGGAGGCCGACATGGAAGTAACGGGGCAAGTGCGGGCGGTGCTTTATGCGGCGACCAGCGGCGCCGATACAGATTGGATCGTAAAACTCTGCGATGTCTCTCCGAGCGGGGCCACCTACAATGTTTGCGATGGGGTATTGCGCGCCTCGTTGCGCGACGGCCGACGGCGCAGCTTGCTTAAACCAGACGCGATTGAACAATACACCATCGATTTATGGTCGACGGCCCATCTATTCAACGCCGGTCATCGCGTTCGGATACTGATCACCTCAAGCGACTTCCCTCGTTATGACCGTAACCCGAATACCGGTGAGCTCGCCCACAAGGCCAATCAATTCGAACCTGCGCTGCAACGGATCTTCAAAGACGCGGCACGTGCGTCATATATTTCACTGCCGATCATCGCGCGTTAAGGTTGAGTCTTAAAATAGGCTCAACTCGCCTGTGCAGCTTAGGCCGCAGCGTCCTTAACCCGCCGCCGACTTGGTGTTAGGCTCACCGCCATCCAATCACAGGAGTAGTTGCTCGTGGCGCACAGGGCTTTGTTCATTTCTCTTATCTTGTTCTCGGGTGCAGGCCTAGCCGAACATCACGAAGATGCTGCGCTCGCCGCTGCACTCGCCGGGGATCAACGCGAGAGCGGCACAGCGGCTCGCGACCAATACCGGCACCCGGGCGAAACCTTGGCGTTCTTTGGTATCAAGGCGGACATGAAAGTGATCGAGATCCGGCCGGGCGGCAGCGCCTGGTACACGCAGATCCTGGCGCCCTACCTACGCGATTCCGGCGAATTGACGGTCGCGGTTGCTGGCTTGGACGCCGCTATCGGTTATCAAGTAAAAGGCACTCAGCGTCAGTTTGAGCGATTCAAGAATAATCCGGGTGTTTATGGCAAGGTCAAACATGTGGTCTTCCAACCCGCGAAAGATAAAACCAAGCTTGGTGAATCAAACAGCGTTGATATGGTGCTGACCTTTCGCAATGCGCATAACTGGCATCGACGCGGTTATCTGCCGGGAATTCTGGCCTCGATGTTCGACGTCCTAAAACCCGGCGGTATCCTCGGCGTGGTTCAACATCGCGCCGCCGCAGGTACCAACCCGGATGAAACCGCGCCTCGCGGATATCTGTCCCAAGCGGCGGTGGTTGAGATGGTCACCAAGGCAGGTTTCGAACTTGAAGACGCCTCAGAAGTTAATGCGAATCCCAAAGACCTTCGCGATTATCCTGAAGGGGTTTGGACGCTTCCGCCAAGACTCCGCTTAGGCGATCAAGATCGCGATAAATATCTTGCAATTGGCGAGAGCGACCGCATGACATTGAGGTTCGTCAAACCGGGTAGTTAGCGAGACCCCATGGACATCGCGCTCGCTCTGGGTGGGGCGGGAATTCTCATCTGGGCGGTTGTGATCTACAACCGCCTTATCCGCGACAAGCATCGCGTTGCAGCGGCCTGGAGCGATATCGATGTTCAGCTCAAGCGCCGCCACGACCTGATCCCGAAACTCATTGATGCCGTCAAGCAATACGCCGCTTTCGAGGAGGCAACGCTCGCTACGTTAACCGCCCTGCGTGGCGACAGCGAGGTCGCGAGCGACATCGATAAGGTGTCCACAATTGAGAGCAAACTGGCTGGCAGCTTGCTCTCAATTGTCGCCATCGCAGAAGACTACCCCGAGCTTAAGGCCAACGAGAGTTTCATCGATCTGCAGCAGAATCTCACCGACGTTGAAGAGCATATCCAGCTAGCACGACGTTTCTATAACGGCGCCGTCCTGAATCTCAACGTTCGGATTGAGACCTTCCCCGACGTTTTCGTCGCGCGCGCCTTGGGCTTCACTGCCGCGCAACTGTTCCGCTACCACGAAGGTTCAACATGATCACGAGGATTTTGGGATCCCTGCTTGGCATCGCGCTTTCGTTCGAACTCATCGCCGACGAACGGATCCTCAGTTTCGATAGCGCGGTAACGATCGCTCAAGACGGCTCGATGATCGTGACGGAAACCATCCATGTGCGCAGCGAGCGAAAACAAATCAAGCGCGGGATCTACCGCGACTTCCCAACTGTATATGAAGATACCCACGGTCGATGCTATGTAACCCGTTTCGAGTTGCTCACCGCCTCCCGCGATGGTCAACCAGAAAATGCTCGCGTTGAACCGACCAAGCGCGGCGTGCGAATTTACTTGGGTAAGAAGTCAGTGATTCTGCCACCCGGTGAGTATCGTTACGAGTTGCGCTACCGGACCACCAGACAGCTTGGATTTTTCGAAAACCATGATGAGTTGTATTGGAACGTCACCGGCAATGACTGGGACTTCCCCATCGATCACGCCAGTTTCTCGCTACGTCTTGCGGACGAACAACCCCCAAGCAGCATTGAAGGCTATACGGGCAGGCAAGGCAGCAACCAGCAGAATTACTTGGCGCAAATCGACGACTATGGGATCGCCAGCGCTTACACCACCGGCGCCTTGGGCAGGCGCGAAGGGCTAACGGTAGTGGTGACCTGGCCCAAGGGCCTGATCCAAGAACCTTCTAGGCAGCAAAAATTTGCTTGGCTGCTAGAGGACAACCGGAGCCTACTAGTCGGAGCGGTTGGGATCGCGGTGCTTCTCGCCTACTACTTTTTGTCGTGGCTCAAAGCTGGGCGCGATCCTGAGGCGGGCGTCATAATTCCGCGCTACGAACCTCCCGATGGCTACTCGCCGGGATCCATGCGCTATATCAATCGCATGGGCTATGACGACGAATGCTTCGCCGCGGGTCTCATCAATCTTGCAGTTTGCGGCTTGCTCAGGATTGAGGAGCAAGAGCGGGAAATCACCGTATTCAAGACCGATAAGAAGCCCAGCGACGCAGCCTTGGGTCCGGGCGAAAAAGCGCTTTATCAAAAACTGCTTGGGGCGCTTGGGAGTATCAAGCTTTCACGCGCCAACGCCAAACGGATCAAGAAAGGACGTGACGCGCAAAAGCAAAGCTTGCAACGCAATTACGAGAAGCGTTACTTCAATCAGAATTTGGAATTCGTGATCCTCGGTGTCGTCATTAGCGTTGGCATCGTCGCGATTAGCTTTTTCATGCTGCCTTCAAGCCAACGCGGTGAGGAAGCCATTTTTCTGACGATTTGGTTGAGCATTTGGACACTGGCCGTTGGGACCCTTGCCTATCGCGCGATTGCGCTGTGGCGCAAAGCCAATTCAGCGCACGGATTCGCGCAGGCGATCGTTCACACCTTATTTGCTTTGCCCTTTTTGGGTGGTGAGTTCGCAGGCGCTTTCGCGCTTTCAGAAATTAGCTCTTGGGATTTACTGGGCGTCATCGTCATCTGCTTCGGTATCAATGTGGTCTTCTATCATTTGATGATGGCGCCCACTCTCCATGGACGCCGCTTCCTTGACGAGGTTGAGGGCTTCAAGCTGTTTTTGGAAGTTGCCGAGAAAGACGAACTCGCATTCAAGCACCCGGCGGGCAAAACACCAGAATTATTCGAACGTTATCTGCCCTACGCCATGGCCCTTGGCGTTGAACAGCCGTGGGCGGAGCAATTTAACGAGGTCTTACAAGGGGCTAGAGCCGACGATTACCATCCTACCTGGTACCACGGCCGCCATTGGAGTACGGGTGATATTGGCCGCTCGTGCAGCGCGATCTCAAGCTCGGTTGGCGCGGCCATGTCCAGCGCAACGGCGCCAAGCTCGAGTTCCGGTTCAGGCGGTGGCGGCTTCTCGGGCGGTGGCGGCTTCTCGGGCGGTGGTGGTGGTGGCGGCGGTGGCGGCGGTTGGTAGTCGCGCCGGGCTGGTGAACGACGCCCCGGCCGTTGGGGGATCGGAAATTCGTTGCCGTCAGGCCCGTGCGACGCCCGCGGTGAAGGTCACCGGCGTTTAGATTACAAGACCATGATTTTGTTGACGGCGCGGATGCGCCTCGCCACCAATGTTCGCGCAGCGGCCGGCCAAGCGGGTTCGTGGCCCAGCTAGACTAGTTCGCAACCGTCGGCGTGATCCCGGATGGCTTGTTGGCCTCCAACGCGGCTTTAAATGCGGATCTTGCGCTGATGCGTTGGTGATATTCGGCCAGAATCTCTGGCAGCGTCAGCTCATAGGCGAGCGCCCAAGCGCAGCAAGTGTTGAGATGTATATCGGCTGGTGAAAATACATCACCGGCGACAAACTGCCGGCCATCAGCCAGCGCCTGACTGACGACCAGGGCCTGCCGGTCAAAATATTCCGCACCGCATGTTACGGCCGCCGGCGCGGCGCCATATATGTTGGGTAAGTCGCGATGTCTGCGCATGACGTATAACGCCGTGGCATCGAGTTCCATTAAGGTGAAGTGGGTCCAACGAGCGACCTCCGCTTCAAAGTGGGTATCACCCGAAGCCCCCGCGAACTTGGCGTAAAGGAAGCTCACAATGGCGCCACTTTCAGAGAGCTTCATCTGTTGGTGCTCGATCGCCGGGATCTTTTTGCCCGGACTTACGGCGAGAAAGTCCGCTCGATCCATGTCTTCGGTCCGCGTCCTGATCACGATCGACTGATAGGTGATGGACAGTTCTTCCAACGCCCAGTAAACGCGCAGAGTTCGGGGCGTGCCCGTTCCCCAGACGGTGATCGGATCAGCCATGCGCGACAGTCACCTTATCGTTTTGCAGTGCTTCAACTTCGTCGTCCGAATACCCGATCTCTTTTAGCACTTCCGCGTTATGCTGACCCAGGCGCGCCGCGTAATGCGGCGCGAGATCCGCTTCGTCGAAGCGCGCCGCCCCGCGCGGCTGGCGCACTCGCCCTAGCGATGGATGGTCGTATTCGAGGATCAATTCATTCGCAATCACCTGGGGATCTTCAAGCACATCCTTGCGCATTAGAACCGGTGCGGAAGGGACGCTCGCCGCATCGAGTTTTTCGAGCCAGTAGGCACTGCTTTGTTTTTCAATGATCGCGGAGACCTGGGTCAGCCGGATTTTCGAATTGCTCAAGCGATCGGCGGGCGTCGCAAAGCGCGGATCTTTTTCCCATTCCGGTTTTCCAAGTGCCTCGCACATTCCGGCCCATTCCTGGTTAGAAACCGCTGCGGCGGTAATATAGCCATCCGCGGTTTGGTAGATTAGATCCTGGGCAAGTTGGCCGACCCGATCGGCGTCTGGGTCATCGACCACCGTTTGATTCACCATGCCTTCGGGCCACAGAAATGCGATCGTTGCGTCGAGCATCGCGAGGCGCACATGACAACCCTCTCCGGTGCGTGCCCGTTTGAGCAGCGCAGCGGTGATGGCCTGCGCGCCGGTCAGTGCCGTCGTTTTATCAGGGATAATCGTACGCACCATCCGCGGGCGGCCGGTTTCAAGATCCGCTTGAATGTCGGTTAGGCCAGATAAGGCCTGAATCACTGGATCGTAAACGCGTTGATGAGCATAAGGTCCTTTCTCTCCAAAACCGCTGATCGACACATACACAATGTCGGGTTGAATGGCGCGCACGGCGGTTTCATCAAGACCCATTTTCTCCATCACGCCAGGTCTAAAATTCTGCACGATCGCATCCGCGCCCTTAATGAGGCGTTTGATGATCTCGATCGACTCCGGTTTGCGTAGGTTCAGTGCGATCGCCCGCTTGTTGCGATTAATGTTGAGATAGAAAGAAGAAATGCTGTCCTTTTGCACGCCCAGATATCGCGAAATATCACCTTCCGGTGGTTCCACTTTAATGACGTCAGCACCCTGATCGGCAAGTACCCGCGTCGCCGCCGGTCCCGCCAACACGCGACTTAAGTCAACGATCCGTATGCCCTCAAGGGGTCCAGCCATAGCTACCACACCTCACCGAACGGTCGCACTTCAACATTGAAAGACCAACCGGAGCGTTCTTGATGAGCAACATGAAACGTCGTCTCGGCAATGGCGCTAGGTTGGATGAAATACTCATCCGGCTTATCGCTGAAGGCTTCGCGGGTCCAAGGCACGTCAATCACCGCATCGATCACCACGTAGGCAACATGGACGCCTTGCGGGCCTAATTCGCGCGCCATCGACTCCGCCAATATTCGTTGCGCCGCTTTGGTGGGTGCAAAACTTGCAAAGTTGGGTTTACCGCGCAGTGCCGAAGTGTTTCCCGAGGCAAGAATAACGCCTTCTCCGGCTTCCACCATCGCCGGTGCGACGGCGCGCGCGAGGTAAAGAAACCCCATCGTGTTGATTTGAAAATTGGTCGCGAGATCCTGCGGATCAGCTTCCAAAAAATTTCCGAATGTACCGCGCACGGCATTGTGGATGAGAATAGACGGGGCGCCCATATCCTCGCGCACTTGCGCGACCACCGTGTCAACGGTTTGTTCATCAGCGACATCGCAGACGTAACCACGCGCGCCGCCAATCTCGCTTTCAAGCTGTTTGAGCCGCGATGCGTCGCGGGCGAGCATCGCAATTTTGTACCCGCCTTCGGCAAAACGCTTGGCCAGCGCCGTACCGGTACCCGGACCTACCCCGCTAATGAGGCAAACCTTGTCATTCATCGATATTCGTTCCTTACGTTAGCTCACCGGACCGTCCCCAGCGACGGTCGTGCGGTGCATGATACGACGCTCGGTTAGAGGGACGTGAGCGACGCGGTGCAACGCGCAGCGGTTATCCCACATCACTATTTCGTTGGGGCGCCAGACATGGCGGTACACGAATTCTTCGCGCGTGCACCAAGACACCAACTCTTCGGCAAGCTCGCGACCTTCTTTTTCAGGTAGGCCTTCGATCATGCGAATGTGGCCACTGACGTATAAACTCGGCTCGCCGCTGCCTGGGTGCGTTCGCACCAGTGGATGTGAGGCTGGAGGCAGGGCATCAAGTTCCTTCTGAGTCACACCTGTCTCACCGAATAAACCGACCGAGTACGCGTAATGGTGAATGCCAATGAGACCTTTGAGTTGGTCGCGGCGGTCTTGCGGTAACGTCTGATAGCCCACCCGCATCGAAGCGAACTCGGTATTTCCGCCCTCTTTCGCCGGGATCAGCCTGGCCGACAGGATGGATGCCAGCGCGGGAATTTCGCGAAACGAACTGTCGGTGTGCCAGCGGGCGTTGACTAGCAAGAAGTTACGCTTGCTCGAATCGGGCGGGAGAACCTTGCCCGCATCATCGATATTCGAAAGCTGGTAGATGTAGGGATTATTGGCGCCCACGGCAAAGGATGTTTTCTCCAATTTCCCGAAGCGCGCGCTAAACCGCACCTGCTGGTCGTCGTCAATCGGCTGGTCTGGAAACGCTAAAACCGAATAGCGGTTAAACGCCGCTAAGATTCCGGCGAAGGTATCCTCGTCAAGCTCTCTGGCGAGATCGATATCCGTGATCTCGGCCCCGATATGAGGATGCAGCGGTGTGACCTGCAATGCGACCCAACTCCCCGACAGTCGAGAGTGGGAACATAAAGTGCTTCAGGCCAACAATCAATCCGGGCGCCGCCCTTGCCAGCAGCCGTGGAAACTGATCGGTACGTGGTGGTCGAGCAGAATTTTGCACACCGGCCCGTCGGGCAAGGCATCGCCGCGCAAAACCGCGAAAAAGGAGCGGCGCTCGCGGCCATCTAGAACCTGCGTGATCAGCCACTCACCGTCGTTTATCAGCACTGGCTCGCCAACTTGATAGCCGTCGCCAAAACAATAGCTGCTCATATCGCCGTTCTCGCAATCAATGCGAACCAGCGCATCCTGAAGATTGGTGCCAGCGACATTCCCCTGGGTGAAATAGCCGAAGCGGTGGCGATACCCGACCTCGCTGGGCGGGACCATCGGAAACTCGTGATACTGATCGGCGAGGATCTCCTCGGTGGCTCGCTTGTCGCGGAGATTCACAACGAGTCGTCGAACTTTTCCGGCAAATTGCGCATCTCCGATACGGCCCGACATGATTGATACGAACTCAGGGTTGTTGCCGATGAAATGATCAGGCTGATCGTAGCCGACGAAGTCGACGACAAGCTCATTACCCGCGTCAAAAGCGTTGAGACCGTGCCACATAAAACTCGGCGGCGCCTCGACGCGGGCAACAACATCACCGCTTTGGCGATCGGCAACCAAAATTTCGTTCCCCAGCCGAGGCTCCCATTTTAGGCATTCAATAAAGGATTTCAGACCCGCGAGCATGCGCGCCGGATTGAATTTAACCGCGTGCAAGTTGAAAACGACGAAGCGTTCGGTAATGAAAAAGTCATGCAAGTAAGTTGAGCGTTTCGTATCGATACTAAATCGACGCAGCGGTTTACCGCTTTGGTCATGAGCGCAAACGTTGAGCTGCGTGTGGCGCCCGAAAGCCAGCCCGAACTGCCACCACTCGCCCGAACGCCCGTCGAACCGGCTATGTGCGTTGAAAGACCGCAGCCCCACTGGCGACGTCGGAGCCTTGCCGCGGGTCTTGAGATCAACGGCATCGAGTTCGTAGGGGTACCCAACGTCATCGAAGGCCAATAACGCATCCTTGCGAGCCACCACCGTTACACCCGCCTGCGGTTTGAACCGGCCACCAAGGTTTTTCTTAAACGTGCCTGGCGCTAGCGTTGACCAAGTAGGATACAGGTAGCGGCCTGCTTCCTCCTCGGCGGTGAATTTCTCGGTTCTCACAAACTTCGCCAGATAGCGAATATCCGCACCGTCAAGATGTAGGGCTTGAATCAGCCCGTCACCGTCTAGCAAATGTCGCTTGCGGATCCCACCGCGCTCAAACAAACCGGGACCATTGCGGTACAAACTGCCGCGCACATTGTCCGGCAGCCGCCCTTCGACTCGCGGGCGGTAATCCTGCTCGCCGGGTAAGGAGGTACCCAGCAAGCCGGGCCAGGGGATCTGAGATTCGGGGACTGCACTCATTCGGGTCTCTATGCAATTAATTTGATATGCAATTAATTTTATATAGAATAGCGGTATCGTTGTGAAGGTCAAGCCAAACTCTGATGTCACTGAAATTTGCGATCCTTGCCGCACTTCAATCCCAGCCGCAAAGCGGCTACGAGATAGCCCGCGGATTCGATCGCGGTATTGGTTATTTTTGGCAGGCCACTCATCAGCAGATCTATCGTGAACTGGGAAAAATGGGCGAGGATTTGCTGGTTGCCTTCAAAGAGATCCCACAAACAGGACGTCCGGCAAAGAAAATCTACCGGTTGACGCCGACAGGCCGAAAAGTACTGAAGAAATGGCTCAACGAACCCGCGCAGGAGACCATCTTAAAAGACGAACTGTTGGTTAAGCTCTATGCTGGCGATCTGGGTGATCCAGCAGCCCTTCTCGAGGAGGTGCGCCGCCACCACGAGCAATACGTGGACAGACTCGCTGAATATCATGCCATCGAGCAGCGCTATTTTTCCGACGCCACCGCGCTCAAGCGCCGCCACCAATTCATGTACCTCACCTTGCGACGCGGCATATTGACCTCTCAAGCGCGCATCGCCTGGAGTAGCGAAGTTATTGCATTCTTGGAAGCCGAGCATCGACGTGCCGCTTAGGATGCTCGTCTTGGTGGTCTTGGGATTGATGGCGCCGTCAACCCAGGCGATTTCGCCGGACGCGATCACTGGCGTTTGGCTCACACAAAAGGAAGACGGCTATATCGAAATCAACAAAATAGGTGCGCGCTACCAGGGCAAAATCATCGGTAGCCCGAGCGGCGATACCTCGCGTGTTGATATCAACAATCCGCAGCCGCAGCTCAGGTCTCGGCCGTTACTCGGCGTGGTCATCATCGACGATATGATGTTCGCCGAAGATGAGTGGCGCAACGGAACCATTTACGATCCGGATAACGGAAAAACCTATCGCTGCCGGCTCAGCATCGCCGATGGTGAGTTGATCGTGCGCGGCTATATCGGTAACCCACTTTTTGGCAGAACGCAGAGATGGACGCGACACCAATAACCGCGATCTACGCGGCGATTTTCGCGCTCATATACGTCGCACTGTCTTTCAACGTGATTCGGTTGAGAAGACAACTCAACGTTGGTCTGCTTGATGGCGGAGAATCGTCGTTGGCCAGAGCGATACGCGCCCATGGTAATTTCCAAGAATACGTCCCGTTAGTGCTGATATTGATGTTGATCACCGAGCTCAACGTTTACGCCACGGTTCGTATTCATGCAACGGGGATGACCCTCCTGCTGGGGCGCTTGCTCCACGGCTATGCGCTGGCGGTCACAACCGCCAGCCCGCCAGCGCGGGTGCTGGGAATGGTGCTGACCTTCAGCGCCGTGATCGGCAGCGCAACGAACCTGCTGCTCCTCGGCCTGGGTTAGGGCAGACAAAAGCTAAATGATTGATTTTTAGGGACGCCGACTGCGGAACCAGGTTAAATTCTGCGGTTTTGTTCTTGAAATTTAACGTTTCACCCCTATTATCAATGGCAGAACCTTCATCGACCGCTAAGGTCTTAAAGGTTAACTCTTCAAATGTCTCGTAAGGAGGGACACATCAATGGAAGGTAACTACGTCGCGAATCGCTCAGAAGCTGCCGTACTGGCGACGAACAAGGTTCTGCGAAACACCTACATTTTGCTGTCGATGACGCTGTTGTTTAGCGCCCTGACCGCTGGAATCTCCATGGCGCTGAACCTGCCCCACCCCGGCATGCTGATTACCTTTGTTGGCTACTTCGGCCTTCTATTCCTGACGAACATGCTCGCCAACAGCGTGTGGGGTCTGGTTTCAATTTTCGCGTTGACCGGTTTTATGGGTCTCACACTAGGACCCATTATTAGTCTCTATCTCAACGCTATTCCTAACGGTGACCAACTGGTAATGACCGCAATGGGCGGTACCGGCGTTATTTTCCTCGGTTTGTCCGGCTACGCTCTCACGACCCGCAAAGACTTCAGCTTCATGGGCGGTTTCCTGATGGTCGGCGTGCTGGTCGCCTTCCTCGCGGGGATCGGAGCTGCGCTGTTCAGCATCCCGGCCTTGGCACTAGCGGTGTCGGCGATGTTCGTCCTGCTGATGTCAGCGATGATTCTCTACCAGACCAGTCAGATCATCCACGGTGGTGAGACGAACTATAT
>JBCCEV010000090.1:0-17356 GCA_039030125.1 Pseudomonadota bacterium | reverse complement strand
GTCGCGGGCTGTTTCCCGCAGTTGTATGAGGCGCTCGGCGGTAACCCGCCAGATCAAGTGATCAGTTTGTAAACCGTGCGACTTCAAACCTGGCGTGAATGAACTCAGATCTTGGGCTTGGGCAACCGGGCGAACGAATTTGCAAGGGTGTTCCGATAGGTTTGAAGTCGCACGGTTTACAAACTGATCACTTGATCTGGCGGGTTACCGCCGAGCGCCTCATACAACTGCGGGAAACAGCCCGCGACCACACCATCGACCGTATCTTTCGCGGTGACCTCACCGGTACCGCACTGATGGAACTCTCCATCAGCCATATTGCGCCGCACCGCGCACTGATCGCAGATCATCAACAAAATGTTCTGCTCTTTGGCAACTTTGGCCAGGCGTTCTCCCACCGGATCACCTTTGCGCAACGCAAACAAATTGTCGTCGAAAAACATCATGCCAATGACCTCGGCGCCGTGCGTGCCCTGCTCGAGCTGCGGCAAAATCATCGTCGCCAGTTTGAAGGTGGTGGCCATATTCGTGGTGAAAACGTACGCAACTTTCATGTTGTCCCCTCTTTAATTGAGATCGGGCCGCCCGGCTATGTCAGTTGGACGTTCCGCTTGTTCTCGCTTTGGTATCTAGAGCACCTGCTCGAACAGTTCAAGTTCGGGATGGCCAAGATAAATGCCCTTTGTCTGACCGGCCTGTGCATGTGCGCGCCGGAAATTCTCTGATTTCGTCCAGTCTTCGAAAGCCTCGCGAGACTCCCAAACACTGTGGCTCGCATAGAGCACATGCGCGTCTTCCTCGGGCTCGGTGACTTCCGGCCCGCGTAGCAGCGCAAAGGACTTGAATCCCGCAACTTCGTCAAGAAACGAGTCACGCTCGCGCCATACTTTCACAAAATCTTCCTCTGCGTCGCGCACAATTCGGAATCGATTCATCGCAATAAACATTGATTCAACCTTTGTTAGTAAAAAAGCGCGTGTTGAGAGAGGCCAGCGTAACCCTTAGCGGCCTGATCAGGAACCCCGTTTCGCGCATACGCGCATTGGGCTACAACGCACTTGTGGTGCCTGCCGCGCGTGGCAAGTAACGATTTTTGAACAGCACATCGGGGCGGATTTAGAGCGCCCTTTCGCCCAGGCTGGGCAAATGCCAACCGCCTACAGAACCCGTACTGGATCCGTGACGCCGTCCCACTGTTGATGCGCGGTATCGATCATGGTGAAAAGCTCTTTGTAGACCGGGTGGTTATCCCAGATTTCAAGATATCCACCAAGTATTTCGCGGGTATCAAAGTAAATGAGCGGGGCACCATTAATTTTGCATTCGAATACCACATCGTGCCCCAGATCGCGGTATTTCTTACATTCAGCTTCGAAGTCACCGGCCATGTAGGCGAAGTGATGAAGGCTCCTACCTCCCGCCGCTTGCCATTGATGCCATTCGTTGTATTGAGACGGCGCATTGTTGTGCTGAAGAATTATTTCAATTTGAACATCACCGCTATTGCCGAGCGCCAAGGTGAGATCGACATCAGACGGTTGGCCCCGGTACATGGCGCCTTCAAGTGCAGCGTGTTCCATGAGAAAAAACGGACCCGCTTTGAGATGCTTCGTCCAGTACTCTAGGGTCGCATTCATCTGTGCGGTGTCTTTGACGATATAAGCGAACTGCTTCAGTGCGCCGATGGATTGCGTCATGGGGGACTCCATTGATGGTTGGATAAGATGAGGATCGCGTTACCCGCAACGGCAAAACGGCGAATCATTTGGACCAGCGCACCTCGCTTACCCGCGTCGGATGAATCACTGTTGGGCCTACGCATAGTCGGATCGGATCAGTGGCGGAATAGCAGACCCATCCAGAGCATTGCGAATGTGCGCGAGCGAGGTGTTGTAGATATGCGGCAGCATCATCTCAATGGGATAGCGCTGAACGTTCTGAGAAAGGATCTCGTTCCCCCACGGGCCATCGTACCCAGCGCGCGCGCAAGCCTGGATGAATCCGATAACATCGAAATTGCCCTCGCCCAGACAACACCGGCAGTTAATCGTTCGCTCTAAAAACTGCGGCGCAGAGATTGGCTCAAAATAGGGTTTGTATTTCTCTTCAATTAGCCATCCATCATCGAGTTCGACGCCCTTGATGAGGCCACGCGGCAGATCCGCGATATCGTCATAGCTTAAGCCGTCGATATGATTGGTATGCCAGGTGTCGAAGAACAAACCACCGTTGTCGTTTCCTTCAACGATGTGGACCATCGTTTGAATATCGCCCCCATAAGGTTCGTTCGTTAGCACCTCATAGGCGACGACGGTGTCTGAAAAATCCTCGCAGAGCTCACGAAAACCCATCCGAACTTGTTCGACTGGTTCGGGCTGGGCAAAGTTTCCGCACTTTAGATGATGTGGCCGCATGATCTTGGCCATTTCCCGAAGCATTTGCCGCACCGGTTCCTCCGCCTTGCGACGCCCATCGCCCACTGGAAACATCCAATTTGTTAAGAATTCGATCTCGATATCTTCCAAGCCATAGTTGTCGAGCACGCTCTTCATCCACCGGATCTTATCGGCCATGCTCGCGCCTTTCGCTTCGAATCGAAACACGTGGTCAAGATCGGGATGGAGCAAACCGACCCCGGTGAAGCCAGCTTCCGCAACTTGGCGCATACGGTATTCAAATGGCCAATTACCCCAGGTGCGACCGGTAAACGCTTCGGTATGGCCGGTGTGAATCAAGCTGGAAGCCAACATGCGGTGCTTACGTCCACTGGCGCGGGCGCTTTGTTCTTCGGCGGCAGCCGTGACCGCACTGATCCCGCCCAACGCCGCGGCCCCAGCGAGACTTTGTTTCATAACTCTGCGACGAGACGGATCGGCTGGCGGCGAATTTTGCAATTTATCTTTCATGATTTTTCCTTTGAAAAGGATCTGGCGGATCCCGCGAATCAACCGCGTGATAAGCGCGTTCTAATGATTAGGCGGGCGGCTCGAAGGCGTCGCACAGAACCGCGCCACCATTCACCGCTTCTAGGCGCAGGTGAATAATTGATTGGTAGTCGGCACTCTCATACCACTGCCTGGCCTGTTGCTTATCCTTGAACTTCAAGATCACCGTGCGGGTGTTTTTTGACTCGCCTTCAACCACTTCGGGGGCCGGGTCGACCACCAGTATTTCCGGGTTGAACGGCGCCAATGTTTGCAAGGCCCGTGGCAAGTATTGGTCCTGGAGTTTGTCCAGATCGGTCACCTCGTGACTAAAGACGAAATAAGCAGCCAAGCGCTGGGCCCCTCCGAGCTGACTTTTAAGATATTTGTGATATATTACTAAAATATCATTGCGGCGCCAACTCCCACAGCTCAGGCCGCCATGAACTATCTGAATTCAAGGGGTGATCACCATGTTTGACCACATCGGTTGGATCGTGGAGGCCAAAATCAAAGACGGCCGGCGCGAGGAATTTAGGGAAATTGTTGAAGCAATCGTCGCTGAAACACAGAAAGAAGGCGGCACACTCGTCTATCAATACTTTGTATCAGATGACGGCGATGTCTTGGTCTTGGAGCAATTTAAAGATGTCGAATCGGCGCATATCCATATCAACAATTGGGACAATTTCGCCGCGCGCTGGCTCGATGCCGCGCCCGGAACCCGAATGGTTCGTCTGGGAAACCTACCCAGCGAATTGCGCGAGCGCCACGCGGCTCTCGCGCCGAAATTACTCAAACCGTTCGGCGGCTTCACCCGCTAGTCACAGCAAAGGAAAATCGACATGCCCTATTACTCGGTGTTAGCCGTTACTCCGGTCAATGAAGAATGGATCCCCGACTACATCGAGCCCGCTAATCGACTGGTCAAACAATATGGCGGTAAATATTTGGCGCGAACTGCGGCACACGAGCAACTTGAGGGAAAGACCGATGAGGCGGCGCTGCGAATACTCATCGAGTGGCCGTCCAAGGCAGCGGCACTCGGATTTATGAACGATTCACAATATCAGCCCCATCTCAGAGCCCGTCAGGCGGGTTCCCGTAGTTTCCATTTTCTCATTGAGGGCAAAGACGACCTCGCGACATAGCTTGTGCCGTTGGGCTAGAGCCGGGGCAAACTTGGCAGCCGCTACGCGAGGGATGATGCCAAGCGTCATGCAATCGATATCTCTAAGTGAATGGCATGGACAACGCGGCACAATGCGGCGTGGGTTATCATAATCTTGCATATCACAATCTAGGTTGAGTAGCAGCGGGAGACGCAGCAATGAAAGTGTCGGAACTCGGTCAAGTCATCGTCAAGGCCACACAATTTCTAAAGCCTGAAGCAATTCATATCGATAGCGACGGTATTCGCCATGATCGAGCCTTCGCGATGGTTGAGGACGACAATACGTTCGTCAACTCCGATCAGCACCGCTTTTTCATGCCACTCAAATTCACCTTCGACGCGCATGCGGACACCCTGACCCTGAGCATGCCTGACGGCACGGAAATAACCGGCTCGGCAAGCGCGAGCGACACAAAACTGGATATCGATCACTTTGGGATCCGGATGATTGAAACGGCCGAAGTGGACGGCCCCTGGCGCAAAGTCTTATCCGATTTTGCCCAACGTCCGATCCGCCTGGTGCGGTGTCTCTCGAGCGGTCGCGCGATTGATGTGTTGCCCGTGACTTTTTTAACCACCGGATCCCTGAGACGCCTGGAAAGAGAACTGGGAGAAGCCGTCGATCCTTCACGCTTTCGCGCGGGCTTCGTCATTGATAACGAAGTTGAACATGAAGAAGACGGTTGGGACGGTCGTGAGCTGCGGGTTGGCGACGCGCTGCTTAGGGTCCGAACCGGCGTTCCGCGCTGCCAAATTACCGGCTTCAATCCAAGCAGTGGTGATCGCGACCAAGAAGTCATGAAAAGCCTGATCCGTTATCGTGACAAAGTGCATCTGCCCGACGGGATGATGCCCGACTACGAGACGCCGGGCTTCGCCGTTTTTGCCGAAGTGCTACAACCGGGCGAGGTTAAAGTTGGCGATCCGGTGGTGCTGGCGTCCTAAGGGATGGCTAAACTCGCTTGGCTTTGAGAATCAGTAGGACTAATCCGCGCCGATCAAGGCCCGCAAGACACGCCGCTGAGTCTTTGTTGCCACGGGAAGCTTGGCGGCACTCTCAAGGCCGCAGAACTTCCACTGCTTCAGCGCGCTACTTGGCGCAGCAGAACGGCAACGGCACTTAGCAACATCCAAAGCGAGGCCGGCACAGGGATCGCCAAAAGTTCGAATTCAATCCGACCGATCACGGGTTGTCCGACAAAAGGCGAAGCAAACACATTCGAGATAACCCCCTGCGGTGAAGTCGCTGGATTACTCAAGCTAAAACCATTGCCGTCCTCGGTGCCCGCATCCCAGGGGATCAGATCGACGCTAAGCTGCTGTGTCCAGGACGTGCCGTCATGGAGCGCCACACCGCGCACCCCGACAAACCAATCCGGACTCGGCGCGATCATTGAAATCAGCGAAACTTCCGGATGAGATTGGAAAATATCGAATGTGGAGGTAGCGGTGGTGGGGAAACCAGAGATGTCACTAACCTCAATAAATCCATCAACTTGGCCGCTGCCTATCAATGGTGTGAGCTCTTGGAGCAGGGGAAAGATATTGCCTCCCTCGGCTACGGCTTCGACACCGTTACTTGCTGCGGTCCCAGGCGTCCAGAACGTGGCGCCTGTCACATGTGTCGCGCCAACGAGTTCGGTGAAGTGCGCGCCCGGCGGAAGAACCCCTGAGGTAACGTGAGTGCCGTTCCAAAGTCCGACGAAGCTCACCTTATAGGTGGCCGCGGAGAGCGCTGAAGAGAGCGCAATTAGAAACGTGAATGAGGAGATCCGGACTACGGGGTTTCTTAGTAAGCTACGCATTTGGCTTTTCCCAAATATAGTGAGGAATGGGTATGTTCCTCGGATTATCTTTTACGCGCCCCGTACATCCATATTAACCAGAGTTGCAGCTTGACCAAAATTTTCACAAGAGAACACTGCGCACAATTAACCGTTCGTCTTGCCAAGCCATGCGAAAGGAGATTGGATGGGCTCGATGGATCGGCAAAGGCGCTCTCGAATTCAACACCTAGGGTATCGACGCATTGATCTGAAATACGCCCGGTGGCGACCTTCCCTGTCGTTATTAGGGATCCCGCCTCGAGATTGAACATCGCTGCATCTTAAAACACCCTCCAACGAACAATGATTATTACCTCCGATGAGATCCTCGCGTTTTACCTTGGCGGCGCAACCGATGATCCAATCGCAATGCGTACCTGTGTCGAGCGTTGGTTTAGCATTGATCCAGAACTCGACGAGATTGTGCGACGGCGCTATCTCGAAGCTATCGACGCCGCGCTCACCGGTGCTTTCGATCATTGGCAGGTCACGGCACGCGGTGCCCTCGCCTTGATTTTGTTACTCGATCAGTTGCCACGTAATGCCTATCGGGGCTCTGGCAAGGCCTTCGCCGGGGACGCGCGCGCCCGCGCGGTCGCTCACTACGGGATCGAGTGCTCCTATCCCGATTTAGTTCCTATAGTTCCGAGCGTGTTTTTTTTCATGCCGTTCGAACATGCAGAAGACGTGGGACTCCAACAAAAATGCGCTCGGGGTTATGAAATGATTCACGCGCGAGCACCGCAAGCTTTCAAACCCAACGTCGCCGCGTTCGTGCAGGCTGGCCGCGAACACGCCGCGGTGGTTAAGCGATTTGGACGCTTCCCTCATCGCAACGCCCTGTTGGGGCGGGAAAGCACCGAAGAGGAGCTTGCTTGGCTTGCCGAAAATCGCAACGCGTGGGGACAAGGCGCTGCGGATCTCGAAGACGCGGGCCTCACAAGTGGGTAAAACCTGTGCCGGTACGGTTTTTTTGAACGGCCGTATCTATACGATGGATCCCACACAACCGCTCGTCGAAGCGCTGGCGATCGATGATGGCAAGATCCAGGCGGTCGGCACCAGCGAAGAAATCGCCCGCTTCATAAATGCTGAAACCCAACCAATCGACCTAGCCGGACGCATGGCGATGCCGGGGTTGATCGATGCGCATTGCCATCCTGTAAAGGGCGCAATCGCGCTGCTCTTCACCGCGCGAATAGCGTTCTCCGACGACCTCGACGCGATAGCCCGGATCATTTCAGCCGCAGCCCAGCAAGCTGACCCCACCCAATGGATCATCGGCGGGCGATGGGGCAGCGGTTTATTTGATGGCCTCACCGATCAAACACCCCGCGCCTGGCTAGATAAGGTTGTTGCCACCCAACCGGTTTACCTGCGTGACGATTCTGGCCATAACGGCTGCGCGAACTCTGCCGCGCTTGCTGCCTTGGGGATCGATGGCGACACGAACGACCCGGCGGGCGGGCGGATCGTGCGTGCCGCAGATGGGACAACTCCTAACGGATTGCTGCTTGAGCAGGCTGATGTTGAAGCACGGGCACGCATACCCGATTGGACGAGCGACCAATATCGCGCAGGCGTTCAGGAAATGATGCGTATCGCGCACGGATTCGGGATCGTTGGTGTCAACGATGCCGATGCTACCGAGCCGTTATTGAACGCCTATCAAACGACCGACAGGGACGGCGGCTTACAGCTTTACGTCGCGGCATCGATTTCAACGCCCTATGGTGCGCGCTCAACGCCACTTGATTACGCTCATATCGAATCGCTGTGCGACAACTACGCAAGCGAACATGTTGATACCCGCTTCGTAAAAATCTATGAAGACGGCGTCCCTACCAGTGCCCGCACCGCGGCCATGTTAAGTCCGTATCTCGCCGGAGATGGCTTTGCAGCCGATCACGACGGGTGGCTGCATGTTGATGAAGAAACATTAACGCAGGATATCGCCGCACTCGAAGCGCGTGGCTTCACGGTCAAGTTACATACCGCCGGAGATCGCTCCGTGCGAGTTGCCCTTAACGCTATTGAGCGCGCCCATGCGATCTCGGGTCGCGAGGACTTGCGTCATGAACTTGCACACGCGGGTTTTGTGGATGATGCGGATATTCCGCGCTTTGCGGCCCTCAACGCGGTCGCGGATCTCTCGCCTTACATTTGGTTTCCGTCGCCCTTGAATGACAGCGTCGTCACCGCCCTCGGTGAGCGCGGCAGGCGCTATTGGCCGATCCGTGACTTGCTTGAAACGGGCGCTCCGGTGCTCACCGGATCGGACTGGCCGGCGGCCGTTGCATCAATGGACCCATGGATCGGTATCGAAACCATGGTCACGCGCAAGCCACCAGGTGAGGAATCGGGTCCCACGCTGTGGGGCACTCAGGCGATCGGCTTAACGCGCGTGCTCTCCATGTTTACGCTGGAAAGCGCGAGGGCGCTCCGCCGCGATCACCAGACGGGATCGCTAGAAGCTGGGAAGTCCGCGGATCTGATCGTGCTAAACCAAAACTTATTTGATATTGAGCCGTGGCAAATATCAGCAACCCGTGTCCTTGAAACGTGGTTTGAAGGGCAACGCGTTTTTAAAGCCGATCCCGATTGACGTCGTTGGAAGATACGCCTAGCGCTGACGCACGTTGATGATGTGATTCTGGGGATTGGTGTCTGGCAACCACAAAAAAGGATCAAGACCGGCGTAAGCGGGTGGCGAGTCGGTCGTAAAACGCACAGTGGCTTTACCACTGTCTGGATCGAGCCAGCGACTGTCAAAGGTCCTCACAAAATCGCGATCTTCGGCGACGGCGACGAGCACAGGCGTCGTGAACGGCACCTCGACCTCTTTGCCCGAACCACTGGTGTGAAACTTCCCAACAGAGAACTCGACCTCGGTTAACCACCGGCCGTCAGCCTGTTTTTCGGTTGTAGCGCCAAGACAGCGAAGATCCCAGCGCGTGATGTGCTCAAAAATGTCAGCAAGCTGAGGCGCGGCTTCGGTCGGTAACTGGGTGCGCAGATGCGCGATGAAATCTTGAGCCGTTGGATAAGGCGCGCCTTGATAACGCCACTGCTCAAGGAAGGTTCCAAACGCATTTTCAAGCGCCGCATGACCAAAGCGCGCGGCAAGATAGCTCATGAGGATCATGCCCTTGCCGCGGATCATGGTCGAGTCCTTATGCTCGGAGACGAACGGCGCTTCGTCGTCGTTGAGCCGACCTCTATGTCTGAATACCTCCCCCATCGCCTGGCGTCGCAAATCGGTTGCGGCGACATGACCTTGCTGCTGCTCAAGATAAAGACCGGCCGCCCAGAATGGCAGTCCCGCATGAATAATTTTGGCGCCGGCGACATTGGCGGGGATCAACTGATCAGCAAACCACGCCATCCCCATTAAATGAGCGGTCATCTTCGCGATCACGTAACCGCGGCTCGCTCCAAGATCGGATTTCCAACCCAGCACTTCGGTCGCGAATCCAAACCCCGAGCGCGCACCCATACCGTCGTAGTGCAATGACTGCTGTGCCATACGAAACGTTTCAAAGGGCGCTGGCCCATAGGTCTTCGCAAAGTACTTCAGTGCGGCACTGAACTGAACGGCCATCTCATCGAGGGTGAAGGTGTGCGTGGGGTCGTGGTAGATCACAATCGGCGGATAACCGTCATTCTCTACCCGATGTTCAGACAGACGACCAGAAACCAACGTACTCCACCCCCGGTTCGGCCGGTCGTGGACGAAACGCACGCGACGGCGACCGTCTTCTAGCAAGGTATCTTCGAGAACGCGTCCGGCGTGAAGCGGGATCTGATCGCCGGCGGTGGTGATCGTCATATCGATCGATTCAACCCAACCGAGGTGAGTTGTGTCATGCGCCTGGTGCAACGCGTACTCGCCACTTGGCGCGCGCCAATCCAACGGTAATCCGTAACGGCGGCGCTTCCATCGCGGTTTGTGTTCCACGCGATCGGTGTAACCGATTGCTGGCATAAGCTGCAGGTTTAAAAGCGACGTCCCGTTGCCAATAACTTCAAGACGACCCACTTCAAGGATCCCATCGTTACGCGCGTGGGCGCGAAATCCCGCCGCGGGCGCGTTCTCCGCGCTGAATTGAAGGGTCATACGGGCGCCGGGTTCCAACGCCTTTCCCAGATGCCAATGTTCAACTCCTAGCTCGTCATCCAGACTCAGTCGTGTCGCTGCGATACCTGGCGTTACCACCAGGTTTTGAAGATCAGGCTCCCGCATCACCAGCATCTCCGTGATCGGCTCGCCGCTCTGGTTCTCAAGCGTAAACGCGCCACGAATTTCAAAGCGCCGTTCATTCGGATAGAGATCGACCTCACCGTTGATCGCAACAACAACGGGTTGCGCCCGACCTCGCCAGGTTTCGCCATAGCGCTTTTCGATCTGAGCTTTGACCGCGTCAACACTAAGCGGCGGCCAAGGGTTAAGGACCGCAGTTTGATAGTAGATAACGACGCCGACAGCACCAAAGGAAAGCGCGAGCGCGAACAGACGATTGCGGTATCGCGAACCCCGGAGATTGAGACCCAACAAAGTCCGTCTGGGTAAGGGCTCGCTACCCCTCGCGTAGGTTCCTAGTGCTAGCAGCCACACCACACTCGAGCCGAGCGTCCAATAGAGTACAAGCCATAGATGCCCGCGCCAGAAGTGCCCATAACCATCTAGGTTGGAGTACCAGAAATGGTTGACCTCACCAAAGCGATACAGCGGATGGAAGAGCCCCAAGGCGTCTAGCAGCACGGGTACCGCGTAGATTAGAAGGAACAATCCCATGGCAATGAAGCGCTGGCGCACCAGCACCTGCAGGCTAATTGCCAGCACCGCCATCCACAAATAGAAAGGCGCCTTAAATACAAACGAGTCAATTAGATGTAGTCCAAGCTCGAACCGGTAAAAACCGTGTGCCGCCTGATAGGTCAGGTTAACGGCGATAGACAACAGCCAGAAGGCCGCCACCACCGCCAACAAGACGATGGTCTTGGCGAGAAAACGACTTGAATCGCGGGTTGGTAGAACATCGGTCATTTCATGCACGCGGTGGCGCTGCTCAAGGGTGATGAGATCACCGGCCACCCACACCAGCAGCAAGATCAGAACCTTGTCGAAATAAAAGCCGGTGCTGTGCGTGAGTAGATCGGTAGTTGGCAATGAGAAGCTGTGCGTCAATGAACTGGACGCGGCGAACCATAGCGAGAGTGCGGCAAGGACGAGTAACAATCGGACCCCGCCATGACGGGCAAGCAAGACGAATTCCCACCGCAGCATTTGCCTCAGCTCGCCGCCCGCGGCGACGATTAACGAATAGCGCTGCGCCCGCTGGCGCATTGCGGTCTGCCCGATTTCGGCGAGCCGGATCGGCCGCGCCAGCGCAGCACCGGCGATTAGCACAACGGCGATAGCGCCCCACAGCAACCGGTTCCACAACAGATAACCGGCCATCGGCACGAATTGCTCATTATTCTGCGCCACTGTCCAATCGATTGTGAATTCGGCGGTCGCGGTCATGGCCAAGGGATCAAGCAAACTGTAGAGCGGGAAAATGTCGTGACGCATCACGTCTTGGCCCAAGAGCATGCGCGCCAGAACCCACATCACGAGCAAGCCAACACCGGCTAGAACTGCGGCACTTTGACTGCGCCAGCGTGTACCCACCGCGAAGACAATGGCCGCGATCGCAAGGAAATTCGGTGCCAAAATGAAAAGCATCGCCTTCCAATAGTGATTGAAATCGTGCGGCCCAAGCTGCTCTGGCGCGATCCCGGGCACCAGGGTCCCTAGCAACACACCCGGCACAAACATCGCCGCGGTGGCAACGAACATCAACCAGCTCACCAGGAAACGCCCCAAGCTTAGCGCCGCCACGGGCGCGCCGCTGGCGAGCACTTGCTCTTCGGTGCGCCGCACGTGGTCGCGGCTTGCCGCTTCACCGACGATCCCGGCGACCGCCAGGATCCCGAAGACACTGAAAATCAAGGCACGCGTGAGAATAGTGTCGGCGCCATTAACCCACTGGTAGCCGTCAGTACTAAGTCCCGCCTGCACCGTATCACCGAACGCGAGCGCGAAATAAACCGCCGCGCAAACGAATACGAACGGACGGCGCCGCTGATAGCGCCATTCCATGGCAATTTGCGTGGCTAACGGCTTCATGCGCCCGGATTTGCGATCCGGTGGGCGTAGACATCTTCAAGATCGGGCGGCGCCGAATTGAAGCTCGCGCCTGGTGATTCAGGTGCGTAGACCCGAATAAGATGGCCGTTCGGGCGCGGGCGCGAGGCGAGAACTTGTGTCTGCGTGCGCCAATCCTCGAGCTCATCGAATCCAACTTCGTGCGTCCAGATACAACCATCGAGTTCGCGCATCAGTTGTTCAGGTTCACCCAATGCCGCCACGCGGCCTTCATGCAATATCATCATTTGCTGCGCGAGATTTTCAACGTCCTCAACGATATGCGTCGACAGAATCAAGATACACTCGCGAGCGGCCTCGGCGAGGAGCTGCTGAAAACGCCGCCGTTCAAAAGGGTCGAGACCAGCGGTGGGCTCATCAACGATCACGAGTTCGGGATTGCCTAAAAAAGCAACGGCGATACCGAAGCGCCGCTGCATACCACCGGAAAACGTATCAAGCCGCTGGTGCGCAACATCGGCGAGATTCACTCTCTCAAGCGCCGCCAGGGGATCGACGCGGTCGTTGAGACCCTTCAAGCCAATGAAATAATTCAACGTTTCCAGCGCGCTCATCAGCGGATAGGTCCCCATGTCCTGCGGCAGGTAACCGATGTGACGGCGGGCCCGCAACGGGTCGTTAAGCAGGTCGATGTCATTTAGCATCGCGCTGCCCTCATCAGGAAGCTGCAAGGTGGCCAGGGTCCGCATTAAGGTTGATTTGCCAGCCCCGTTTTTACCCAGCAATCCAAAGATCCCAGGCTGCAAGTCGAGGTTGACGTTAGCCAACGCTTGCTTGCCGTTGGAGTAAGTTTTCGCGAGTTTTCTGATTGTTAGCATCACGGATTCATTGCGCTTCCCAGGCGCGTGCCCGAGGTCGCTTTAATTGATTGGTATCGGTTCTAAGATCGCCGTCAGGAGATCATGCCACGGTTATTTTTTTGGAGATTGATAGCGCACCAATACCTCGCGCAGAGAATTCAAAAACTCCCGCATGGCGGGCGTTAATGGTGAGCGTTTTGGCCATATTAAGTAATAGTCAAAAGCGATAACGGGTGCAGCAATGGGCGAGACAATAAGCCGCTTATCGCTAATTTCATCGGCGACGGTGGTGCTGGGCAACAGCGCCGACCAATCGGCGTTGCGTAACAATTGCAGGGTGCCGTAAAGCCCATCAATTTCCACCATCCGGTCAATTTTGATTTCGCCGCGCTCAGCCAGTTGTTCGACAGCCGTGCGCAAACTGTGACTGCGCGAGGGCATCACCAACTTAAGCGGCGGGAGCTTGGCGAGCGTAACCGCGCGGCCAGGTTTCATACCGCTGTCGCGACCAGATATGAGCGTCATGGTGTCGCTGCCGATTTTCTCTAGCGCCAGAGACCGATCGCTGCGTGGATCGAGCGCGACAGCGAAGTCGAGTTCTCCGCTAAGGACTTGATCAACTAACGTCCCACTATAGGCTTCGACAATCCGCACCCGCAGGTTGGGATAGGTTTCGGCAAAGCCCGGCAAAAATTTCGCCAAAACACCTTTCGCAAGCGTCGGGATGATCCCAGCGGTGATGGTGCCGGAATAATCATCGCTCCAGGTCATCATGATCTGACGTGCGTGCTCGGCCTGGGCGAGGATCTCAACGCAAGCCTCATAGAAACGCGCCCCTGCCGTGGTTGGTTCGACACCGCGCGGCTGGCGAATTAGCAGCGCCAAGCCGAATTCAGTCTCCAATTGCTTGACTTGCATCGTCACGCTCGGCTGCGCGCAGCGGAGCTGCTGGGCCGCGCCGCTGATGCTGCCGCTCTCGATGACCGCGGCAAATGCTCGGAGTTGGCGTAAATCCATTCCCCAAAGATATCAAATTTTCTTATAGGTATTATAGGAAAGCATTATTAGTTTTTATGCTTGTCACTGACTAGACTCAGCGCCAAGAGTCCGCTGAGGAGAGTCCCATGCCCCTACCAAAAGTCATCGTTCAGCTCTATCCCATGATCCCCGCCGGCGGCGAGGAAGCCCGCAAGGCGAAACGACCCGTGGGCGCCGACAATGAGGCGTACCACGAAATCATTCATGAGTGGACGGAAATCGTTAAAGAAGCCGACGCCATGGGGGTGTGGGGGCTTTCGACCATCGAGCATCATTTTCATTCCGAAGGCTACGAAGTCGGTCCAAACCCCGGCGTGTTGAACGCCCACTGGGCCGCGCACACCACCAATGCACGGGTTGGTGCGTTGGGTTACGTGCCAGCAACGCAGGATCCAATACGGGTCGCGGAAGAAACGGCGATCATCGATCACCTTACCAACGGTAAGTACTTCGTCGGCTTCGCTCGCGGTTATCAATCACGTTGGGCGAACGTATTGGGACAGTTCAGCGACACCCCGGCAACCGTTTCCGATGGCAGTTCCGCCGATGAGCGCAATCGCGAGATCTTTGAAGAGCGCGTCGAAATGGTGCTCGACTGCTGGCAGAATTTAGAGACCGTGTTGGACGGTAAATACTACCAAGCGCCTTATCCGCTGGAGACCGGTGTGCCGGCCTATCCCGCTGCTGAAATCGCTCGCGAAGCTGGTTTGCCTGGCGAGGTGGATGAGAATGGAAATGTGCGCAAGGTTTGCGTGTTGCCCAAGCCTTATCAAAAACCTTATCCGCCAGTGTTCGTGGCCGCTAGCAAGAGCCGCGACTCGATTGAGTTTTGCGCTAAACACGGCTTTCGCCCGGTTTATTTCATGCCCAATCAAGGGATTTTTGATCTGTCAGAAGTCTACGTCGATGAAGCGCGCAAATTTGGTCATGACTTTGAACTTGGCGAGCGCCAGGCGATCGTCCGTTGGCCGCACATTACCAAAACCCAAGCCGAATTCGATGACAAGCTCAGGCGCTACGACTTGGATATCTATAAGAACTTCTACGGACCTTTCTTCCCGCAGTTCCCGCAAGGCGATGACAACACCTTGGTCGACAGCATGAAGAAATCCGAGATTTTCATCGGCGGCACGATCGATGAGTCGATTCGGCAGTGGCGCGTGATCTACGACCGTGTGCCCTGCGAGTACATCACTTTGATTTGGCACTGGGCGGAGCAACCCAAAGACGACATGCTTGAAGAGTTGCGTTTGTTTATGGAGAAAGTGCGGCCTGAGCTTGAAATCCCGGATTTCGAGGCGAAACGCCAAGCGGCAGCCGCCTAAAGGTAATCGTGGCTAACAATCCGCTCGAAGGCTTTTCGGTCGGCAAGCAAGACTTCGCTTTCGTCGGCGAAGACCTCCAGCGTCCAGAGTGCATTCTGGCTGAGCGTGACGGCACCTTGTGGGCAGCCGACGCGCGTGGCGGCGTGGTCCGGATCGAACCGGGTGGCGGACAATCGGTGATCACCCAGTGCCATGAGGAGGCGTTCAGCGCCACCAGCAGCGACGCCGAGCGTTTCGTTTCAGGCACGTTACCGAACGGCCTCGCGTTTGCCGATAACGGCGACATTTGGATTTCCAACTTCGGCACCGATTGCCTGGAACGCATGCGCCGCGATGGCCAAACCGAAGTGGTGTTCGACAGTCTCGATGGCCAACCGATCGGCAAGGTCAATTTCCTCGCCCGCGACAGCCGCAACCGCCTGTGGATCACCGTTTCAACCATGATCCCCGATTGGCCGAGTGCGCTCAGCAAAAACGTGGTGGATGGCCGAGTGCTGCTTTATGAGCCCGGCCAGCCGGTCCGCGTGGTGGCTGATGGGATCCATTTCACCAACGAATGCAAACTCGATGCAAAGGAAGAATATCTCTACGTCGTGCAGACCTGCGGGCGCAACGTGCTGCGTTTTCGTATCGAAGATGACGGGTCATTAACAGAACGCGAGGTTTTTGGACCATCGGACCATGGCCGCTTTATCGACGGTATCGCCTTTGATAGCCATGGTAATCTCTGGGGCACCTACATCATGGCTGATGGGATCTTTGCGATCACTCCGGCTGGCGAACGTTTGATGATCTTTGATGATTCCAGCCCAACAGAGGAAGCGCGGATCGATGCGGCCTTCCAGACGGGCAAGCCGGTCGCCATCGATATGCTACTCCAATGCGGGGGCACTATCGCGCCGTGGTGCGCATCAGTCACCTTTGGCGGCCCAGATCTGCGCACCGTTTATGTTGGTAGCTTGCGCGGCACCCGAATTCCCTACTTCATCTCTCCACTACCCGGCCTACCCATGGTTCATTGGTAACAACATTCCGCCGGTCGTTAAACCAAGTGCACAGTGAATAACGATAGTTCAATTGCTTATTTCACCGAAACCTTGGCGACCGCCGATAATCGAATGAGTTTTAACTGGAGCGTATTGAATTGGCCGCTTTCAACACGGAAACCGTAACCGAGGTCCATCATTGGACGGACCGCCTTTTGAGTTTCAAAACCACCCGCCAGCCATCCTTTCGTTTCGAGAACGGCCATTTCACGATGATTGGTTTGGAGCGTGATGGGCGCAAAATCACACGCGCCTACAGCATTGTGAGCCCCAACTACGAAGAGTTTTTGGAGTTTCTGAGTATTAAGGTGCCAGATGGGGCGCTGACCTCGAAACTCAAGGAACTCGAGGTCGGCGATCAGGTGTTAGTGAGCACCAAACCCACCGGAACGCTGACTATCGATCAAGTCTTGCCGGGCCGGCGACTGTACTTGCTCGGCACCGGAACCGGTTTGGCGCCCTTTCTTTCGATCATTCGCGATCCAGAAACTTACACACATTTCGAACACGTCGTCTTGGTGCACGGGACCCGTTACGTCAGCGATCTCGCCTATCGCGAATACATCGAAAAGGAACTTCCGGCCAACCCTTACTTCGGCGAGTTAGTGCGTGAGAAACTCCGCTATTTTCCGGCGGTCACGCGCGAAACGTTCCAAAACGAGGGGCGCATTACGCAGCTCCTCGAATCTGGACAGCTCACTGCCGAGCTCGGACTCCCCGATCTGTCCGTGGATGATGACCGTGTCATGATTTGCGGCAGCCCAGCCGTGCTATCCGACTTGAGCGCCTTGCTGGACGCACGCGGTTTTAATCTCACGCGCAGCCGCGAAATCGGAGAATACGCCATCGAGCGTTCCTTCGTGGAGAAGTAAACGCCATGCAGCGGACCCGAGCTTAGGGGTCCACCGTTCCTACCGCGCAGACGAATGGCGCTCAGGCGGCGGCAAATTGCCCAAGTCGGCCTTCGATCAACATTCGCGATTCGTCCATGATCCGATCAATGAGTTCCTGC
>JBCCEV010000089.1:0-17426 GCA_039030125.1 Pseudomonadota bacterium | reverse complement strand
GTATTTTTTTACCTGGCAAGGACTACTGACCTTCGGTGCGTCCATGGTCATGGTTAAGGTTGTTCACGAACTCGGACACGCTTTGACTGCAACGCGCTACGGCGTGCATGTAAGCAACATGGGTGTTGCGTTCATGGTGTTTTTTCCGCTCCTTTATACCGACGTCAGTGATTCATGGCGTTTGAGGTCGCGACGTCAGAGATTGTATATCGGTGCAGCCGGTATGGTTGCCGAGATCTATATTGCGCTTATCTGCACGTTTCTTTGGGCCTTCTTGCCGGAAGGGATTTTGCGTAGCGCTGCATTTTTTCTGGCGACCACGAGTTGGATTTTCACGGTATTTGTTAATGTCAATCCGTTCCTGAAGTTTGATGGTTACTACTTGCTCGCTGACTACTGGGGCGTCGATAATTTGCAGGATCGTGCGTTCGGTTTAGGACGCTGGAAACTTCGCGAAATCCTTTTCGACCTTCGCCAACCGCGACCCGATCCAAAGCTCTTGTCAATGCATCGGCGTTTGATTGTTTACGCGTGGCTGACGTGGTGCTATCGCGTATTCTTATTCTTATCCATTGGCCTGGTGGTCTATTACATGTTTTTCAAGCTCCTCGGTCTTCTGATCTTGGTGCTGACCTTCTATCGATTCATCGTGAAGCCGCTAATGAATGAACTTAAGGAGTGGTGGGGGCTTCGCCGAGCGATCGCGGCGCGCCCGCGCAGCTACGTAACAGGTGTTACTTGCGTTGCCGGGATAGTGATGTTGTTCATTCCGTGGGACACGAGAATTCAAGCTCCTGCGGTCCTCTACGCCCAGCAGCGTCCGGTCGTGTTTCCCCCGGTTGCATCGCAGATCGTCGAGATTCACGCCGCACCTGGGCAGAAAGTTCAAGCGGGTGAATTGATGTTTAGGCTGCGGGCGCCGGAGCTCGCTCACGAGATTGAAATAACCGCGAAAGAACTTAGTGTTGTTCAGTTGCGGGTCGATCGCACCGCGGCAAGCGTTGAAGATCGCGAGAATCTCCAGGTGTTGATTCAGCAGCGCGAAGAACTACGCACGAAGCTTGCGGGGCTGCAAGAGCGGGAACGCCAATTGGTAGTACGTGCGCCAATCGATGGCGTTGTCACGGCGTTAGCGCCCAATCTTCAAGAAGGCCAGTGGATCCCGCAGACCTCATCGCTGGCGAAACTTGTGTCGGGCGATCGTGGTGTGGTGGAAGCTGTGGTCGCCGAGGAAGACCTGGGGCGCATCAACGTCGAAAATGAAGCGCAGTTCATCGCCGACGAACTGGAGATTGAGAAAATCGCGCTGCGTGTTGAATCAATTGAAGAAGCTAACCTAGCCACGCTGCACTTATCCTATCTGCAGTCGCTCCATAACGGCGCCGTGGCGGTGCGCATGGACAGCGATGGCCATCCGATACCCGAGACAAGCGTATACCGTATCAATCTTATCCCTGAAAAGAGCGGGGCACTTCCTCCGCGCGTTGTCCGCGGTGTTGCGTCGATTAATGGTGAGCGCGTGAGTATTGCGCGCCGTGCTTACGAGCGCATCGCGGGCGTCCTCGTTCGAGAATCCGGCTTTTAGCGACCTGCACTCGCGTGTTGTTCAATGAGCCGTCGCGCTGTGTCTTTCGCTGCGAGCGGCGCGGCGCGTTCGTCGCAAACATGTGCGTAAGCCATCGCACCCTCCAACAGCAAATGAATACTTCGGCTAAGTTCGGTTGGATTTTCTAAGCGCGCGGCCTCGCACAACGAGTGTAGATAGTTACCAAGCAACCTTTTGTTGTCCGCAGCCGCCTCGCGGATCGGGTCTTGCAGGCCGTTGAACTCGCTAACCGCTCGCGCAAACAAACAACCGTTAAAGCTGTCTTGCTCAACAATTTTCGAGGCTACATCAAAGACCGCGAGCAGACGCTCCGAGGGCGCTTGAGCGCGCGCTTCGATTTCCGCGATCATCCATTGGCGCAAGCGTGTGTCGTGCAAGCGTACACATTCCAAAATAAGCTCTTCCTTGGAGGTAAAGTGGTTATACAGCGTCATTTTGGCGCAGCCGCACTGAGCGAGGATTTTGTCGATCCCGGTTGCTCGGAACCCGTGTTGCTCAAAGAGCGTGAGCGCGCAATTCAGAATCGCGTCGCGTTTGGTACTCGTCAATGCAGTTTTTCCAAAACGCGGAACTCCCGTGGATTACAGATAAATTTATCATACTTTCAGCAACTTACCGAGCTATCTCAATAATCAATGCCGATCGGCGGTGCGCGCGTAAGACAATTTGTCTTGTACATAGGCTGGCAAAGACAGACTGGTCTGTCTACCATAACTTCCCACGGCCGAGAGCTAACAACGTCCCCCTAGCCGCCCGCTCCGGTACTCCCCCGTCTCAATTTTGGAGCGGGCGGCATTTTTCTTGCGGATTACCATCGAATACGTTTTTCTACGCGCCATGTTTCGACGCGCATTCTTTATGATCTTGGCGCTAGTGTTGGTGTCGTGTAATTCGACTGAAATTCGCCGCCAAGCAGATTCCGTTGCCGCTAACTTCGATGGCTCGCGATTCTTTAATACCTTGCCAGGTCATCGGCGCTTCTGGAGCATTCCAGCCTTTCTCTTGACCGGCGCTTTCCAAAAAGCGCCGTGGCCAGACTGGATAGAGACGGAGCCTTCGGAAGTACCCGAATCTCCATCCGCGGGCGCACTGGCGGTGACGTTCGTCAATCATTCGACGATGTTGCTGCGTTTCAACGGCCTCACCGTTTTGACCGATCCAATTTATTCCGAGCGCGCCAGTCCGTTTGACTGGCTGGGTCCAAAACGCGTGCGAGCTCCCGGCGTCAGGTTTGAAGATTTGCCTCAGATCGACGTCGTGCTGATCAGTCACAATCACTATGATCATTTAGATCTGGAAACCCTGTTGCGACTTCGCGATCACAAAGGCGGGCCGTTAGTCCTTGCGGGTCTGGGTAACGAAGAAATTTTGGATGAATCTGGAATCGAAAATTATCGAACGCTTGATTGGGGGGAGTCGGTAAAACTCGGTGAGATCGAATTCGAGTTCGTCGAAGTCCGTCACAGCTCGGGACGCGGGATCTTGGATCAGAAGAAGACGCTATGGGGCGGTTTCGTCGTGAAACGGCCGCAGGGCGCCATTTATTTCGCCGGAGACACGGGTTATGGACCGCATTTCAGCGAGATCGCCGAGCGCCACGGCGGATTTCAGCTCAGCATGATTCCAATCGGCGCTTACGAACCGCGCTCCGTGATGGCAGAGGTGCATCTCAATCCAGCGGAAGCGGTGTGCGCTCACAAGGATCTGCGCAGCGAACAAAGCATCGGCATTCACTTCGGAACCTTCCAGCTAACTTACGAAGGCATCAACGAACCCGTCGAGACATTGAAGGCCGAGTTGGCACGGCAAGACGTCGCGGGCGAAGACTTTTGGGTGATGGGCTTTGGCGAGACCCGGGTTATCGAGCCGCCCGATTAGCCTGATGATTTCTCGCTGTGGTGTTTGGCAAGAGACTCGGTGTAGAAAGCCATCATCAGAAGGTCATGATATTGGCCCTGTCGATCTTTCACGTGGTCGCGCAGTAGTGCTTCTGGTTCAAATCCGAGTTCCTGAAAGAGGGTGCGGGCCGCGGTTTGATCGGGTGTCATACGCGCGAATATTTTCTCTATGCCGAGATCTAAAGCCATGTTGAACGCTTCTCGAGCCAGTGCGCGGCCAAGTCCACAACCGCGCGCTTCGCTAGCCACCGAAACCCGCAAATCGGCGATGTGCTGGGTCCATTCAAGATCCGACAGGTTAATGGTCGCATAACCCATCACCGTATTACCTTGCCATGCCAGTATCGAATGGATGCGGCCGCTCTCCAAATCGCGGAGCCACATATCAATACCCGCGGGCACCGTGATATCGCGTCGCATGTATAGAATGTCGTGAGGGCTCAGTTTTCGGGCGAACGCCAATACCGCAGTCCCATCGTCAGGTGACATCAGGCGCAACTCAAACTTGCCGCCACTGAGTTCGATGTCGAGCGGATAATGCTCAAAGCTTGATGCGGTGAGATTGGTCAAGGGGTGGCGCCGAGTAGTTCGTTGTTTAAGCAGACGCGGATTCTAACAACCGAGGTGGATGAGGACCAAATTTATGAATAGCTTACGCTCGCTTTTGAAGCTTGGATCAGGGGTGTGGATATGTTGATTTCCATCGCGTTTTTACTGGTCTTTGTAACCTTGTTATTCGGTTTGGCGCTGCTCTTTTTCCCGGCGCCTATTTTCGATTGGACGATGACGATTGCCAGACGTACCTCAGGGCTGCAGTTGTTCATCGCCGAAATTGACGGTCACCAAATACCCTATCTCCGAGGCGGCAAAGGAGAGCCTTTGCTGTTACTGCACGGATTTGCGGCCAATAAAGATAATTGGACCCTCATCGCGCGGTACCTGACCCCCCATTTCGATCTGATCGTTCCAGATATACCCGGTTTTGGTGATAGTGCGCGCAAGGAAGACTGTGGCTATGGCGTTGACGCCCAACTTTCACGGTTGATAGCGCTGGTCGATTCGCTTGATCTCGACAAAATCCACGTCGGCGGCAACTCCATGGGGGGGTATTTCGGATCGCTGTTGGGAGAACGCCTCGGTGAGCGTGTGAAGACTTTATGGCTAGTAGCCCCTGCCGGAGTGGAAAGTCCGCAGCCGAGCGAGATGCAGCGACTGGTCGAATCTGGCGACAACCCTTTGTTGGTCAGCACAGTTGCCGATTTCGAGCGTTTAGTCGGTCTCTGTTTTGTCAATCCGCCGCCGACCCCGCCACCCTTTCAACGGGTGCTCGCGCGGCGGGCGATCGCCGAAGGTGCTTTCAATCAACGGCTGTTTCAAGACCTACTAGATGACGGTGTCTCGCTGGGTGACGCGCAGATGAGCCAGCGGCGTGTACTGATCGTTTGGGGGACAGAAGACGGCATTTTGCACCATTCTTCGCTGGAAGTTTTTAAACGTCTCTATCCGAGCGCTGAAGCGATCCTTATGAATAATATCGGACATCTGCCCATGGTGGAAAAACCCCTGGAAGCGGCCCAGGACTATCTACGTTTCCAAGGCAAGATTTAAGCGAAGGTTGCGAGAGCTTAATGGCGGCGCTCGAATGACTGTGTTGCCCGGCGTGTATGATCGCAGTATCCCGATGAAGATAAAATTGGAAGTGATGTTATGAGCGAACGTCGTGCAGAGCTTGAGATTTTGTGTACAGAGTTTCTCGATGCGTTCAACCGCAATGATTTGGACGCGGTTATGGACTTTTTTGCAGAAGATGTGGTTTATGGAGAACTCAATGATAGAGCAAGGGAAGGAAAGGCCGCGATCCGCGAAGCTTTTGAACCTCAATTCTCTGGCGAGTTCGGCGAGATGCGTTTCATTGAAGATGACACTTTCATCGATCCCGAGGCGGGCAAGGTGATGAGTAGCTGGGATTTGAAACTCGAGATGGAAGGCAAGCCGATGGTCTTGCGAGGTTTGGATTTGCTCGAGTTTGAGGGCCGTCAGATCAAACGTAAGCTCACTTATGTGAAGGCTAAAGCTCCTCGCTACGAAGAAAGCGCCTGACGCCTACGCTACCTGGTGCTGTTGGCTCCAAGCCCGTGAAACGCGCCCTTGTGGTTCTCGACTTTGATGGGTTTTTAGTCAATTCGTATCGTCTGCTGGCGAGTGCGTTCGACGAACTTGGTCTCGATGTGGGGGATGAAACACGGTTTAAAAATCGTCGAAAGTTCCTCAAATATGTGGGCGGTGGTAAAGAGTTTCTTTCGAACTTAGCGACGTTCTCGCTGCCTAAGAAGCGCGAGGTTCGAAAGGTGTTGACGGAGATTTACAGGAGCGAGGGCTCAATCTATCCACCCTTCACAACATTGATGAACGAAATGCTGGCCAGGCCCGATCTTCATGTCGGCATTGTCAGCCGTAATTACACACTGGAGCCAGGACCCACGATGCGAGCGGTGCTTTCCAATAGCGGGATCGACCAGCAGGCGCTGGATTTCGTGATTCCCGTGCCGGCCGGCGCTAAAAAGCACGACGTTTTGCTGGCGATGCGATCTAGCAACTTCGATATCAGTCTTTTTGGCGGCGACGAGGTCGGTGACTTTCGAGCCGCGCTCGCCACCGGTTACGAAGCGCTGATTGCAAGCTATGGTTTTGATGATCGCCGGCGGTTGATCGAGCATGGGCACGTTCCAGAGGAAAACATTTTCGTCAGCCCCGATGAGGTTGCCCAGGCCTTCACCAAAAAGCTGTCGGAGCGACCCCGTGGCTGACGCTTTTGCGCAAAGTGAATGGGGCGGGCTGCTCCAATCCCGGAACTATTTGAACCCTTTACAAGCGCCAGGGAACCTAACTTCGAACAACAAGCACGGGTCAACGGGCCCGGACCAAACGGATTGATGTCGAGGGGAGCAGCGAAAACGGTGAGGGGCGCTGATGGGCAGCCCGATCCGCATCTTGACTGGCTCAGACGGGTCAAGACGGATCCGGATGCATTCGAGGCGCTTTACCGGGCGTACTACCCGCGCCTGTCTGATTTCCTGCTCCGTATTCTGGACGACTCGCAGGCGGCCGAGGAAACGGTGAACGATACAATGATGGTGGTTTGGGAAAAGGCTGATTCATTTCGCGAGGAGTCTCGGGTTTCCACCTGGATTTTCGGTATCGCCTATCGCAAGGCCTTGAAGAGATTTCGCAGCAGGCAACGCGTTTCCACCCGGGAAATTGCGGGCGACATCGACCTCGGTACCTTTGCCGATCCCCACGATGTGATTGCGAAAACGATGAATGACGAAGTCTTGTTCAGCGCGGTCGCAAAGCTGCCTGCCGCGCAGAAGGCGGTTGTGCACTTGGCGTTGCGCTTTGGTTATTCCTATCGTGAGATCTCCGAGATTTTGGATTGCCCCGTTAACACGGTTAAAACCCGTATGTTCCATGCGCGGGACAAACTGCGTGGCCACTTAGACCGCGCCCTAGGCCAGGGGTAACTCAATGCCGGCCGACCGCAAACAACAGATGCCGCCGTCGCACGATGAGGCGTTTGCTTTACTGCCGTGGTATCTCAACGAAACCTTGGAGCCATCAGAGAAAAGCTTGGTTCAGGGTCATCTGCACGAGTGTTTAGTTTGCAGTCGCGAACTGCAAAGATTACAGACGCTGGCGGAGGCAATCGACCTGCCTGATCAACAGGTTCTGTGCTCGCGCGCATTCGCGCGCCTGATCACCCGTATTGAACGACAACACACGACCAGTGCCCGCAGCGCCGCGCGTGTCAACCGGATATTCTCAAGGCGGTTGCGACGTCGATTACCATTGGTGGCAGCGGTTGTCTCGTTAGTCGTTGCTTCCGTATTGGTTGGAAAAGTATTTCAAGCGGCCAATGAACCCTTTAGCAATGATCAAGAGCAAGCGGTGGCCTCGGCCGGCGAACAACGTAAAGACGATATCGTCGTATTGCTTGAAGTCGAGGGCATGGTCAATTCAATGATGCTAGCTGACATTGTCGGGCACGATCATGAGCTATCAACGATTTCTGAATGGCCATTGCGGTCGCTGCAAGGGCACGGTGTAGTGTATCGGACTCCGCCCGGACAGGACCGCGACAGGATCATTGCGCGCTTAAACGCCGATCGTCGTGTGGCCTCCGCGCAGCCCTTGATGGTCCATCGGGTTGCCGGGCGGCCGCGGGTTCCCGATGCCCCGGCGGACAGGTCTCTAAGACGAGCGACGCTAGAAGCCTTGCAAGGCAACTACCGCGGGCGCAACGTGCGCCTCGCGGTTGTTGACACCGGGGTGGATTCGGCTCATCCCGCGCTGCGAGGACAGGTTGACCATGCGATCGATTTTGTCGGTGAGCCCGGGGAAACGATGCCGGCCGAGTATCACGGGACCGCGATTATCGGGATTATTGCAGCCCGGGATGACGATCTGGCAGATGCCGACGGCTGGGCGCCCGACGTCGAGCTCATGGCCTTGCGGGGTTGCTGGGAGCAAGCAGGAGCAACACATCCTAACGCCGCAGTTTGTAATACCCGGTCTCTGGCGCAAGCGTTGGATTTCGCGGTCGGTGCCGGGGCTGACATCGTTAACCTCAACTGGGTGGGGCCTGAGGATCCTTTGGTTTCGCGGCTCCTTCGAAAAGCGATTGATTCGGGCGCGCTGGTGTTTGCAGTCGACGACCCCCTGGGGCAGAGCAGTTTCCCCGGATCGGTCGATAACGTCATTGTTGTGGCGCCTGAAAACAATGTGAAACCTGGGGCCGATACTCGTCTAGCCCTCCCGGATGAAGGGGCTATCACAACAGTGCCTGGCGGGCGTTACGATGTCGTGAGTGGTCCATCGGTGCTGGCGGCGCATGCTGCTGCCACGGCAGCCTTACTCGTGGAATACGATCCCAGCGTGGCGGCGCCAGATGTACCGGCGTGGTTCCGGCAACTGAAGATGGTTGCCGACGAGCCGCGTGCTTATTTGCGAACCTCTCCCACCAGCACAAAATTTCTGCGCTGAGCGAAGCGTTTCCGCCAGACATCCGCTGGGCGGGTGCGACGCGTCAGTACCTACACCTCATCGGGAACAAATACAAAAGCGCTGTTTGTCGATTCCAACCGTCCGGTTGAGGGTAGAGGGAAGTGCGAGGTTAGAACCTGCGCATCGCAATCGCAGTATCGTTCCAGGAAAGCACGGCGGGTTTGTGCCGCCTGTTTTTTATTTGAGTCGAATTTGAAATTCCATTCAGGGTGATGACATTGCAAGGGGCTGTGGATTAAATCACCGGTAATAACGCCGCGTTTCGAATTGGAATCTATGCGGATAGCCATGTGGCCCGGGGTGTGGCCGGGAGTCGGCTCGATCCAAACTTGATCATCAACGTTGTAGTCGTTGTCCACCAGTTCGACTTGCTTGGCTTCGATTAGTGGGGCGATGTTCTCAGCATAGGTCGGATCGCCGTGCTCGGTATGCATCATCTCCATGTAATTCACCTCGTCTTTGGAGAGCACATACTTGGCATTTGGGAAGGTGGGGACCCAACGGCCGTCCTTCAATTCAGTGTTCCAGCCTGAATGGTCGACGTGCAAGTGAGTACAGAAGACGAAATCAATGTCTGCCACCGAAACCCCAATTTCGCTCAAGCCCGTCTTAAAAGCCGCATCGGTTTTCTGGTGCCAGGGTTTGAACCATTCGACTGACTTGTGGTTGCCAACGCAGGCATCAACGAGCACGGTATGATGTTCGGTGCGCAGTACGAAACTTTGGATTGGCATGATTAACTCATTGGTGTCCGCGGTTAGGACATTCGGATAAAGCCAATCGCGGTGGCTTGCGATGCCCTCTTCGGTGGCGTCCGGAAAGAACTTGTAGACGCTCATGAAAGGACCGTTGGATTCCAGCACTCGCGCGATTTCGACATCGCCAATCCGTGTCCAAGACATGATGAAGCTCCGTTTGTGTGAAGTCGTAATGATATAGACTTCATCCTGATATGGCTTGGCTTGGAACTCACAGCAGATTTTTCGCTTTCGCTCTGATAGGCGTCATCGCTTTCTCGGCAGCGGCGGACGAGAGCGATCCGGAGACTCAGACGGTAACCTTCCTGTTTGAAAATGATCTCTTTGGTGATACCGATCAGCAGTACACCAATGGTCTTCGGCTGAGCTGGCTATCGCCAGATTTGGCGAAACTGAGTGAACTCGATCGGATCCCGGAATGGGCCGTATCAACGGTAGAGCGTTTGCCGATGTTCGGCTACGCCCGTCACAGTGATCGCCAGTTCAATGTTGGGATGGCCCTAGGTCAACTCATCTTTACTCCCGACGATACCAGCACGAGAGCGCTAGTGACCGATGACAGACCGTATGCAGGCTGGCTATTCGGCAGCCTGTCGTTCATCAGTAAAAATGCAGCGATCGCTGATACTCTTGAGATCCAGCTTGGCATGATCGGGCCAGCGTCGTTGGCCGAAGAAGCGCAAAAACTGGTCCACGACATCCGTGATCTTCCCGAGCCTCGCGGTTGGGACAACCAGCTTGATAACGAACCCGGTCTGCTCCTGTTTTATGAGCGTAAATGGCGGCGCACCTACCGTTTCGATAATTCTCGTTTCGGCGTCGATGTGTTTCCGCAGGGCGGAGTGGCCCTTGGCAATGTAATGACCTTCATCAACGTTGGTGCCGAGGTTCGCGCGGGTTTTAATTTGCCCTCTGATTTCGGTACTACGCTCATTCGTCCAGGTGGCGACGCCAATGCGCCGCTGACCACGGGCGCGCCACACCAAGGCGTGGGTATCTATGCGTTCACCGGGATGTCGGGAAAATTATCTATCCGCGATATCTTCCTGGACGGAAATACCTTCGGCAGTAGCCACGATGTAAAGAAAAAATATGTGGTTGGCGACTGGATTATTGGCGCGAGTCTGGTCTGGAAGCAGGCAAAACTTTCCTACGCGAAGGTATTCCGCACCCGTGAGTTCGACGGCCAGAACAGCCGTCATAGCTTTGGCTCGATTACTTTTTCTTTTAGCTTCTAAATTTCAGGAGGTAAGTGGTGAGCAACCGATTGCAAGGGAAAACGGCGTTAATCACAGGGGGCAGTCGCGGGATTGGATACGCGATAGCCGCGGCCTACGCTCGGGAGGGCGCCAGGCTGCTGCTCAATGCCCGCGACGGCAGTCGCCTCGAACAGACCGCCACCAAGTTGCGTTCTGACTTTGGATGTGAAGTTGATGTATTCCCCTGCGACGTGAGCGCGCGGTCCGATATCGAAAGCATGGTCGATGCCTGCGAAGCTGTCGCGCCCATTGATTTGTTAGTAAACAACGCCGGGATCCATCGCGCGGCAGCGTTCGTTGACTATAGCGCGGAGGACTTTCGTGATGTTTTTGATATCAACGTGTTTGGCGTGATCCATGTCACCCAATTTGTCGTCAAACGAATGCTTGAGCGAAAGGCGGGGCGGATCGTCAATATTGCCTCGACGGCCGGCAAATGGGGGACCCGTAATCAAAGCGCGTACAACATGTCGAAACACGCGGTCGTCGGCATGACGCGCTGCCTAGCATTGGAAATGGCGCCGTCGAATATCTTCGTGAACGCAATTTGCCCCTGGATAGTCGCCACCGATATGCTGGATTCTTTCAGTGCCGGACACGCCGCGCTCGTTGGACGTCCCATCGAACAACTGCAAGAAACCTGGGCCGCATCGGTGCCGCTGCAGCGGTTTATCAAGCCTGAGGAGGTTGCAGAACTTGCCGTTTACCTAGGGTCTGACGAGGCCAGCTATATTACCGGTCAGTCGTGGACTGTCGATGGTGCTTACACGATGATTTAAGCGCTGCCGGCACGCAACCGGTTCTACCTTATGAGCGTCATTGTTTGTCAGGTAGTCCGAATGCCAATAAGACGTTGCCCGGAAGCGCGCCCCATTTAGAGTAGCCTGAGTTGAAATACACCATACCGCCAACAATGACGGCGCCGGCCTGCTCGATGGCGCCGCCACGACCATTAGCGCCGTTGACGGTGTCATACTCTCTTACCGTGTCGTACCGCCAAATTTCCTCGCCCGTGGACGTATCTAACGCGCGCATTTCCCCGCTTAAAGATCCAGTAAATAGCGCGCCCGGGATGGTCGTTATAGCGGCGCCTGCGGCCGGGCTGCAAACTTCCCTTCCGGCGCAACTCACCGGATCGGCTTCCCAGAGGATTTCCCCGGTTTCAAGGTCTACCGCTAGCGTACCGCCGCCTTGATTTGGATCGATGACCGGTTTGGCGACCATGACTTCCTCAGATAGCCAACCGAGATCAGAACGCGAGGCGTAGAGCACACCGCTATCGGTCGATTGCCCCCACTGCAACCCGCCTTGTACCCCGCCCTCGGCGAGTTGTTTGCGCCATACCAATTCGCCGTTGTTATCTGGATCGAGGGCATGAGCGACCCCCGTTTTTTGTGCGCCAATCAGCAAGCGCTTGCCCGATGGTAAAGACACCAAGATGGGTGAGGCGCCCATGTCTTCGTCGGGTCCTTCGTTCTCAGGGCAATTAACCTTTGGCGTGGACATGCAGCCAATGTTCCAAGCATCGCCTCCTAAGCCTTCGTAGTTCCACGCCAGCTCGCCGCTATCGAGGTCGAATGCAAGGACAGAGTCGCTGGTGCCACTGGGCGGATTCGAATAATTGTCACCCGTACCAAGATAAATTCGACGCAGCTTTGTATCGATGGTTACAGCCGACCATACGGCTGCGCCGGAAGGTCCGAATTGCAAATCTCCGGTGGTGGTGCGGCCGATCTTCGCCGGTAATTTTTTGATGGTGTATTGCTTCCAGATCCGCTGACCCGTATCCGCCCGGTAGGCGATAACGCTGCCTCTGAATACGCAGCATTCGTAGCCTGGGTCCATGGCTAGGCCTTCTTCCAGGGATGCCATCGGGACATAAACCTTGCCCTCGAATAGCTGGACCCCGCCAGTCACGCGCGCGCTCGGATGGTCGTCGCCAATGTCACGCCAGCGCTCGGCGCCGTTCACGGCGTTGAGCGAATAGACACGCCCGGCTTGGTCGCCGAAAAATACGCCAAAGCTGCCGTCGTCAAGCGCGCCGATCGACACGGGAGCTTTAACCGGGGCTTCCGCCTGGAAGGTCCAGTGAATGCAACCAGACTTTGCGTCAAGAGCGTACACGGTACCGCTCGGGCTGCCCACGAAGATGCGCCCGCCAACGACGCTTGGTTGGGATTCGACGAAGGTTTCGCCCGGGAACGCAAAGGCCCATTTAAGTTCAAGCTCCGGAATTTGCTCAACGTCCAATTGCGCGTTTGCCGCCGTCTGGGAGCGGGTGTTGGCAAGGTTTCCACCCCAGCCATTCCAATGAGGGTCAGCGAAGGGATCGGTCGCGGGCCACTGATCGGCCGCGGCGCATTGACTACCTTCTTGTGATTTCCAGTTTGCGTTATAGGCATCGCCCGTGATGTATTCCGCCACCGCGATCCGCTCCGGAGCGGTTAGGCTGAAAGTACCGATGATGCGCATTGCTCCGCTTTCAAGCGCGCTCACGATGCGGCCCGTTTCCAAACCTTTGAGAACATCGAAGGTTGGTGTGCGCGGGGTGTTGGAATTGTGGCAGGTCGCACATTCGGCGATATATACAGTTTCGCCATCGCGCGCGGGCGCGGGAACAATGAATAGCATGAATAAACAGAAAGCGATCGTAGCGCGCTGCAGCATGTTGACTCCCCCGAGTAGAAACGCCCACTAATCTCCCATAGAACACTATCGTGACTCAAATTCCCGGCGTAGGGACTCGATGTCGCTTGGCTAAGGCATGTGATAAATTTCGTCGCACCTATTAGCGATTTCGCGCACGAAAGGAACTACCCATGGCAGCAGCTCTAGAAGAACCGCTGGTCCGCGTCGCGCCAACCGCCGCTAGCCCGGAAGGTTGGATCAAGGCGAGTGAGGATATTGAATTTAAAGTGTTATCAGTTGATCAGGCGCGCTACTCAGTAGAGTTTTTGTTCAGGACTAAAGCGGGCTATAACTCCGGCAAACATAAACACCTGTGCGAAACGCATGTCTATATCCTCGAAGGGCGCGTGCGCAACGAAACGATCGGCTGCGAATTCGGCCCTGGCGACTATTGTTATCAACCCGCTAACGATGAACACGTTGAGCTTTTCTTGGAGGATACGACGGGTTATGGAAGTTGGCGCGGAGACCAAGACCTAATGGTCGAATTCTATGATGATGACGGCAACGTCTGCGGCGAATTTAAGGTTTCTGACTATTTGGCCTGCTTAGGCTGACCATGTGATGAAATGGCACGCCGGCTAAGCGGCGGCGTGAGTGGTCAGCGGGGGCGCTCGCCCTGCAGTGTCACCCGCTGCATTACCCGGCGCTGCCCCTGGTAATCATTGAGGGCATTGTGTTGCGCGCAGCGATTGTCCCAGAAGGCCACATCGCCAGTTTCCCAATGCCACCGGCAGGCGTACTCCTCGCGTTGCTGCATGCGGTAGAGGTATTGCAGTAGCGGACGGCTTTCATCGGCGCTCATGCCCTCGATCTCCAGGGTATGCGCATCGCTGCAATACAACGCTATCTTGCCGGTCTCGGGGTGCGTTCGCGCGATGGGATGAATTGCCGTGGTAACGATGGTAGAGGCATCTTTGGGATTGTCATCGATGCGATGCGTCCGGGTAACAGCCGCATCGGGTTTTGCCGCGCTGTTCACGCCCCGTAGATCCGCGATCAGGGCTTGCAAGGTCGAGGAAAGACCCGCGTACGCCATGTACATGTTTGCAAATAGCGTGTCGCCGCCCACGGCAGGTACTTCTTTCGCGTAAAGGATGGACCCCAAGGGCGGGTTTTCGAGGTAGCTGGTATCGGTGTGCCAAAGGCCGCCGAAGTTAATGGTCTCGTCTTCTTTTTTTATTACCTCGATAACTTCAGGAAATTCATCCATTCCCTTGACGAAAGGGTAGTAGCCAATCTTTCCAAAATAGGTCGCGAATCGGACTAACTCGCTAGGTTCCAATGTTTGATTTCGGAAAAATATCACCAGATGCTCAAGATAAGCCTCGCGGATCTTGGCGACCGTATCGTGGTTTAACGCGCAGGCGAGATCGACATTGTCGATAACCGCTCCGATTGCCCGGGTAAGAGGCGTGATCTTTATTTTCGGGCTCCTTTAGACCTTAGAATTCTGGGTATAGGGCTTTCAAGCTCATTTGCTACCATACGCACCCGAATTTTAGCCTACAGCGTGTGAGTCGCGAGCCACATTCGTAGGCGTCGTCATTTGAGGGGGCTTAACTTGGCGGACAATAATGTACTGAGCGCCGAAGATCTAAAATCCGCGCGGATCCTCACCAAAGGAAATCTCTATGAGGATTTTTCCCTAGGACAGGTCTTCGATCATCATTGGGGACGCACCATCACCCAGGCCGAGAACGCGCTATTTTCTTCCCTCACCTTGCACTTCAACCCAATGTACTTCAATGCGCAGCACGCGGCGGAATTGGGCCATGCCGATACGGTGCTTAACCCGTTACTGGTTTTCAACACCGTCTTTGGTCTGAGCGTTGAGGACTTGAGTGAGGCTGGCATGGGCCCGTTCTTGGGAGTTACCGAGCTGAGTTTTCATGAACCGGTTTATGCCGGTGACACCATCAATGCGAAAAGCACGGTGGTCGATAAGCGCGAGAGTGATAAGCGGCCTGAGTTTGGTATCGTCACCTGGCATACCGTCGGCACCAAGGGCGATGGCGCCACGTTCGTCGATTACAAACGCGCGAATTTGGTAACCAAGCGCGAATTCGCAAACGCGGGAGGGGCATAAGGCTATGGCGCAACCTTCTCACAATGCGATGTATTTTGAAGATTTTGAAGTCGGCGATCTGTTCCGCCACTCGCGCGGCAAAACAATGACCGAGATGGACCACATTTTAATGTGCAACCTTGTGATGAATACGGCCTCCGCTCATTTTGATGAAGCAATCATGGCGGATCACATGTTCAAAACCCGCGTCGTCTATGGCGGGATCACTATTTCGATGGTGCTGGGATTGGCCGCGCAAGACACCGCTGAGAATGCCATCGCGGAGCTTTCCATGGATAACATCAGACTGAGGCATCCGGTGTTCCACAACGACACGCTCTATGCGTTCACGCGGGTGGAGGGCATCGAGGACGGCGAACGCGACGATGCGGGGATCGTGAGTTTTCATCACTGGGGCATGAATCAGGACGATAAAATCGTTTTCGAGGGCGATCGTCGGACTTTGATTAAGCGGCGCAGCCATTGGGGTAGCTGATGTCAGGTGTACTTGAAGGAGTCGTGGTTCTCGACCTTACACAAATGTTAGCGGGCCCCTATTGCACCATGATGCTTGCTGATCATGGCGCTGACGTGATCAAGATAGAACCTCCTGGTGGCGACATTTCCAGAACCTTCGGGCCGTTTTTCGAAGACGATACCGAGCGTCAGTACGGGGGCTATTTCAATAGCATCAATCGCAACAAACGCAGTCTGGTGCTGGATTTGAAAGATGCAGGTGACGCGGAGAAATTTCGGCAACTAGTCGCGAAGGCGGATGTGCTCGTGGAGAACTATCGGGCCGGTGTCATGGAGCGTCTTGACCTGGGATACGAAGCGCTGGCTGCGGTTAATCCGCAAATTGTATACGCCACGATCCGTGGCTTCGGCGACGAGCGAACGGGAAATAGCCCTTACGCTGATTGGCCAGCGTTCGATATTGTTGCTCAAGCGATGGGCGGTTTCATGGGGATCACGGGTCCAGGCGAACCTATGAAGGCGGGACCCGGGGTCGGCGACATCTTCCCTGGGGCACTGTGCGCGTTCGGCGTGGTTGCGGCATTACGCAAGGCGGAACGTACTGGGGAAGGTCAGTTCCTGGATGTGCCCATGTACGACGCGATGGTGTCTTTATGCGAACGTATCGTGCACCTCTACACCATCGGCGGTGTGATGCCGAAACCTGAAGGCAACAATCATCCACTCGCAGCACCTTTTTCGATTTACCAAGCCAAAGATGGGTGGGTCGCGATCGCTTGCCCTGTTGATTCCCTGTGGCAGCGATTGGCCGAAGCGATTGGGCAGCCCGAGCTTGCCGCCGATCCGGCGTTTGCAACCAATGTAGAACGCGCTAAACGAAGCGGCGAAGTCCAGAAGATCCTTGATGAATGGTGTTCGCAATTTACCAAGTTGGAACTCGCCGAGCGCCTCGGTGGCCTGGTGCCCTTTGGTCCTGTGAATGACACGGCCGACGTCGTGAATGATCCGCATATTGTTGGTCATGACATGGTTACCTCGCTCGATATCCCGGTCGGAAATGGAGCGGCCAAGATTGCGGGGACACCAGTCCGGTTTGCGAAAACGCCTGGGGGTGTTCGCAGCCGTGGACCGTTACTCGGTGAGCATTCAGGTGAGATCCTCGCTCAATTCGATATTCATTAGTCACGAAAGAAAGGTTTCAAGAAATGTCAGACAAGCCGCTACGCGCGCGTCGCGCAGAACTGGCCGTTCCGGGAAGCAGCGAAAAAATGCTGACCAAGGCCGCCGGAATGGACGTTGATTACGTATTCTTAGATTTGGAAGACGCCGTCGCACCCTCCGAGAAGGTCGAAGCTCGGGCCAAGGTCGTGTGGGCACTTAATGACCTGGATTTCGGGCGTACGGTGCGAAGCGTGCGTATTAATGATTTGGAAACTCACTTGGCTTACGAAGACATTATTACCGTCGTCGAAGGCGCGCAGGAGAAAGTCGACGTTATTATCATTCCGAAGGTCAAAACGGCGTTTGACGTGCAGTGGGTTGCACTCCTTCTCGACCAGATTGAAACCAAGCTTGGAATGACGAAGAAAATCGGCCTGGAAGTACTGATTG
>JBCCEV010000088.1:0-17675 GCA_039030125.1 Pseudomonadota bacterium | reverse complement strand
CCTTCTCAGCCTGTTCCACTACCAATTGAGCTTGCCATTCTTGTTCTTTTTTAAATCTTTCTGCCTCTACCCTTATTTGAGCTTCAGTAATTTCTCTCAAGCGTTTGGCTTCTAAAATCGGCGCAATCATAATATCATGAGAGACTTCATAAGATACCCGATCAGAGCTATTGCGAACCCTTCTCAAGAGATGTTGCTCATTCACCAATTGATTCAAAACCTCCTCTGGAAGATAATTTTTACAAACCAGCTCATCCAAAGAAATACGTTGTCCTTGTTGAATCAATTGATTTTCAACAAATATTCTTGCTTTTTCTTGTTGCTCATCAGGTAATTTTTGAATGGAGCCATTATAAAATTCAAAAAAGATATTTTCAACATTCGGAATATTCTCTGGACGAATTTCGGGGATATCAAGTCGCTCAAGGCGGTTACAAATAATTTGTAAAGCCGTCGTTTCTACCTGAGTATCGTTCGTAGTAAGGTGGTCGAGAATCTGCTCTATAGCAGCAGGCGTATAAGCAAAAGGAACAGAATTAAAATTCCCTTTTGCTTTGGCAGGCGCTTCTATCGCTTCTTTAGCTTGGTCTCTGGTGATAGGCGATAATAAATACCGATTTTGAACAATATCTGGCAGATAATCCGTCAACTGATGTAATTGGCTATAGCGATCTTCTCGAATCGCCATTAAAACTTTTATATTTTGAGGCTTAAATAGTGCTTGCTTTTCCGACTCAGACAATACATTAGGATTTTTCCGTTCTTTGATAGCTAATATTTTTCGGAATCGTTGTGGCACAACACTAGCCGCGTGCAGTGGTCGACGTTATTGGTACCAAAGCCGGCGCGGACCAATTTTTGGAATAGGTAGGCTTCTTCGTTGGAGCCTTTGGCTGACCCGAAGCCAGCGAGTGCGCCACTGCCGTGCGCTTCGCGGATTTCGACAATGCCGCGCGCGGCGAATTCGTAGGCTTCCTCCCATGAGGCTTCGCGAAAATATTCTTCGATCTTATCGGGATCGATCAACTCCTTTGTTTTCTTTTTGCCTTCTCTGCGAATGAGCGGTTTCGTTAACCGCGCGGGATTGTGAACATAGTCGAACCCGTAGCGGCCTTTGACACACAGGCGGCTTTGATTAGCGGGGCCATTGCGGCCATCCACGTAAGCAATCTTCTCGTCCTTGATGTTAAAGGTGAGCAAGCAGCCAACGCCGCAGTATGGACACACGGATTCTACTTTCCGGTCGGGCTGCAGATTGCCACTATTTAAAGCTGGCATCAGCGCACCGGTCGGACAAGCTTGCACGCACTCTCCGCAGCTTACACAGGTGCTGTCGCCCATCGGGTCGTCGAGGTCGAATACGATCTTGGATTCGCTGCCGCGGTGGGCATATCCAATAACGTCGTTGACTTGTTCCTCGCGGCAGGCGCGCACGCAGCGGGTACATTGAATGCAGGCATCGAGATTGACGGAGATGGCAGGATTTGTCGTGTCGGCGACGGGTTGCTTGCGCGCGATGAATCGTGGCTCCTGCAAGCCAACAAAATCCGACCAACGTTTTAACTCTGAGCGCGGCGTATAGTCGCCACCGTCATACGGGACGTCTGAAGTCAGTAATTCCAGCACCATCTTCTGGGAGAAGCGCGCTCGTTCATTGCTGCTTGCCACTTTCATGCCCGCGGTAGGTTGGCGGCAGCAGGAGGGCGCAAGTACCCGCTCACCCTCAATTTCGACGACGCAAGCACGGCAATTGCCGTCCGCACGGTAGCCTGGTTTGTAACACAGCCGTGGGATATCGTGGCCGATGCGATCGGCGGCCTGCAAAATGGTTTCGCCCGGTAAGGCGTCCACGTGTTTGCCGTCTAACTCAAAAGCTATCGATTCAGCTTTACTCATCGTTACGCGCCCTGGAACTCTTGTGGAAAATAGCGGAGCGCGCAACGCAAGGGGTTGGGCGCTGCTTGCCCAAGACCGCAGATGGAGGCGTCCTCCATCGCGCGCGCGAGATCCTCAAGTTTGGACTTATCCCAATGGTCGAGCGCCATGAGTTCGGCGGCCTTGGCAGTGCCGACGCGACACGGTGTGCACTGGCCACACGATTCGTGTTTGAAAAAGCGCATGGCATTCAGTGCCGCATGCTTTACCGAATCGTGGTGCGACAGCACGATCACCGCCGCCGAGCCGATAAACGAGCCGTGCGGTTGCAAGGTGTCAAAATCCAATGGCTCGTCGGCGAGCGAGGCGGGCAAGATCCCACCCGAGGCACCGCCTGGGAAGTAGGCATAGAGCTTATGTCCGGGGAGCATGCCACCGCAGTATTCGTTGACCAATTCGCGCAGGGAAATACCCGCCGGTGCGACGTGCACGCCCGGTTTTTTGACGCGCCCGCTGACTGAAAAAGAGCGCAGGCCATGCCGATCGCGCCGGCCATTTCCGGCGAACCAATCCGCACCGCGCTCCACAATGTCCCGCACCCAAAACAGCGTTTCCATATTGTGTTCAAGCGTTGGGCGACCGAACAGACCGACCTGTGCAACGTACGGAGGCCGTAACCTTGGCAAGCCCCGCTTGCCTTCAATCGATTCGATCATTGCGGATTCTTCGCCACAGATATAAGCGCCGGCGCCGCGGCGTAATTCGATCGTTGGTAATTCGAAGGGTGGGTCCGATTGCAAGGCCGCGATTTCACGAGTCAACATATTGCGACAACTCGCGTACTCGTCTCGCAAATAGATGTAACAGGCCTCGGCGTCCACCGCCCACTGAGCGATGAGCATGCCTTCCAGAAAGCGATGGGGATCGGCTTCCAAATAGGTTCGATCCTTGAATGTTCCGGGCTCGCCTTCGTCAATATTAATTGCCATCAGTCTTGGCGCAGGTTGGTCGCGCAAGATCGACCATTTAGTGCCGGCCGGAAATCCGGCGCCGCCCAGGCCCCGCAGTTTCGCGTTACTGAGCGTTTCGATGATTTGCTCCGCGTCGTGTTCACCGGCGCGACAGGCAGCGGCCAATTCATAGCCACCGGCTTCGCGATAGCTGCGGTAACCCAAGTGCGCGGTCGGCGGGGGGGTAATGGCGCCGGCTTTCGTTTTAGCGATCACAGTCGTGCTATCGGCATGATTCACCGGGTTCTGACCCACCACCGCAATCGGCGCCGAATCGCAGCGGCCCACGCAAGGTACTTTTTGGATGCGTACATTGTCTAAATGCGCATTTTTTAACGATTGTTCGAGCGCCCCGGCACCAAACATTTCACAGGTTACCGAGTCGCAAACCCTGACGGTGATCGCCGCTGGTGCCTGTTCGACACTATCGACCACATCGAAGTGGTGGTAGAACGTTGCGACTTCGAAAATCTCGGCCATGCTTCGCCCCAGGCAATCGGCCAAGGCTACTAAATGGGTTTTCGGTAGGCACAGGTAGTGGTCCTGAAGTTGATGTAGGTACTCGATGAGCAAATCATCGCGATATGGGCCGTCCCCAATCAGCGATGCGACTTCTTCGACTAAATCGGCCTCAGCCCGGCGGCCGCGAAATCGACCCTTACGTGGTTTTGTTTTGGCGACGCTCATGGTTTTTCGACCACCAGTACTTCGCCCAGACCGCCGTGGGCGAGGTCACCAAGCCAGCGTTGCGCGGTTTTGGTTTTTTTGATGTATTTCCTAAGCGACGGATCGATGTTTTCCAACTGACTAAAAAGGACTTTGAGAAACGGCAATTCATAGTTTCCGTTTTCGGCGAAACCCGGTGATTTCGCCATTTCCGTGAGGACAAAGGTGCCGCGCCGCATGCCCGTGCCAAGATGGCGGTCGGTGCTGCCTAGCACAACGATCGTGCCCGCAATCATGCGCTCGCCAAGATAGGTTCCGGCGCTACCGTGGATCACGACTACGCCCCGGCGCATTCTCGCTGCCGCATGGTTACCGACGTTCCCTTTAACAATCACCACGCCGCGGTTGATGCCTTTGGTTTGTCCTCTGGCAGGCGCACCCAAATGATCGCCAGCGTCCCCACCAATCTCTATGCGTCCGCCGCTCAGCCCGCTCGCGAGTGAATCACCTGCGTTGCCGCTGACCTTAAGCACGCCATTGCTCATTCCCCTACCAGCTTCGTCGCCAACGTCCCCGCGCACGCGGATCTGGCCCTGCTCAAGGCCCGCGCCAACACGGAGGCAACGCCGATCGATGCGGCGTAGTTCAACGGTGTCTTCGCAGTGACCTTCAACCTCAAAGACATCGCCGAGCGCAACTCTTTTTGCGCCACTGCTAAGGCGAATTTTTCTGATGGTATCGATAGACAGTCCCGCCAGGGCCGCCGGACAAATTGGCATGAGATCGATCCCCGCAGGGGGGATATCACGCGCAGTGAGGCGCATTAGCGGTTGGTCCTTACTCATTTCAGGATCTGTCGAAGTTTGAAGTGATGCGGCCCTAGATTGCCGCCGTAGTTGCCCGCGCTAATTTTCAGAACACCGTGATCACGGCCCCGGCAAGCGGCGATGATGCCAACGCGCGTGGCCTCGTCGATGGCCTGGGAGGTTACCCCATCGATAACGATTTCCAGCACCGCGCCAACGTTTTTATCAAGTTCGCTGTTGACCGCCCCGCGCAGTGTCGGACAGAACTTATGGTTGGTCGAGGCAGGCAGGGCCTTGTATTTAGATCCCACTTTGGACCCGGAGCGCACCACGCCGCCAGGAAAAGGCATGATGGCGCCAGGCACCTTATTCATCGCTACGATGGCGCGCTCAGATGCGCGCAGCGCGGCTTGCTGATCGCGCGCCAAGATTAAAAAATTCCCCCCGCCGATGCCGTTGGTAATGTGCGTTACGTCGTCGCAGAGGAACTCCCCGTCCATTACCGGAACGCGCCAGAACCGCCGCCCGTTAAACACTTTGGCGATTTGGAAACCGTCCCCAAAAAACCGCAACGCCTTACCTAGCGGTACCTCGGGGCCATCCTCAATGCCTGCAAAACAAGCACTGGTGGGAGATGTCAAAACGCATTGTCCTACGCGATTTTGCACCTGCTTTATGAGTTCTTTCTTGCTCATCGTGAACAGCAAAACGGAAACCCCAACCCGCCCGTCCGGCGTTTCGTTAGGTTTAAGGTAACGTTCGATACCCGCTTCACAGCCGCAGGCGATCACCGAAGTCGCGAAGCCGGTGAGGGCACGCGCGGCGTTGTCGGCCCACGTTTTATCGGCGGCGGTGATCACCAGACGCGTCGCTTTCATTGGGAAAGCCTCGGCGAAGGTGTCCTCGATGAGGACGCGGTTGATCTTCACTCGCGCTTGACCTCGTGGCGAGTCAGCGATCCGCGTTCATCACTGTGAAACTCGTCGTCATGGACCGCAAAGTGTTCTTTTTTCATCGTCATATAACGATCAAAATACGCATCAAGATCTTTGCTGATTGCATTGTCGTAGCTAGCGTCCGACATGTGGGTGGTGCCCCAGACCGTTTGGCACACCTTGCCGTTTTCGACGATTAGCTCGCCTTCTTTGAACACCAGCCGGGGCTTGGCGAACATTCGTTCGCGGTTGGCATGGTCGTTATAGACGGTAATGTTTGCGCGCGCCCCAACGCCTAAAGAGCCGTAATCTTGTAAACCCAGCGAGCGGGCCGGCGCCGCGCGTGTCATGGTGGCAATTTCGTAGAGGCTGTACTCCCGATCTATTGATCCAAGCCGTGAAGCGGCGGCGGCATCCGGATGAATGGTCGATAGCATATCGTTGCGGAAGCTGCGATCCATCAATAATCGGATCAGGTGGGGATAGCTCGTGAAAGGCGCGCCATTGGGGTGATCGGTGGTGAGAAAAATTCGCCAAGGATCATCAATGAGCAGAAACAACTCCAGACCGATAGCCCATTGGAGCGCGTTGACAAAGTTTTTGTCGCGATAGCGGAACGGGACAACGCCGCAGCCGGCGTCGCATTCGATATCCATGCCGACCCACTTTTTCGGGTGCGCGAAGGCGGCGCCTTCGAACTGCCGCATCGTATCGCCGGACTCGGTAACAGTTTGCCCAAACATGATTTGGCCGACATCCATCGAGAGATTTGGATTGCGATTGACGACTTCGGCAATTTCGGCAGCCCCCGAGGAGAACTTGTAATCACCTTCGGTGCCGTAGGCGTGGAATTGCACATGCGTCAGATGCGCCGGAAGTCCGTCGAGCGCCCGGGCAGTTTCCAATGTTGTGCTTAGATTGCCGGGCACGCCGAGATTACAACCATGAATGTGCAACGGATGCGCGACGCCGAGATTTTTCACCGCTGCGCTCAGGCTCAACAACACCTCGCGGGGCGTGATCCCGTAATGATTGTGTTTTTCATCGAGATCGAGCGCTCTTTGGTTGAACTTGAACGCGTTAATACCGCCTGGATTAACAACCTTGATGGCCAGCGCTTGTGCAGCTTTCAGGGTCCACGCCACGTAATCTTCAATATACTGTTGGTCCTTTTTTGCCCGCAGCGCACGAAGAAAGAAGTCGTCGTTACCCAGCACCACATAGGCGCCTTTGTCGACCATCGGAGTATCGGCCATCTCCAGGTGCGCTTGCCGCGCGTTGCTCGCTAACATCGCCGGCTCGAAACAGGCAACGTAGCCCATTTCCGCATAGCGATAACCGGCGGTATAGGTGGATGGCGCCGCATGGCCACATCCGGCATGTGGGTGCTGCCCGCGGTTGACCGGATCAGCATCGTGATCTTCGGGCAGCATGGTTCTCGCGATATTGACCTTACCCCCACCGATATGGGTGTGAATATCAATACCACCCCCCATGACAACAGCCCCATCAAGGTCATAAGTCGTCATCGCAGGATCGATATCGATGGGGGTATTGACGATCTGACCATCGCGAACAAAGATGTCGCGTACTTCACCGTCGACCCCGTTGACTGGGTCGTAGATGCGACCGCTCTTGAGACGAATGAAATTGCTCATAGACGCGCCATCACTTCGCTGAAAACTTTGGCCACGCTTGGTAGCTCGGAATCTCTCAGCGCCCGGCCACGAAGCGTGACTGAGGAATCCGTGCGGACAAGATCCGCATCGTGGTCGATGGTCGGTACGCCAACCGGAATATAAATATCGTGTGGGCGATGCGGCTTTTGCCTTCCAATAACGACCGTTGGGACGTTTCCTGGCGGGATCTTCAATCCGCGGCCAAAGCTATCGACCCACACCAAGGCATCGATAGCCTGGTGCTCGAGTAAACGTCTTGTTGCGTTGAGTTTCGGTGCGTAGTCAATCGAACCGCGATTGAATGCAATCCGGTTTGGATAGCCGGTCGTCCAGGCGCTGACGTTCTGTGCGGTCTGGCCGCCGTCATCCCCGCCCAGTGTGAGCAGGGCCCCCCGCCCGGTGGCGTTGATTTCGTGGACCACATCGGCAAGGGTCCAGCCCAACGCGAGCGGCGATTCGGAAACTTGTCCTGGGGCCCAAACGAGGGTCACGTAGGCCGCATCGCGGATCTTTGCAACCACCTCCTGAGCCTTTTTTGCTAATGCACCCGTACCGGTTTTCCTACGCAGTGCCCCCAGCAGAAGGAGCGCGAAATCGTCAATTTCGCCACGCCGGACATCAATTGATAATTCTTTTTTGTCGCCGCCATCAAACGGCGAGCGTTCGTTAGAACCAATAAAAAGCGTCTCTCGGCGTTTGGCGATCGGGCCGCTAAGGGACTGTTTGGGCCGCGTGCAGCGTTTTAGAAAATTGGTGTAGCGCGCGGCAAAATCGACATCGAAAATCAGCGCTAAATCGCAGCGGTTGCGCACTTCCGACAGGGTCGTGGCGTAGTATCCACGCGATTGCAGGAGTTCGGTGGTCGCCGCCATGATCTCGCCGTGCGCGTGGTCGAGTGAGGCGTTACTGCGTTCTGCACAGCGGATAATTTGGCGCATCCCGTTGACGTCGGTTGCCAGACCGCCAAAATGCGGTCGCGAGCTGCGTTTGATGAGTTTGGCGAGCGCCGCGAACGCGTCATCGAAGGTCGCGGGATTACCATTTAGCGTTGGCGCGGGGGCCGAAGGCGCACGCAGATAGGCTTTGCTCGCGTTGTGACACGCGCCAGCGGCCGTTTTGAATGAACCATCGGCGTTCGGGGTCAACACCAGATCGTCGCAGAGCAGACTGCAAAATGGGCAGACGGCGTTTTTTAACCGCGGCGATTGGGTAGGCGCCTCAGAGGCCTTATGCTGCATAGCGGCAGATCTTTTCGAATCAGTGCTCTAAAAACCGAATGCCATGCTTGCTGCCACCATGGATCCCGAACATAGAAAGTAGCACAGAGTAAGATGCAGGCTCTACTATTACGCGCCTTGCAAGGCCACTGGTCATCGTGCCGCGCTGGCCCGATAGCGAATTGACTCACCGATAACTAGCCGAGAGACCGTCTTGTCAATCTCCGAAGTTCTCATTACTGCACCGGCGCGACTGCATTTGGGATTTCTGGATCTCACGGACAGCGGTAGCCGACGATTCGGCAGTATCGGGATGGCTATCGACACCATCGCGACAAGGGTTCGAGTGGCCCGCTGCGCGGAGTTAATCATTGAAGGTCACGAACGGGCCCGCGCTGAGAAGATCGCCGTTGAACTTACCGGCGAACTCGGGATAGCACCCAATTTTCGGATTCTCGTCGAAAGCGCAATTCCCGCTCATGCCGGGCTCGGCTCCGGGACGCAGCTGGACTTGGCGATCGCTGCCGCGCTTCGCAGTCTAACCGCAGACAGGCCGGTAACGACGCAGCCCGGAGAGTGGGCGCGACGCGGCCGGCGCTCTGGGATCGGGATCGCGACCTTTGCCAACGGCGGATTTGTCACCGATGGGGGACATGGCGGCCAGACCGTGACGCCTCCCGTTTTAAGCCGCTTGCCGTTCCCAAGCGAATGGCGCGTTGTGCTTGTTTTTGACGATCAATATCGTGGTTTGAATGGCGATCTCGAGCGCCGCGCTTTCGCGGATCTCGCGCCGATGGCGAGTGCCGATAGTGCGACGATCTGCCGCGCGGTATTGATGGGCGTATTGCCCGCGCTCGCCGAACCTGATTTTGGCGCGTTTTGTGCGGCGCTCGAAACCGTGCAAACGCTGGTCGGCAATTATTTTGCGCCTTTTCAAAACGACGCGATCTTCACAAGCCCGCGGGTGGCACGAGCGCTCGAGGTGGCTAAAGGGGTTGCAGAAATATCGGTCGTTGGCCAAAGCAGTTGGGGCCCCACTGGGTTTTGCTTTGTGTCGAGCGCATCTGCAGCGCAACATTTGGTGAGCGTGCTTGAGGCTCAAGGAAATATCGAAGCCGGCCTGCGCTTCCTTGTTTGCGGCGCAAATAATAGCGGCGCGACCATAAAAGCGGTGCAGGGTGCCGAGCAAGCGACCTCCGTTTAGCAGGTCTGTTGGTGAAGCAATCCGTTCTGATCCTGGCGCAATCGGCCCGAATGATCACCGCGGCCGCCAGCGACGCGGGTTTCAACGCCCACGCCATCGATCTGTTCGGTGATTGCGACACTGTGGCGCTTGCCAGCAGTTATCACCGGCTTCCTCATAAAAGAAATTTCGCGATTGAGAAACGCGCGACGCATTTGTTGGTACGCTCGGTGATGGCAACCGAGGGCCAGATGCCGATCGTTTTCGCAAGCGGCTTCGAAGCGGCTTGCGATCTGTTGAATGCTCTTGCCAAGGAGTTCACCGTGTTGGGCTCACCGCCGGACACCGTGGCCAGTCTCTTTGCTGTGCCAGAGGCCTTCTCAAAACTTGCTAAGGAAGGGGTAAGTGTCCCCAAGACCCAGTATGGATGTCCGCAGGGCGACGGCGCTTGGTTGATCAAACGCTGCGGGGCTAGTGGCGGTGATCATGTTCGTCGATTCATCAATCAACAACCAGGCCCCAAAGACTATTTCCAAGCGTACGTTTGCGGCCACGTTCGTTCTTTCTTTTTCCTTGCCGGTGCGCAAATTGTGCCGGTGCTGTTCACAAAACAGCTTTATTGGAGCCGTGCGACGCGCTTTCGCTACGAAGGCGCTGTAGGGTATGAGCCGCCGACGCCGGAGATTGAGGCGGTGATGTCGGTTGTCAAAGTCGTCAGTAAAATTTTTGCTCTCAAGGGCGGCTGCTCAATCGACTACATTGTCGGCGCTGGCGGCGTTACCATCATCGATATCAATCCCAGGCTGCCGGCCTCCTTAGCGCTGGTTGCTGATCCACACACGGTATTCAAAGCCCATTTTGCTGCTTGTACCGGCCAACCTGTTTTGTATAGTAGAGCCTCAAACGCGCCGACTAGCGCGCATTTGATTCTCTACGCGCGGGGACGATGGCAGGTTCCCGCCACAATTAACTGGCCACCGGGATTTGCGGACTTGCCGCAGCCCGGCGAAACCGTACGCGCTGGAAATCCGTTGTGTTCGGTTAATGTTCGTGCGCCGAGTGAAAGTGCGGCGTTGGGAATGCTGCTAACACGGGTACGAGAGGCAATAACAAAGCTACCGGGGGACGTACCGCTGCCGCAACTTGCGCGCGTGGTGCCCCGCTAGGTCATCGGGAGGAAAACAATGCTGGGTATTTCAGGTTCTGATTTGAACGTCAATGAATTGGCTGTGCCGTTGGTTGATGAACTGATTGGCGATCCTTTGCGCTACGGCGTAAGCGTGGAGGTCGGCGAGGATGGCTCGACGATCATCGACGCGGGGATCAACGCCCGCGGCGGGCTCAGTGCCGGGGTGCTGATCAGTAAGATTTGCATGGGTGGTTTGGGCGATGTTTTTCTTACCGCCGAAGCCGATGCGGCGAAATGGGGATGGCATATCAATGTGTCTGCCGCGCAACCTACCGTGGCTTGTTTGGGATCACAGTATGCGGGTTGGAGTCTTAGTCACGGCGAGGGCAAGGGGGCTTTTTTCGCGCTAGGCTCGGGTCCAGGGCGCGCCATGGGCAGCCGCGAAGCACTTTTCGAGGAGCTCGATTACCGCACCCCAGCGGGACGAGCGACTTTGGTCTTGGAAGTCGATAAGGTCCCGCCGGTTGAGATTAATCAGAAGGTCTGTGAGCGATGCGGTATCGACCCTGAGCAACTCACCTTGATCTTGACACCGACTTCAAGCCTTGCCGGAAATGTACAAATTGTCGCGCGGGTCTTGGAAGTTGCGCTGCACAAGCTGCATGAGCTTAAGTTTCCATTAACCGCCGTGGTCGACGGCATGGGGAGCGCGCCAGTGCCGCCGCCATCACCGGATTTTATGACTGCCATGGGACGCACCAATGACGCCATTCTGTTCGGCGGGCAAGTGCATCTTTTTATTGAAGCCGACGATGATGTTGCCGAAAAGCTGGCAAACGATTTGCCGAGCAGCGCGTCCAGGGACTTTGGCCGGCCGTTCGGGCAGGTATTCAAGGAATATGACTACGATTTCTACAAGGTCGATCCGATGTTGTTCTCGCCAGCGGCAGTGTCTGTGACCGCGGTTAATTCCGGGCATACTTTTCACGCCGGAAAACGTCATGACCAACTGCTCGATGAGTCTTTCGGCGGGGTGTGAAAATTGGCCGATCGGCATCCGCCAATCGTTATTTTCACCGATGATCCAGGGTGGCACGGCAAGGCGCTAAAAGACGCCTTGGCCGCGCAGGGGTTCGCCAGTATTTTTGTCTCACTCACGGCCTGCGAAATTGATATCGCGGCCGCGCAGCCGGTACAGATCCCGGGTCTTGAAGGCCAGCCCCTCGGCGCTTTCGTGCGCGGCGTACCAGGCGGATCTCTTGAGCAAATTGTGCAACGGCTTGATGTTTTGCATATGCTGAAGCTCAACGGTTGCATCGTGTTCAATAGTGGCCGCGTCATTGAACGGACTGTCGATAAGTCGATGACCAGCCTGTTGCTAAAGCAGGCCGGGGTCGCCGTGCCCAAGACCTGGATCACCGAATCTTTCACCCGCGCCGGTGAGATCGCCGAAGAGGTTCTTGGCACCGGACGCAATTTAGTCAAAAAACCACTCTTCGGGTCGCAAGGCACCGGCATTCGCCTGCTACGTGACATCAACGAGCTCAATTACGCGCTGCCAGGAGAGATTTTTTATCTCCAAGAATTCGTCGCCAGAGATGATGGGCAGTTCAAAGACCTCAGGGTTTTTGTGGTTCATGACCAGGCGGTTGCCGCGATGTATCGCGAAAGCGGGCATTGGGTGACGAACCGCGCAAAGGGCGCGCAATGTGTCGCGACTGTACTGACTCACGAGATGGCCGAGATCGCTGTGCGCGCCGCGAACGCTTGTGGTGCTTCTTACGCTGGCGTTGATCTGATTGAGTCTGGAAACGGTGAATGGCAAGTTCTTGAGGTCAATGGGATCCCGGCATGGCAGGGATTGCAACGCGCGACGGGTGAAGACATCACTGAGCGTCTAGTCGCCGCATTTTGCAAAGAGATCAGGAGCGCCGTGGATCTTTCGGCGTGACGCCGCGCCAAACGACTGTTGCCGGGGCCCTCTCCAAGGCCTGCCGGCTCGATGCAATAGCTTTGAAACCCGGCAATGTCAGTGTCTTAAGGGCGGGGCATGGCATGACCGCGACTGACTTTCTGGCGAGCGCTCGCGCCATCGTTCCTATCCTCATTGACGAGGACTTGCCGATCGGTGATCGAATCGAACATGCGGTACAGGCGACTTTCGAGCGCGTTGGCTGCAATACAAATTTAGGGATCATCCTGCTCCTCGCGCCGCTGGCGGAAGCGGCGTTGCGGGTTCATGCTCACTGTGCGCTTGAGGAAGAACTCGGTCGCGTTCTTCATTCGCTATCAGTGGCGGATGCAGCGGCCTGTTTTAGAGCGATCCGGCTGGCTAATCCCGCCGGATTGGGCGTTAGCGCGAACCAAGACGTCGCCGCTGAACCCACCCTTCCGCTGCGTCAATTGATGGGATTCGCGCGGCAACGCGATGCAATCGCAATGCAGTATACGGACTGCTTCGCGACGATTTTTGGTGATGGTCTTGATGCTTTCGAGCGCGGGCGCGCTTCTCTAGGCTCCTTGGTTTCTGTCGCCTCGGTAGTTTTTGTGCACCTGCTCGCCGCTCAGCTCGACTCCCATATCGTTCGAAAACATGGCTTCGCAACGGCGTTGGACGTGAGCCGGCGCGCTTGCCGCTTGGAATCGAGTCTGAAAGCGTGCGAGAATCCGGGCCCGATTAGAGCACTGCTCGACCCGTTCGATGAGGTGCTCAAATCGAGGGGGATCAATCCGGGAACAACCGCCGATCTCACTGTCGCCACCTTGACCGTCGGATTATTGAAGGAACGGTTGGGGCGTGGGCGATAGAAATAATTTTAAGTTGTGAGCGTCGCCAGCAAATAGGCGGCGTAATTGGGAAACCCGATGTCGATCTTTAAAGCCCTTTTTAGTTCTAGCGATAGCAATCAAATAGAAGGAGAAAAAAGCATGGCAGTTGTTGATCGAGTCCTCGTGGGCGAATCGCTGGTAGGCGACGGCAACGAGGTTGCGCATATCGATTTGATTATGGGTCCGCGTGGTAGCTCCGCGGAATCCGCATTTTGTAATTGTCTGACCAATAACAAAGATGGATTCAGTTCTTTGTTGGCCGTTGTTGCGCCTAACCTAGCGTGTAAACCGAGCACGGTGATGTTCAACAAGGTCACGATTAAAGGTTCAAAGCAAGCAGTGCAAATGTTTGGCCCCGCTCAGCGCGGAGTTGCCATGGCGGTCGCTGATTGTGTCGAGGATGGCACCATCCCGGCAGACGAAGCTGACGACATTTTCATTTGTGTGGGCGTTTTCATCCATTGGCTTGCGGAGGACGACGCCAAGATCCAAGACTATAACTATCAAGCGGTCAAGGAATCGATCCAGCGTGCCGTAGCGCGTGAACCAAAGGCTGCGGACGTCGTCTCCCAGAAGGGCGCTGCAGACCACCCGTTCCAAGCGCATAGCTAGGAACCCATTGCACCGTTTACGAATGCCCCGCCTAGCGGGGCATTTTTTTTTCGGGCGCTATTTTTTTTGCGTGTAGGGCCGACGCTAACAGCGCTCCCGAAATTCCAGCCGCTTCGAGTATTTCTATATCGTCGCTGTTGCGAACGCCACCGGCGGCAAACCATTCGCGGCTGGGAGCGAGTGATCGGAAGTGATTCAATCGCTCGAAATCTGGCCCGGCGTTCGCCCCAACATGTGACAGACTCATTACGATATTGCGTTGCGGCCAGATTTGTGGCGCCGAGAAGACTGACGCCGGCCCCAAGCTTGCTTGCTCTTTGTGATCCAAGGAAAGAACGAAATGATCGGCACCGAGGGCGGTATTGAGACACGCCAAGGACTCTAAATCGGGTAGCGTTTCGGTGCCGATTACCGGGGTAAATCGAAAACTACCCTCGCCGTAGCTTTCAATTTGCGGTGGCGCGGCAAATCCTGCATCAATCCATAAAACCAAATCTTGGAATTCCTCATGCACACGTTTAACCGAAGACGCTTGCGAGCGGCCTTTCGTGATTGCGTCAAGGTCGGCGATATAGAGGGTGTCAAATTCGTAGTGCGCGCGCAGCCCACGCACCACCTCGCAGGGCTCGGCAGTGCGGCTCAGTGGTGTTTGAAGTGGTACATATGAATCGCGCTGCCCACGATCGGCGGCGACCACGGTATCACCCATCAAGTCTATAACCGGGATCAGTTTCATGGGACGGATTCGTTCTTTACCTTCTCACGGTGAGGTAGCGGCGGCTAAAATGTGCTTGATTACAGATAAAAAGTCGAGACGATAATTGGCGGAAGCGTTTTTTGGCTGGGATATCGGCGGTGCGCATTTGAAGGTTGCGCACGTCGATAGAGCTGGGTCGGTGACCGACGTCCGCGTCGTCGCCAGCCCACTATGGCGCGGTTTGGATGAGCTAGAACGGGCGATCGGAATGGTTGGGCTCGCAATTGATGCGCCCGGTGCCGCTCATGCCATCACGATGACCGGTGAGTTATGTGATGTCTTTAAAGATCGTCGAGAAGGCGTCCAGATGATTCTTGCCAAGTTTCTGCCGGCAGTCGCCAACGCCGAGCATGTGCGCATCTTTGCAGGCTATTCCGGCTGGCTGTCTGTCGATCAAGAAGTGACCGAGGACCGGCTGCAAGCGATCGCATCGGCAAATTGGTTAGCGCTAGGCGCTTTTGCGTCTGAATTGGTCGCCGATGGGGTTTTGATCGACGTTGGCAGTACGACCACCGATATTGTGCCGCTTAAAAATGGCGAACTTGTTACCGCGGCCCAAGAAGACGCGACGCGGTTGGCGGCACGGGAGCTGGCCTATACTGGCGTCGTTCGGACTCCCATTATGGCGGTCTGCCGAGAGGTCCCCTTTAAAGGAAATTCGGTACCGATTGCTAGTGAGAGTTTCGCATCCATGGGTGATGTTTATCGGCTTTTGGATCAGTTGCATCTGGATGATGACTTAATGGAAACCGCCGATGGCAGAGGTAAGGACATCGAATCAAGCGCCGCGCGCATCGCTCGGATGTTGGGACAAGATTACCGGAGTGCCGATCTTGGATACTGGCGAGCGAGTGCCGCCGCCATCGCCGACGAACATTTCGCTCAGTTGCTGCGCGCCTTTAACGTGGTCTTGTCACGCTTGGATGCACCACCGCCTATCCTTGTTGGTGCCGGGATCGGGAGTTTCCTGGTCAAACGACTCGCGGCTTACCGAGCTTGCGGATATCAAGCTTTTGGAGAGTTAATCGAAGCGCCGCAGTCGATACAGAGCGCAATTACAGCCAATGCCCCTGCGGTGGCGGTAGCACGGCTCGCGTGGATGACGACTTAACTTGGAAGTTGTCGAGCTTGATTACTATCCGGACACGGCGGCGCGTTTAGGTCGCGTCAGTTCCTACCCAGGATTCGTTTTTCTCGATTCATGCGCGTCCAGCGGCGGCGGTGGCCGTTATGATGTGGTGGCCTGGGAGCCGCGAACCCGTTTAACCAGTGTCGGCGGCAATACGACGATTGAAAGTCACCATGGGCGCCTTGAGTCCAACGAAGACCCGTTTGCGCTCCTCGCCGAACAGATGGATGTCAACATTCCAAGCCTTGCAGAGTTGCCGTTTTGTGGTGGTGCGCTTGGTTTTTTTGGCTACGATCTCGCGAGGGTGATCGAAAGTCTTCCGAGTATCGCCAATAACGATTTGTCGCTGCCGGATTTGTCGGTGGGGATCTACGATTGGTGTTTGGTCGTTGATCATCTCACGGCCACGGCCAAGCTCGTGCATCACGGTTTGGATGCATTAACCGTCGAGCGTTTCGAGCGCGCGCTCCAGATCACAAGGACCGTAACGCCACCGACGATCAGCCCCGGGTTCAGCGTGATCAGTCCCACGATTCACGACACCTCCTACGAGCGTTATAGCGCCGATTTCAGAAAAATTAAGCGTTACATTCGCGACGGCGATTGTTATCAAGTCAATTATGCGCAGCGCTTCTGCGCTGACATCGTCGGCGATCCGTGGATGGCGTACTTAAGACTGCGCGAGCTTAATCCCGCCCCTTACGCGGCATTCATTCGCACCGGCGATGGCGCGATTCTCTCTTCCTCCCCGGAACGTTTCATAAGCGTGCGCGGCCGCAAGGTTGAAACCAAACCAATCAAAGGCACTCGTGCCCGAGTAGGTGACCGCGCCGGGGATGAATCGCGACGACGCGAGTTGCTGGCGAGCGAAAAAGACCAGGCTGAGAATCTGATGATTGTCGATCTTTTGCGCAATGATCTGGCTAAGGTTTGCGAACCCGGTAGTGTTGATGTGCCGGATCTTTTTACCGTTGAAAGTTTTGCTCGTGTGCATCATTTGGTGAGCCGTGTGACGGGCACATTAAGCGCCAATCAAACGGCCTTGGACCTCTTGCGAGCTTGTTTTCCTGGCGGTTCGATCACTGGCGCACCGAAGGTCCGGGCGATGGAAATTATCGACGAACTCGAACCGACGCGGCGAAAAATCTATTGTGGCTCGATCGGTTACCTATCTTTTGACGGGCAGATTGATACCAACATCGCGATACGCACAATGCTTTGCACCGCAAGCAAGGTTTATTGCTGGGCCGGCGGTGGCATCGTTATGGATTCTGATCTCGATGCCGAATATCAGGAGAGTCTGGATAAGGCCGCGGCCATGCTCAACGTGCTCAGCGATGCACAAGCACAATTTGTTAGTCGTTAAGCTCGGTGGCAGCATTTTAGGCACGCGATCCCTTGGGCGCTGCTTAGAGGTGCTAACAGGTCTTCCTGTTGACTGGCGGTGTGTTGTTGTCTGCGGTGGGGGAGCGGCTGCCAACACGGTGCGTGAGGTGCAGAAAAATTCGAACCTCGACGATGGCACGGCTAGTGATTTGGCGATCCGGGCAATGGGCTTCAACGCGCAACTCCTCGCCACGCTCGACCACCGTCTTAAGATATGTCTTGACGTCGACACCATAAAGAAAACCCTGCTCGAGGATGTCGTCACCCCAATTTGGGCGCCCGCTGATCAAGGAGACTTCCCCGGGTTGCCGAGATCGTGGGACGTGACCTCAGATTCGTTGAGTGTGGCCTTAGCCCAGGCGTTGGACGCCCCTTACTTGCTGTTGGTTAAGGCAGCGCAACAGGCGGGCGAGGACTTAGTGGACGAGAAATTTCGTGAACTTGCCGGACAGTGGTCGGGTG
>JBCCEV010000087.1:0-17723 GCA_039030125.1 Pseudomonadota bacterium | reverse complement strand
TAGTTGACGACGTGATTGCGGATCTCGCCATCAACAATGACGGAGTGGTTCCTCAGGTACTCGATAGATCGTCGCCGGCCGGCGTATTACGAGGCGCGCCGCGTTCCTGCCAGTCAGGCAGGAACTCATTGAGGGTCCGCGGTTCGATTACTGCACCGGAGAGAATATGGGCGCCAATCTCCGAACCTTTTTCTAGCACGCAAACGGTGATTTCGGCATCGTTCTCCATCGCCAACTGCCGAATGCGAATCGCTGCCGACAGACCTGACGGCCCGCCGCCTACGATTACGACGTCGTACTCCATTGATTCGCGTTCTGCCGTCATTTCAACGCTCCTCTACTGTTGTGCCTTTGGGGTAGCCACCCGGTGTGGTGGTGCATGCACTTGGGCGCGCGGCAGCCCTATTCGAGAAGGTCCGTCATTGCGGGTACTTCGTTGAACAGATCACCGACCAGGCCGTAATCAGCGACTTGGAAAATCGGCGCTTCCTCATCCTTGTTGATGGCGACGATGACTTTGCTGTCTTTCATACCGGCAAGATGCTGGATCGCCCCGGAGATACCAACAGCTACATAGAGCTGCGGCGCTACTACCTTCCCGGTTTGACCCACCTGATAATCGTTGGGCATATAGCCCGCATCGACGGCGGCCCGGGAGGCGCCGACCGCTGCGCCCAGCTTGTCCGCGAGGGCTTCGATAATCGAAAAATTATCGGCGCTCCCAACGCCGCGCCCGCCAGAAACAACAATATCGGCGGCCGTCAAATCTGGACGATCGGATTTCGTGAGTTCCTCGCCCTCAAAGCTTGATAGTCCTGAATCATGGGTAGCGTCGACTGGCGTGACCTCGGCGCTGCCACCGGTGTCGGCGACGGCGTCGAAAGCGGTGGTGCGCACAGTGATCACCTTCTTCGCGTCGGCGGTCTGCACGGTTGCGATAATGTTCCCGGCGTAAATGGGCCGCACGAAAGTGTCGGCGCCTGCAACACCGATGATGTCGGAGATCTGCGCGACATCAAGGAGCGCTGCAACTCGGGGCATGACATTTTTTCCCGTTGTGGTCGCTGCCGCGAGAATGTGCTCATAGCTGTCAGCCACTTCTGCAATCAAGGGCGCTAAGTTCTCAGCCAGCGCATTGGCATACGGGGCCGCGTCGGCGACTAACACCTTGGCCACGCCTTGAATGGATTTAGCACCGTCGGCAACGGCCCCACAGCCTTCCCCGGCAACCAGAACGTCAACGCTATCGGCAAGTTTCAATCCCGCGGCGACAGCGTTAAGAGTTGCCGGCCCGACAGCCGCGTTATCGTGTTCTGCAATAATTAGCACGGCCATTTAAATCACCTTTGCTTCGTTCTTCAATTTCTCGACCAATTCAGCCACGTCTTCTACCTTCACGCCCGCCTCGCGCACCGGCGGATCCTCGGCTTTCAGTAAGGTCAAACGAGGCGCGACATCGACACCGAGGTCAGCGGGCGTCACCGTGTCCAAGGGCTTCTTCTTGGCTTTCATGATATTTGGAAGCTTCACGTAGCGCGGCTCATTAAGCCGCAAATCGGTGGTGACTATCGCCGGCAGCTTGAGCGCCACCGTTTGTAAGCCACCATCCACCTCACGCTGCACCGAGAGCGTCTCACCGTCCGGGGTAACCTTGCAGGCAAACGTACCCTGCGCCCAGCCCAGCAATGCTGCCAACATTTGACCAACCTGATTAGAATCATCGTCAATGGCCTGCTTACCTAATATCACCAGCGACGGTTGCTCTTTCTCAACCAGTGCTTTTAGGACCTTGGCAACGGCCAGTGGCTGCACGTCCTCTTCGGTCTCCACCAGTATTGAGCGCTCAACGCCCATCGCCATCGCCGTTCGCAATGTTTCTTGGCATTGCTTGGGCCCAATGGAGACAGCGACGGTTTCCGAGGCTGTGCCAGCCTCTTGTAGCCGGATCGCTTCCTCCACGGCAATCTCATCGAACGGATTCATGGACATTTTCACGTTGGCCAAGTCCACTCCCGAATTGTCTGATTTCGGCCGTGCTTTGACGTTGTAATCAATTGCCCGCTTCACTGCGACCAAGATCTTCATCGTATTCTCCAGATTTCCACTTGCACGCAATATACGCGTCACACGCTAGGTCAGTTGACGGCTGAGGACTCTGCATTGCGCTACAGAATGGCGCCGCGTGCATGAGATCACCGGCGCCGAGTACGGCAGTCGGCTAAGCTCGCCTTGAATCACCGACAGGAGGCACGCTCGCAGTCTTTGCGGACTCAATTTCGCCTAGCAGAACCTTGAAAATGTTAGCATTTCTAGGGCCTGCGGCAAAGTCAGCGAATCTCGTTCGCGCACGCCTGACCCTTTCGATCCGCACGTAAAACCGTTAAGTTGCGCGCTGCCTGAGGCTCGGTAGGCCGGCCTTTCGCCCCGCTTTTTCGATAACAGCGAACTTTCAATCTCGCGAGGAGGGATACATGGATTCCGAACTGATTATGACTTTCATACAGAATCTGGTCGTCGCGGCCGTCATATTTTTCGTGGGCCGCATGGCGGCGGGCTGGGTCGCGGGCTTGTGCCGGCGCATGATGGAAACTCGCGGCGCCGACCCGATTCTTGTGTCGTTTCTAGGGAGCACAATTCATTTCGGCGTTTTGGCGTTCGTGGTCATTGCCGCACTTGGACAACTGGGGATTCAAACCACGTCGGTGGTCGCCATACTTGGTGCAGCAGGCCTCGCTATCGCTCTCGCTTTTCAAGGTTCGTTGTCGAATTTGGCGGCCGGCGCACTCCTGGTCACCTTTCGGCCGTTTAAGGTCGGCGATTTCATTGAAGCCGGTGGAACAACCGGGATTGTTGAGGAAATCCAAATGTTCACCACGCAAATCCGAACCGGGGATAACAAAACGGTGATCGTGCCCAATGCCGGTGTTGCCAGCGGCAATATCGTCAACTACTCAACCAAACCGACCCGCCGCATTGATTTGGTGTTCGGAGTTGGGTACGAGGCGGATCTCGATAAAGTTAGAAGCAACATCGAAGCGGTGTTGAGCGATGATGAGCGCGTCCTTAAAGATCCGGAACCGACCATCGGGATCGTCGAGCTTGGCGATAACAGCGTGAATTTCGCGGTGCGACCCTGGGTGAAATCGGAAGATTACTGGCCCACCTATTTTGCGTTGCAAGAAAATATGAAAAAGCGTTTCGATAGCGAGGGGATCAGTATCCCCTACCCGCAGCGGGAGGTGCATCTCCACCAAGTCGCCTGATGCTCGATTTACAAGAGCACTTGTTTGAATGCCTGTGACGGTTGTGATTGAATCTCGCCCGCGCTAACGCGGGCGCATCCTAAAGCGCGATTCTCGCTGCGTCCGGACGAAAGGAAGCGTTACTCAATCAACTCAACCGTGACCCACGCCGTATCGCGGCTGTCCGCCAATTTGAGCGACGACGAATAATAAAGAGACCGAAAATAATGAATATATATGTGGGAAATCTGCCGTACAGCATTGATGACGAAGAGCTTAGGGAAGCATTTGAACCCTTCGGCAAAGTCAGCTCCGCCGAGGTCATCATCGACCGCCGAACCAAACGCTCGCGAGGGTACGGTTTCGTTGAAATGGCAAACGCTGACGACGGACAACGCGCTATCAGCGAACTGAATGGTTCCGATCTACAAGGTCGAGAACTGCGGGTTGACGAATCCAAGCCGAAGTCCGAAAAATCCAGAAAACCCCGAGAGCAAAGACGAAACAACCGCCAGAACAACCGCAACGATGCAAGCTCGCCACCACCATCTGGCGGATTGATGGGCGCGATTAAGCGCCTGTTCGGCGGTTGAGATGCCACTATCGGCCGCCGACTTGGGGCCGAATGCCGGTAAAACCTGGCAACACTATCTCCGCATGCTGCGCACTAAGAACGCGCATTTCGAATACTTAGAGGAATTAAACGAAAAAGCGGAACGCGGCGAAACGCGCTCGCTTGCCGAAGCCGTCTACCTTAACCAGTTGCTGGCCGAACACGACTTGGAAGTCAAACGCTTCGCACAGAGCATGCGCGCGCTGGCGCAGGAGCACCCAGGCGAGCACAGTACCTTGCTCGAACTGCTCACCGATCGAAACAACGACCTCGGTAAACTTAAGGCGATCACCTAAGTGGATTCGTCCTCAGCGGCATCGTCCCATAACCGGGTCGCGCTGGCGAAATATTCGGGTTTGCCGGTTGTCCATATCTCACCCCAGTGTTGTCCGCCGCCATCGACCACCAAGGTCGCACCGTTTATGAACCGCCCCGCCGGCCCGCCTACGAATACAATCGCCTCGGCGATCTCCCAAGGACTTCCCTGACGCATGGTCGGGTTGGTGCGCGGATATCGCTGGCGCGCGAGTTCCGGATAGACCGCCCAACCTTCGGTTTCGATAGCCCCCGGCGCAATGCAATTGGCGCGGATGCTGTAAGGCGCCCACTCGACTGCAACACGCTCGGAAAAAGCGATAACGCCAGCGCGCGCGGCGATCGTATGAGCAACACCAAACAAGCCCTGCGACACCACCACAATGTTTACGATGCTGCCGGGTGTCTGCCGTTCGCGCCACAATTGCGCGGCGGCTTGCATCATGTGCCAGGTCCCATTGAGGTTGGTATTGACGACCACATCCCAACCCTTTTTCTCAAAGTCGATAGCGGCTTGCGGAAACTGACCGCCGGCACTGTTAACCAGCAGATCGAAACCGTTATGCGCCTTATCGATATCAGCTAGAACGGTATCGACTTGCTCGATGTCCCGGATATCGAGCGTTCGATAATCGCAAGCCAGACCGAGATCGGTGATTTCGGAGCATACATCGACAAGCTTGCTCTCGCTGCGTCCAGTAACTATCACCTGCGCGCCCAAGCGCGCCGCCAACCATGCCGTCGCCCGCCCGATCCCGCTGCCGCCGCCGCTAACGACGACGGTGTAATTCGCTAAAACCCCCGCCGCGAAAACCGTTTGGTGGGCCGCGAGATCGGCATGGGTTTTTGGAACGCTTAGCGGTTTCCCTTCGTCACCTGGCACCGAGTTACTTCAGCAACTCGCCGGAAATTATCATTTTGCGCACTTCGGTGGTTCCCGCTCCGATCTCAAGGAGCTTATTGCCCCGGTAGAGTCGATTGACCTCTGATTCCCAGATGTAGCCCATGCCGCCGTGGATTTAAACGGCATCGTCAAGCACCCGGTTCATTGTATTGGCCGCATACATTAACGAGGCTGCGGTATCCGCATGCACCATGCCGCGGCCACCCGCACCAATCTCAAGGTCATTAGCCTGGGCGAGTACTTTGAAGTTAAAAATCTTCATGGTTTCGACAGCCACGTACATATCGGCGATCTTAGACTGAATCATTTGGAAATCCGCTATCGGGCGCCCAAATTGCTCGCGGGTTTTCGCGTACTCAATGCTGAGCTCTAAAGCGCGCTCAGCCATGCCGACGCAGATCGGCGATATAACCGCACGTTCGAGGTCCAAACCACTCATCACCACCGCGACCCCGAGATCTTCGGTGCCCACTAGATTTTCCTCGGGCACTTCACAATCTTCAAAAACCAACTCTCCCGTTTGGCTACCGCGGAAACCCATCTTCACTAGCTTTTGAGCGACGCTGAATCCCGGAAAATCCTTTTCGACCACAAACGCGGAGATACCGTGGGCACCTTTGTCAGGAGTCGTTTTGGCGTACACCAACATGGTGTCAGCGATGGGGCCATTGGTGATGTACATTTTTCGACCATTAAGCACATATCGATCGCCTTCTTTACGTGCGGTCGTGCGCATTGATCCCAGGGCATCGGAACCAGCCCCAGGCTCCGTGAGCGCTAGAGCACCGGTCTTTCGACCCGCACAAAGATCGGGTAGGTAACGGCGCCTAATGTCATCGTTGGCATTACGGTAGATATTGTTTAGACACAGGTTTTCATGAGCAACCCAACTCAACGATAGCGCGTAGTTCCATTTCCCAAACGCTTGGCAAACCAGACCACTGGTGAAGAAATCAAGGCCTTGCCCACCAAACTCCTCGGGTACGGTGATACCAAAATAGCCTGCGTCTCCGATTTTTTCGAACACACCATGGGGCCACGACTCATCGGCGTCCATGGCTTCGGCGAGCGGATAGAGTTCGTTGTGCGCGAATCGATCGGCCTCATCCAGCATCGCCTGCTGATCCGCATTCAGCGCAAAAGCTGTTCCTAAAAGGTCCATATCATCATGGGCGGCATCGCTCATTGCTTGAACCATGAAATTTCTCCTCTCCGAATTGTTGAGACGCTCGCTCTATTTTAGCTCGATTCGCACCGTGCTCAGTTGTTAGGGGTCAAAACGCTCGGTTTAGAGACATTGACCTTAGCCTCGACATGCGCCAAGACCACCGCCATCAGCTCATCGAAACGGTGTTCAAAATCGCCCCGCTTGATCGCGTCGCTGAGGGCCGCAAGGGCCTCGTGGGCATCGAGTTGTTCGCCCAACAGCGTGGCAATCGCCGCATCGGCCGTGGTGGGAACGGGCTCCCATCCTTCGATTTCGCGTTCGACGACCTGCAACATGTAAGTACAACAAAGCGCGTAGTAGCGCTCTTGGGTCGGTAGCTGATCTGAGATCTCGTGCAGAAACTCGCCAACCGTGCGTAAAAGTTCCCGAACGTCGGGGCCATCTTGAGGCATGAGCAGCACTCTCGTAAGTGATCATGGCCGCGACGCGGCGTGTTCCAGCGCTGTAATCAGCGAAGAGCAAGGAGTGTACTTGATGTCATTGAACGACGCCCAACGCCGCAATGCCGAGCCCGTCCCATCTGCCACTGCCCACTAAACGATCACGAAACTCGTCCCTGAACCCACCCAATGCCCGGTGCGCTAGAAATACGGCTACCGATACCAGCGGTAAAACGATTAAAGGGTCGCCCCGCTACTCAAACTCACCGGCGATGGTTTTGAGCATGTCGTACTCGATCAGGCAGACGTTACGACCACAGGCAGCAAATGCCGGTGAACGTCTGGCGCCGGTGATGTGACCGTTAGATTGCATGATATTGAGAACGATCCAACGAACAAACCCAAAGATCTCCCACCACCTCACCGCCTGGTGATCGACAGCCCGTCCGGACGCCTGCTCGTAGGCTTCGTATAAAGCGTCGCGCTCACCGATCCCACCGACCGCTTTGGCGTCATTGCCAAAACGCCAGGACCTCAAACAAAGCCACCCCAAATCTGCCATTGGATCACCGATAAATGCGCACTCCCAATCCAATACCGCAGCGATCCCGCTACCGTCGACAATCACGTTACCGTTGCGATAGTCGCCATGCAGCACTACCCGCTCGGCTACCTCACGTTGATGTTCGCGCAACCAGGCGATCGCAAGGTCGACGGCCGGATGGGGTTCGCCGTACTGTTCATACCGTTCGAGTTGGCCTGCAATTGGGTCCACGCTGTCCGGCTTCGCTTCCAGAAACGCTGCATCTGCGACCGCTATCTGATGTGTTAGCGCCAGTATTTCGCCGCTTTGGTGCGCGAACCGCGCGCGCGCGCCCGCGAGAGCGGCGCTGGACAGTATTGCTTTGGGCAGTGTTTCTCCGGCAACCGCTGCCACCACGTATCCCCGACCGAGGCCATCGTCATCAGTGAAAGCAAAAATCGGCCGCGGTACCGGCACGTGGGCGGCGTGCGCTAGTTCGAGCAGTTGGTACTGATGCTCGGGCGGCAGGAACGGGGAATTGGGTAAAGTATAGGTTTCCTGGCGCGAAACCCAGCGTTCCGTTGTCGCCCCTTCGACCACGTCGAATAACAGGGTGCGATTGGAACCTCCCAGAGTCGCGGCGCTGAAATTTTTGACGGTGACACCGGCACCTCGACGCCGCCGCACGGCATCGATAATACCGGCTTCGGCGTCACTAAATCCGGCATCTCGCGGACTCGGCACCCTTACAACGGATAGCCAACTGGCTCGCCGTCCTCCAGCAATTCGATGTACTCAGTCATTCCCAGCCCCGTTCGTCCATCCCACTGCCATCGGGTGAAGCCCTCGGCAATTCGTGATTGCAGAAATTCCTCACCGACCTTGCGGCGATTTCGCAGGGGCGCGAGAGTCATCACTTCACCGTCAAGACGTACTGCACGAGCGGGCGTACGCAAGCCCAACTTCATCCTTACCGGGTCTTTTTTGTCGCTCCACTCGGTGAACAAATCAATATCGGTGATCGGCTCATACTCATGGTCAAACATGAGCACTCCCTCGCGACGCGTGCGGCCTGAACGATCGGTGATCTTGAGGATCATCATTGCCCTGTCGGGTCCGAAATTAGCAATCAACAATCGATAAAAATAGATATTCGTCCAGAATCTCGGCCCCCAAGAATGATCACGCCAGCCCCAGCCGTCCAGCTCAAAGGTCTCGTCGCCGATCTGAATATTTCCCACCGTGCGGGTATGCTGATTAAAGTGACCGAGTGAGAAATCGCGGCCGTACATCGTCTGTTGATCGGCTTTTGTTGGCTCCCCGCCGTGCATGGGCGACAGCCCTTCGAGCTGGTAATCGATAGCTGCGCTGACCTTCGGCGCCTTGGCAAATAAATCCTTCGGATGACGCAGCAACTCGGGATCTTCGACCAGCAAGAGGTCGCCTTCATAGCGCATCCCAACGCTTTTAAATGGCTCGTTGACGGCATAGCTCAGACCGCCCGCGGCAAAACCCTCGTTATGGCTGATTTCCGGGCGCTGAAATTGACAGGCAATACGGCCATCAGGGAGATAGAAGCATACTTGGGCTTCAGCGTAGCCTTCATTCACGCGGTTGCCGATCCGCATCCAGCCACCGAACTTCTGCGCTGGGTCAAAACCGTTAACGTAAACGCTCTCGTTGTAATTGGCTTCAGTGCCGGGCGCATGGGCATACTCATCGCGCTCTTCGAGTCGAAAATTATCCATAAGTGATTCCAAGGTTGTTACAGAGGGTAACCCGCCGGCACGCCGTCGATGAGCTTTTCAACGTACTCCGTCATGCCATAACCCGTGCGTTTACCCCAGGTCAGTTCCGTAAAGGCTTCAGCGATGCGAGATTCTACAATCTCGCCACCTATCTTTCGCCGGTTTCGCAGCGGCGCGCAGCGCAGCACCCGACCCTCGATGAAGGCCGCGCGACGCGCAGTTCTGATATTGAGTGTTACGGCCACAGGGTCGCGTTGCTGGTCCCATGAGGTGTCGATGTCGAGATCGAGGATCGGTTCGTAGTCACCGTCGACGAAAAGTACGCCAGCGCGCCGGATCGAACCGTTGGTATTAGCGATTTTCAAAAGCGTTATTCCGCAGTCATCACCGAAACTCGCGTAAAAACCTCGATCAAAAAGAATGTTCTGCCATAGTCGCGGCCCCCACGAGTGATCCCGCCAGCCGTAACCATCGATCTGCCAATGGTGTTCGCCAACGGTAATAGCACCCTTGGCGACGGTGTGCTGATTAAAGTGCCCCAGGGAAAAATCGCGGCCGAACATCGTTTGCTGGTCCGCTCGCACAGGCAGCCCTCCGTGCAGCGGCGAACAACCGACATGCTGCCACTCAATTTTCGCGCTGGCGCGGACTGCTTCGGCAAACAAGCGCTTGGGTTCCCTCAGGATGTGCGGGTCATCAACGAGCATAACTTCGCCGGCGTAATGCATTGTCAAGGCCGCGAGCGGCTGCTCAATGGTGACCCTAAGACCTCCGGCATCGAAGGCCTCATTGGTCGCGATGTCGGGCCGCAGAAACTGACAGGCGATGCGCCCACCAGGAAGATAGAGACACACCGAGACCTCGGCATAACCTTCGTTGACGCGATTACCGATCCGCATCCAGCCGCCCAAGCGCTTTCGATGATCGAAAACGTTGGTATAGACGCTCTCATTAAAGTGCATATCGCTCGTTGGAGCGTGCGGGTACTCGTCTTGTGGAACTAACAGGTATTCGTTCATGCGTTCGACGATGCGGATGCAACGGATCCACGTGATGATATTTTTAACGTAATTCGATGTAAAACCTAACGGTCGATGTAGAATGCCCGCCGTTTTTCCCGTTCTTTGAGGGCCTCACTGATGGATTTCGATTTCAGCGACGATCAAGTCGCAATCCGCGATGCTGTGGCGAAACTTTGCGCCGATTTCGAACCCGACTACTGGTTGGACCGCGATAACGATGGCCAGTATCCGGAAGAATTTAGCCAGGCGATTATCGACGGCGGCTGGCTTGGGATCGCGATGCCAGAGGATGTCGGAGGATCAGGCTTGGGGATCACCGAAGCCTCCATCATGATGCAGGCCGTGGCCGAATCCGGCGCTGGATTCTCCGGCGCCTCGGCGATTCATCTTGGCCTATTCGGGCTCAATCCGGTGGTCGTATTCGGCACCGACGAACAAAAGCACCGCATGCTGCCGCCGATGCTCCAGGGTATTGACCGCCCTTGTTTTGGCGTCACCGAGCCGAACGCCGGTCTTGACACGACGAGCATCGAGACACGCGCTGAAAAAAACGGTGATGGCTATGTTATCTACGGTCAAAAGCACTGGACGTCGCTCGCTCAACGCGCCAATAAAGTATTACTACTGGCGCGCACAACACCGAAAAATGAAGTCAAGAAGAAAACCCACGGTCTGAGCCTTTTCTATACCGACTTAAACCGCGATTACGTTGAAGTCACAGAGATCCCAAAGATGGGGCGTAAGGCCGTGGACTCCAACGCGGTTTTCTACGACGGACTGCCGGTCCCGCAAGAAGATTTAATTGGCGAGGAAGGTAAGGGATTTAACTATATTCTCCACGGCTTAAATCCAGAGCGGATACTGCTCGCCGCAGAGGCCGTCGGTTTGGGCCGCGCAGCACTCAAACGCGGCGTCGATTATGCAAACGAGCGCGAGGTGTTCGGCCGTAAGATTGGCATGAACCAGGCGATCCAACATCCGTTGGCCAAGTGTTGGATTGATCTCTACGCCGCTGAGCTGATGACTTACAAAGCCTCGACGCTGTACGACGAGGACAAGGAATGCGGAGCAGAAGCCAATGCCGCCAAATATTTCGCCGCTGAAGCAGGATTTCGTGCCTGTGAACAAGCGGTCATGACTCATGGCGGCATGGGGTACGCGAAGGAATATCATGTCGAACGCTACTTTCGGGAGATGATGATCCCCCGGCTCGCGCCGGTCAGCCGCGAAATGATTCTGAATTTCGTCGGCGAGAAAGTCCTGGAACTGCCCCGTTCTTTCTAATCGCTAACAGCCAGTAAGGAGACCTCCATGCGCTTCGGCTTTATGGAAGACTTTCGCAATCCCATCGCCTGGCGGCGCCCTTGGGCTGAGTTCTATCGCGATGTTCTTGATCAAATCGCGCTAGGGGAGACGCTTGGTTACGACAACGTCTGGTTAACGGAGCATCATTTTACCGATGATGGGTACAACCCCTCATTAATGACGACCGCGGCAGCGGTAGCGATGAAAACCGAGCGGATCAGGATCGGCACGTTTATCCTGCTCCTTCCTTATCAGCACCCGCTGCTGGTCGCCGAAGAAGTCGCCAATGTCGATATCTTATCCAACGGCCGTTTCGACTTTGGGATCGGCCAAGGTTACTCCTACCACGAGTTCAACACCCTGTGCATGGACCGCAGCGAACGCGGTAAGCGCATGCGGGAGCATATTGACATTATCAAACGGTTGTTCACCGAGGAACGTGTTAGCTACGACGGACAATTCACGCAAATCAAAGACGCCCGAATAACCCCGCCCCCGGTCCAACAACCTTATCCGCCGATTTGGATAGGCGCGCGCGGACCGAAGGCCATTAAAAACGCGGCGAAGCTCGGCTACCACCTGATGGCGACACTGGGTCCTGATCCCGCGCCGCTCTATATCGATACTTTAAAAGAGGAAGGCCGTAACCCCGACGATTTCAATATCTGCCAATTACGGATGGTGTATTGCGCCCCAACCGAGGAGCAAGCCTGGGACGACACCGAAGAACATGTGTTTCACATGCTGGAGTTCTACCAAGACATTTTATCGAACGCGAATGACGCCGAAGGCGATGACAATCCATTACCTGTCACCAAACCGGCGGATATCCGCAATTCCATCTTGCGTGACCACTTCATGATCGGGACGCCGGATCAGGTCAACGAGAAAATGCAGCAGTTCTGCGCTGACTATCGCTGCACCGACTTCATCATGGCTACCCAATTTCCGGGCATCGAAGTTGCCAAGGCCAACCGCGCCCTGGAACTGTTCGCCGCCGAAGTGATGCCGAACTTTCGCGACGCCTGAGATCGCAATTCGCTGCTAAACGGGGGCGCGTGAAAGGCGCGCTCAAGCCGCTTGTTTACTTTGCGCCTCGATCGCATCAAGGATTGCGGCATATAAGCCCTCGAGGCTCGCACGCAACGCATCCTCATCGGTGTCCACCGGGTCCCAGTTGCTGCCATAACTAACCGCGCAGCCCCCATCGGGGGTATCTTCGATCATCACGAACGAGGAATAATTCTTCATCGGAATAGGGATTTCTTCTTCGTTGGAGATTGAATAGCCATAAATTCGCCCGTCGTAGGCGATATCCATGCGCTCGACCACACGGCCCTGCCAACCGCTAGCCTCACTGAGTTGAATGTCGCGCAAACATCCGATGCCGCTACCGGTACACGTAACCGAATCGATCACGCCGTCCAACAGAGTATCGATCGCGCCAAAATCGGTCAGCGCCTCAAAAACCTGCTGCCGTGAACAACTTAACTTCTTCTCAACTAAAGCGTTATAGGACATGGGAATTCCCCTCGCATGGTAAAGCGGCACCCCGCGTTGGACAGAGCATAGCCAGCTAGCCCGCCGCCGTCGACCAACTCGTGGTCGCGGTTTGGAAATTCAAGGAAGGCAGAATTCGCCGGCGCCAGAAAAACTCAATGAGGCACCCCGGCATTCGCTGTTTGGTTGCCCAAACGGCAAGGCTCCACGTTCCTGGTTGGATGGTGTTCACCCGGCAGGCGGCACCGTAGGCGGCCCGTTGCCCGCACCGGTGCCCAGTTGGGGGGCCCTAGTGATGAGAAGCGATGAAATCGCGTATCCGCGGCGCAATTTCACCGCGCCATCGCGAGCCATTGAACACCCCGTAGTGCCCCACCCCTGGCTGCACATAATCGAAACGGCGATTCTCAGGAATGTTAAAGCACAACGCGTGGGCGGCCTGCGTCTGCCCAATACCGGAGATGTCATCGAGTTCACCCTCGACAGTCATCAAGGCGGTCTCCTTGATGGCACCAAGTTCGACCGGGCGGCCTTGATACCGAAGCGTGCCCTCGGCAAGTTGGTGCTCTTGAAAAACGCGCTGGATGGTCTCGAGATAAAACTCGGCGGGCAGATCCATGACGGCTAAGTATTCGTCATAGAACTTCCGATGCATGGCAACCGAATCACCATCCCCTTTCACGAGGTTATTGAAGTGATCGGCGTGTGCATCGAGATGCCGGTCGAGATTCATTTGCATGAACCCGGTCAGTTGCAGAAATCCGGGATATACCCGGCGCATCATGCCGGTATGCGGAAACGGTACCCGCATGACCACGTTCTGTTCAAACCAATCGAGCGGGCGGGTGGTTGCGAGTTCGTTGGGAACAGTGGGACTCAAGCGTGTATCTATTGGGCTCCCCATGATAGTGAGTGTCGCCGGTCGGCAAGGATCGTCGTCGGCGGCCAACAACGCGGTGGCGGCAAGCGCGGCGGGGCCCGGCTGGCAGACGGCAACAACATGGGTGTTCGGTCCGAGCACCGTGAGGAAGCGCATCAGATAGCAGACGTAATCGTCAAACCCAAAATCGCCGTGGGCGAAGGGTACCTCGCGGGCATCAGACCAATCGGTGATATAGACGTCGTGGTCTTCGGCCAAGGCCCGCACTGTACCTCTGAGCAAGGTCGCGTAGTGACCGGACAGCGGTGCGACCAGCAGTATTTTCGGCAACGTCACGGCCTCGGCGTCTTCGCGTCGAAATCGCCGAAGGTCGCCGAACGGCAGCCGATGGACTATCTCCTCGGATATTGCCAGGCGGCGTCCGGCCACGGTCACCGATTCAATCCCAAATTCTGGTTTGCCGTAGCGCCGGGTTATCCCTTCAAAAATATCCAGGGTTGCCGAGGCAACCTTGGCGGGCAGGGTGTAGCTGAACGGATTTGCGGGGTGATTTAATGCCGCGCGGGAAAAATTAGCCACAGCGCGCATGGGCTTGACCAGCGCGTGGTTGAATTCATAAATCTGGTAGAGCATGGGTAGTCGGGTGGCGATTCACGCTATTTTGCGGTGCAACAGGCATGCAGCTTAGCCCTGTTCAACGCCGCGGACAATGCGCGGCGGGGGTTGCGCGGGGTGAAACACTGTAAAATCTCTGACCGTCGTGGATCTGAAACGAGGTCTTCAATGCCGCTTACTAAACTCGACCATTTTCTTGTCTTTACCAACGATCTAGAGACCACTAAAGACTTTTATTGCGACGTGTTGGGAATGGAAGTCGGCGACCGTCCGGCGTTCAACTTTCCTGGCTATTGGATCTATGTGGATGGCCGCGCGGTGGTCCATTTGGCGACAAAATCTGCAGAATTGGAACAATATCTCGGCGATCGTGACGATTCAGGCGGCACTGGCCCAATTGACCATATCGCCTTCACGGGCGAGGCCATCAACGATTTCAAGAACCGCTTTGACCAGCTCGAAATCCCATTCCACGAGCGTGAGGTGCCTGGCTTCGACCTGACCCAGCTCTTTGTCGATGACCCCAATGGCGTCAAAATCGAGTTGAATTTCTTTCATCCGGCGTGATGGGCAACCGCCAGCCGCCGCCTCGACAACATTCACCGATCTCCCTATCCTTCCCCGCTCTCACGACCAAGCTAACCTTGAGGATCTGTCATGCACGTAGGTATGTGTTCAATTTTTCAAAACCCGCACCAGCACACCAGCGACCAGGAGGTGTGGGAGAACGATGTGCGCTTCGCTGACATGGCGGAACCCCTCGGCTTCGAGTCTATTTGGTCTATCGAGCACCACTTTACCGACTACACCATGTGTCCCGATCCGCTGCAGTTTTTGACCTACATGGCCGGACGCACCAGCAAGGTAAAACTGGGAACCATGGTTGTCGTTCTGCCTTGGCACGATCCGATGCGTGTAGCCGAGCAAGTTTCAATGCTGGATACCCTGTCTAAGGGCCGCTTGATTTTAGGCCTCGGTAGAGGCGCGGGACGCGTTGAGTTCGATGCGTTCCGGCAAGACATGGGCGATTCCAGACCCCGGTTCGTGGAGAGCGCAAAATGCGTTCTCGAAGGCTTGGAGCAAGGATACTGCGAGTTCCAGGGCGAATTTGTACAACAGCCCAAGGCCCTGATCCGGCCTGCGCCGAGCACCACGTTCAAGGGCCGCACTTATGCAGCGGCCGTGTCACCTGAATCCGTGCGGATCATGGCAGAACTTGGGATTGGACTACTGATCGTCCCGCAAAAACCCTGGGACGCGGTGGAGGCCGAAGTCGCACAATACAAATCACTTTACGAGGAAATCAATAACGAAGCGCCACCCGCCCCCCTCATCGCGGGCTGGACTTTTTGCGATCCATCTAAAGATCGCGCCTACGAAATGGCGAAGCAATATATCGGCGGCTACTGGCAAACCGTACTCGATCATTACAACTTTGATACCCCGCACCTCAAGGATCAAAAAGGTTACGAGTACTACGGAAAATTCGCCGAAATGATCGAGAAAAGCGGCGTCGATGCAGCCATTGAATACTTCATGAGCCTGCAAACCTGGGGCACCCCGGACATGTGCTACGACACCATCATCGGCAACGCGGAGCGGATCGGCGCCGAAGGCTATATCGGCATATTCAGCTATGCCGGAATGCCTTGGGATGAAGCCGAGCGCAACATGACCTATTTCGCCAAGGAAGTGATGCCAAGACTCCAAAATCGACAAATTTCGGGCAACGTTGCCTGGGCCGCCTGAGGTCACTTTTTATGAGTGCGCGCGCGCGAAATATCGCCGCGTCACTCTTGTGCCTTGTTACAACCACCGCGGCGGCCGGCGGCTTTGGGATCAATGTAAACCAACTACAAGAAATTAGTCCGCGGCCGGGAACCGTGATCGCCAAGGACAATCTGAGCAAATACCGCCACTTAATCGACCACGACTTTGCAAAATTCATCGACGCCGAAACGATTCATTTAGAGACCGGCGCACCGCTGAGCTTCGATCCCCACCTCGCCTACATACACGCCACGCAGCAATACCGCGGGCAAAGCAAAATCGGCGCCGCGCCCGGTCAACTCGACGGTTATCGACTCGGGCGCCCCTTTCCGGAAGAACCAGACATCAAAGACCCGCAAGCCGGAATCAAAGTCGCTTGGAATATGCGCCTCGCTTACAGCGGTGACAGCGGCTTGATTCCCGAGATCCACTGGCAGCTCAGGGATTGGCGGCGCAACAGTGTTGAAGTGGAAATGAACTTTTCAGCCAAGGCGATGCGTTTTATGTATCGTCATGTCCAGGAACCGACACCATTCATCGCCGAAAATCCCACTGACTCCTTCGGCGCTTTCTACATGGAGGCCATTGAGGCAGGCAGCTATTCAGGCGCCCAGGTTCTGGTTTACTACAACCGTGACGAAACCCAACCGCGCAACGGCTGGGTTTATATCCCACAGCTCCAGCGGACTCAGTCTTTGGCCTCCTTTTCACGGAACGAGACCATGTTCGGCAGCGAGATCCTTCCCGACGACTTTTTGATCTACTCAGGCGGGCTGGCCGATGTAACTTGGCGCTATCTCGGGCGCACTTACATGTTGCTACCCATGTATCGCCACGATGAAGCCACACCATCACAGCGCAATTCCGAGGATTACCGCTACCATCATGTGGACTTCCATGGACGCGCGGGATGTTTTCCCAACGTTTCATGGCAACTGCGTTCAACGTTCATCCTTCAGGCAACATCCAACGACCCTAAAGCACCTTCTGCCAAGCGATTGTTCTACGTCGACGCGCAAACCTATCTCCCCATGCTGTGGAAAATTTATAAAGAAGGCGACGCACTATGGAAATTCGCGATCACCGCTTACGCCAATCCCGACTCGCATGTCGCCGTCAACCACGAAAGCGGTGTTCCTATCCCCACCGCCTTCGCCACCATCGATATCGGCTCCAATCGCTGCACCACCGTTCAACTGTTAGCGATGGCCAACGTCGAAGGGGTTCGCGCTAAAGACTTCGACGCCGCCAACATCAAGCGCGGCAGACGGATCCGCTAAAACCCATCGGGATTCGCGGCCCGCAGGCGCGCTTCGCGGTCTTCGGTGAAACTAAATTTCTGCCGCGATTGGCCGCTACTGGCTGTTTGAAGCTGTACAGATCCGCCGTAGCGAATGTCGCCAAATTTGAACCAAACACCGGGATCGGCCGCACGACCCAAGCCTGGGGCGGAGCCGCGGGTCCCGCCGGACCCGCAAACGCAAAGTCACTCTTCGTCGTTTGCGGAGCATGTCATTCAGCATTCGCCTCTTTTGATCGTGGCGGTGGCTGCCGATGCCAGCGCCAAAGTGCTTTCAATCAACGACGCTGGATGCAGAATTTTGGGCTATTCACGCGCGGAGCTGCTCGGCCAACAATGGTGGGCAATGGCGTACGCTGATGGCGAGTTCTCGCCATC
>JBCCEV010000086.1:0-18744 GCA_039030125.1 Pseudomonadota bacterium | reverse complement strand
CTGCCACTCAGGGCGGTCGACCTCTGCCTCGGTGAGCCATGTCTGCGACGTGAGGTCGATGACCGTGGCGGAGAAGCCGTCGCCTTCGATCTCGGAGACCGCCTCCCAGCGGTAGGCCGGGTCCGGGGTCGCGACATAGAGGTCGAGCGGCGTCTGCGCCGCGCCTTCGATCTCGGGGGGCGCGTCTGCGGGCGGCGCCGCCGGCTGGCAGGCCCAGGCGAGGACTAGACAGGTGAGGAGGACGAGGGTTCGGGGCGTCCGGCGAGAGCCGCGGGTCAGGCGCATGGCGTCGATCTCCTTGGGAAGTGGCGCCGAGGGTATCAGCGCATCGTGCACCTGCCGTGGGGTTGAGTCTCGGTTTCCCACGACAGCCAGGAGGCGGATTGATCCCTAGGCTTCTGGCCAGGAGGTGAGGAATGAACCGAAACGTGAAGCTTCCCGTCAACCTGAGGCTGTCCGCCCATGGCGTCACCGTGACGCCAGCTCTGCACAAGCTCTTCGTGGCCGAAATGCGACACCTGGGCGATCACTACGAGCGCCTCGTGGCCTGCGACCTCCGCCTGGAAGGGCCTTCAGAGAAGCATCGTAAGGGAGCGGAGTTCCGCGTGAGTCTGACTCTCCAGCTTCCGGGCCCGGACATTCACGTGACGAAGCAGCGCAATGAGCCGAGCCGCCGTGGCATATTGTGGCTCCTCGAACGCCTGCTCATCGCAGCCTTCAAGCTCGATTCCAATCGAGAAATCGTTACACGCGGCACGGCCGTGCCAACTCGACTCACCGGCGTGCCACGCGCGGTCGTGAATCGAAACAAATTGTGTGAGCGCACCGGCGCGATCGACATAAAAATGGCTGGAAACTTTTAAATCCCGCAGGCCCGCAAAGTATTCGTGCGCCGAGGCATCGAGTCGATTAAGGAAGAGGTCTTCAACGTAGGAGCCTCCGAAACAGCCGGGCGGTAGACTGATTGCGTGAACCACAATCAGATCCAAGGTGCTCCCACCAGGGCGCGAATCGAAATTGGGCGATTGACGATGGTGGGCAGGCGCCACCCAGCCGCTCGTCAAATCTAGAGAAAGACGATCCGTCGTCCTTAACACGGATCAGCAAGAACGAGAGAGAACGGTCTCGCGCTCGCTTCGAAATGAACCTGCGGAGAAAAGCCAGCATCATCGAGCAGCGTATCCAGCCGCTTTCTCGTGAACTTGCGGCTGATTTCCGTGCGGATCGTGTCGCCCTCATCAAAGCCGATTTCGCGGTCAAGCGAGCCCAAAGTAACTTGCTGCGCCGTGCGGGATATCAAATGCATCTCGATCTGCGACTCATCAGGATTGAAGTGCGCGTAGTGATGAAATCCGCCAGGATCGAAATCAGCGTCAACGGCCCGGTTTACAACGTTCAACATATTAAGATTGAACTCCGCGGTCACGCCTTGCTCATCGTTATAAGCCGAATGGAGCACATCTGGATCTTTCATACGGTCGGCGCCGATTAAGAACGTGTCGCCGTCACTCATCATGCCCCGTACTTCATCCAAAAATTTCGTGCTTTCGGTCGCGGAAAAGTTTCCGATTGTGCCGCCCAGAAAAATCACCAGATGTCGTTCTTCGGGAAACGGCAGATTTCCCAACCCGCCCGTGTAGTCTCCCACCAGGCCTTCGACCTCCAACCATTCGTAAGTTTCACTGAGCGATTGGCCGCTTTCCAAAACCACGTCATCGCAAACGTCGAACGGCGCGTAGACCGGGTGGCAGTCTTGGCGCTCGCAGGCATCGAGAAGGTAGCGGGTCTTGCGCGATTTGCCGCTGCCAAGTTCCAAAATTCTCTGCGGACGGGTTTTAGCGATGATAGCGTCGGCATGCTCCTTGAGTAACGCACTTTCGGTGCGCATCGGATAGTACTCGGGCACATCACAGATCTGATCGAACAGTTCACTGCCGCGGTCGTCGTAGAAATACTTGGCCGGGAGGCTTCGCGGTTCGTCGAATAATCCGCTGAGAATATCTTCCTCAACGGAGGGAATTTTGCGCGTGGGTGCAACCGCTGCCACTGCGCTCGCTACGAGCTGGTCCATAATTTTTGGGCGGGCGCCAGGCGCACGCCTTTTTTGATTGTTGCACCATAGCTTAACATCGCTATATGGCTTGCAACTATCGACCAATCGAACACTTGCGATGACGACGAAACGAGTCGGTGCCGGGATGTATGTACTGGCCCTAGTCGCTTTACTGGGGCTACTTACGGTGTTGTTTTCCGACGAGTTAGACCGTCAGAAAAACCCCAATCAGCAGCCGCACGTTAGATTTTCCGAAGGAATTCCGGAAGTTGCTCTAAAGCGTAATCGCGGCGGTCATTATGTGGTCTCGGGAACGATCAATGACGCGGAGGCTACTTTTCTAGTGGATACCGGTGCCACCGATGTCGCGGTGGGCGAAGATCTAGCACGCCGCGCCGGTTTATATTTCGGACAACCGGTCACGGTTTCGACCGCCAACGGGCGCACCCAGGCTTACACAACCGTGATCTCGCGGGTCACCATCGGCCCCATCGAAGCCCATAATGTGGAAGGCGCGATTGTGCCCAACCTCGGCAGCGAAGTCTTACTGGGCATGAGTTTTCTAAGGCGCCTGGATTTTTTGCAGCGCGCCGATGAACTCATCTTGCGCCCATCGAGCGAGGCAAACTGAAGATGCTCGAGGCGATTAGCAGTTTCATTTGGAGCCAGTATCTCCTCATCCCTTTGCTAGGCATCACCGGGATCTATCTCACCGTAGGCCTCAGGTTTTTGCCCTGGCGAAACTTAGCTTACGCGTTGACACTGGTCGTCAAGCGCGAAAGCGGATCTCAAGACGGCGATATCTCGCCCTTTCAGGCCTTGGCCACCGCGCTCTCGGCAACTGTCGGAACAGGAAATATCGCCGGCGTCGCGACCGCCATCTATGCGGGCGGGCCGGGCGCAGTCTTCTGGATGTGGGTGATTGCGTTGTTCGGCATGGCGACCAAATACGCAGAGGCGGTGTTGGCGGTGCATTTCCGGCAACGCGACGCTAACGGTAACTTCACGGGCGGACCCATGGTTTATATCCGCCAGGGCTTAGGCGAGTCTTGGCAATGGATGGCCAGTGCGTTCGCCGTATTTGCCGCGATCGCGGCGTTCGGGATCGGCAACACCGTGCAAGCCAACTCGGTTGCGGATGCACTCGAAAGCGCATTCTCCGTGCCCCCCTGGGTGACGGGTGTCGTGGCCGCCATTGTGATCGCGGCGGTCGTGCTCGGCGGGATCAGCCGGATCGCGAAAGTCGCCGCCAGCGTGGTGCCCGCCATGGCGGGCATCTATGTCATCGCCGCTTTGGCTATTATCGCGATGCACTTTGGCGAGCTGCCCACAGCGTTTGCACTCATTATTAAGGGCGCCTTCAGCGGCACCGCCGCCAGCGGTGGATTTCTTGGCGCGACGGTATGGATGGCCTTGCGGTTTGGTGTAGCGCGGGGGATCTTCTCAAACGAATCGGGGCTCGGCAGCGCGGCCATCGCTCACGCCGCCGCTCGCACCTCCTCTCCTACCCGCCAAGGCATGATTGCCATGCTCGGCACCTTCATAGACACCATCTGCATCTGCACACTCACCGCCCTGGTGATCTTGGTGACCGGCGTTTGGAATGGCGGTGAACAAGGCGCCGCCATGTCGACGGCCGCCTTTAGTGCGGCCTTTGGCGGGGTGGGCTCGGCATTTATTGCGGTGGGGCTGGTCGCGTTTGCCTTCACCACGATGATTGGCTGGAGCTATTACGGCGAACGCAGCGTCGTTTATTTGTTCGGCGTTAAAGCGGTCCTGCCCTTTCGCCTACTTTGGATCGCCGCCGCCCTTCTCGGCGCCATCGCTGAACTCGACTTGGTGTGGATACTGGCCGATATTTTCAATGGTTTGATGGCGATCCCCAATCTCATTGCGCTGCTTGTGCTCTCACCGCTGGTATTTCGACTCACCCGCGAGGCCACGGACCGATGAGCCCGCATCGCCCTGAAAAAATACTTGTCGCTGGCGATGTCGAAAGGGCCTTGCAAGAAGACGTTGGCAGCGGCGACTTAACCGCCAGCCTCATCATGGAAGACACCCGCAGTTCGGCCAAAATCGTTTGTCGTGAGGCGTGCATCCTCGCCGGGCGGCCGTGGTTCGAGGAGGTGTTCCGTCAGCTTGATGAGGCGGTCTTGATCGAGTGGTTCGCCGAGGACGGCCAACCCCTAAAAAGCGCTGATCACGTCTGCCGGATCACCGGCCCCGGGCGCCCTATCGTAACCGGCGAACGCACCGCACTGAACTTTCTGCAGTCATTATCCGGCACGGCGACAGTAACCCGGCGCTTCGTTGATCTAATCGCCAGCGCCAACACCACCATCCTCGACACACGGAAAACCGTTCCCGGTTTGCGGGCCGCGCAAAAATACGCCGTGCTCTGCGGCGGCGGCCAAAATCATCGGATGGGATTGTTCGATGCGGTATTAATTAAGGAAAACCACATCGCGGCGGCGGGGTCGATCACCCAAGCAATCGCGAATATCCGCGAGCATCATGCGGTGCCCATCGAAGTCGAGGTCGAAGATCTCCAAGAACTCAACGAGGCGCTCAGCGCGCAAGCCGACATCGTCCTTCTCGATAACTTTGACTTGAGTGATATCCGCAAGGCGGTGGGCCTGACGGCGGGGCGCGCGAAGCTGGAAGTCTCAGGCGGCGTCGATGAAAAAACCTTGCTCGACATCGCCCAAACCGGTGTTGACTATGTTTCGATCGGAGCCTTAACGAAACATATCAAGGCGATCGATTTCTCGATGCGTTTCGCGAATATCTAAAGGCCACCATACGGTTGAGTCCGGAGGACTTTCGAGGCTACGGTTCGGCCTGAGTCCAGATTTAACAATGGTCAATGAAAAAGCTACTTATTCAACTCGACACCGATCCCATACCCAACACATTCGACGCAGTGGTGGGTTACGACGGCGGCGCGGATCACGTTTTGCACTATGGGGGCATCAAGCCCAGCAATGTCGGAACGATGGTAGACGGTGCCATCTTTACCCGTCCCCCCGGACGTAAAAAAAGCACCGCACTGTTTGTTACCGGTAGCAACATGGGCGAAGGTGAGGCGGTCTTCGAGTCCATCAAGAATCACTTTTTCGGTGATTTTCGTGTCTCCCTAATGCTCGACAGCAATGGCAGTAACACCACGGCGGCCGCCGCGGCTGCTTATATTCAACGTCATTGTGATGTCCGAGGTAAACGCGCGGTCATCGTTGCGGGCACTGGTCCGGTCGGACAACGCGCGGGCGTCATGCTCGCCAACGAAGGCGCGGATGTGGTGATCACTTCGCGGCGTATCGATCGCGCCGAAACGGCCTGTGAAGCGATGAATCGGCGCTTCGGTGTGTCGCTCACGGCGCGCGCGGCGAACGATCAAAAAACCTTCGCCGAGGTTCTCGACGGCGCCCAGATCCTGTTGGCAACCGCCGCCGCTGGCGTACAGCTACTGAGCGAGGAGACTTGGGCTGCTTGCGCCACACTTGAAATATTAGTCGATGCCAACGCCACTCCGCCGTTGGGTATTCAAGGCGTGCGACTGAGCGACCGCGGCACTGAGCGCCACGGCAAAGTTTGTTATGGTGCGCTGGGGTTCGGTGGCTTTAAGCTCGAAGTTCACCGAGCTTGCGTGGCGAAGCTTTTCGAAACCAATAAGACGGTGCTCGATGCACCAGAGATTTTCGAAATGGCTTCCAGCATGTCTAAAAACTGGTGATGCAGTGTGCGGTCGCTATACGCTTAAATCCGAATTAGATGCGCTTGAACAGGCGTTAGGCTGCGCACCCGATGAGCCACTCATCCCGCGCTACAATATCGCTCCCACTCAAAATGTCTGCGTTATGCGGCAGGGCGAAAGCGGGATCGGTTTCGCCGATTTGCGCTGGGGATTAATCCCTCACTGGGCGAAAGATAAATCCGTAGGCAGCCGCATGATCAATGCGCGCTCAGAAACCATTGCCATCAAGCCGTCCTTCAAGGTTCCGTTCCGGCGGCGGCCATGTCTGCTTGTCGCCGATGGTTACTATGAGTGGCGCAAGGATCAGGACGGCCGCCAACCTTTCTACATTAGCCGGCCAGACGGATTGCCATTTGCCTTTGCTGGGATCTGGGATCGCTGGCACACCGCTGAAATGACGATCGAAAGTTGCGCCATCATTACCTGCGCCGCCAACGACGCCATGAAATCCTTGCACGCCCGCATGCCGGTAATCATCGAGCAAGACGCATTCGCCGCCTGGTTGGCCCCCGACGAGCCAGTTTCTGTTCGTGAACAGCTCCTGAAATCGCCCTCGGACGACTATTTCTCTTTCGCCGCCGTGTCCAAACACGTGAACTCGCCGCGCAACGAAGGCGCGCAATGCATTGCATCGGTTACTATCTGATCATGCATAGGATCATGGTGTTTCTCTTCTTCTTCATCCTCATTGGCGATGCGAGCGCAGCCACTGATGCCGAGGACGCCCTCAGCGCTGGCAATCAAGCCTTCGAAGCCGGTGAGACGACAGTGGCACACGAGAATTGGGAGGTCGCGGCGAAGCTCGGCAATGCCGATGCGCAATTCAACCTTGGCATCGCACTCCTTCAATCCGGCGACGCCCAAGTCGCCGGTGGTGAGTGGCTCGAGCACGCCGCACAAAGCGGACATCTGGAGGGTCGCTTCGCCTATGGCACGTGGCTCGCGATGAACGCCACCGATAGCAAACAGCTCGAAGCCGGCACACGCTGGTTGCGGAGCGCCGCGGAAGATGGCCATACGATGGCGCATTACAACTTGGCCGTGATTCTGGAAGAAGGCGGACAAGATCGGGATTCAACAATCGCCCACTACCGGGCCGCGGCAGAGCGCGAGCTTTCCCAAGCGCAAGCCGCATTAGCAAGGCTTGACCCGCCGGTTGCACAAACATCGTCCACGTTCCCCGCCACCGAACCGGTGGTGCATACCGAACAATGGTTGCGCGAAGCGCCCGCCCATTGGTTCACCTTGCAGGTCGCCACCGGCCGCAGCGGCGTCGCATTGGCGGCATTGCTAGAGCGCATCGATCTCCAGTGGCCGAGCGCGTGGTTTCGTCATCGCAGCAGCGGCCCAGAGCCCTACTCGGCGGTCGTCGGGGCCTTCGAAAGCGTCGAAGATGCCCAAGCCGCACTCGCCGCGCTACCTCGCGCCTTGCAATCCAACCGGCCTTGGATCCGGCGGTTCGATGTCGTGCAGGAGGAGCTACCCCGCTCGGATTAGTCCTTGCCAGGCCTTCTCCTGCTATTATCCAGGGGATTAGGGCGGTCCGAGTCTATGGCCAAATCGCGGTTCGAGGAAATTCTTACATCAGGTAGTGAAAACCTGCTGAAGACCCTCTATCGCTCCTCATCGAACCGCAGACCCGACAGCTCCGGCAACCGCGCCCGCCAAATCGCGCGCAATCTCAAACTAAAATATGGTCAACTGGTGTGCGCGGTAGGGTTCAACTCGAACATCCGCACGCTGCCAGACGTCACCGCTGTTTTGGGGTTTTCCAGCTACGATGATTTAGCGCGCGAGCGCAATCGCTACTTTACCGAGGACGTCTATAAACGTTTAAGCGTTAAAGATATGTTGGCGATTTATTCACATGTCGTTAATGATCTCGAGCTACTTGAAGTGACCCAACATCTGCTCGATCGGCGCTTGCAGCGACTCGAAGACCGCATCGAAAACACGGTCGACTCGATTGTTATCGAGCGTTACAAACGCGAAATGAAGGCCATATATAATGACGGCGTCGCACAAATCGATTTTGTCGAACGTCGGCTAAATCGCACGAATAACGGATTCCGAGCACTCATTAACGAAGTGGCCTTGATCGTTGAAAGCCGGATCATTCCGGTCGGCGATATTTTCTTTCGTGAAAACATACTCCCACAAGAAAAACGCCGGCTCGTCGCGCGCGGGCTAATTCCGCGGGAAATTATTGAATCGCGTATGGAAGAAGCAGACGTTCCCGAAGCGGAGCGTGAACTTCTAGAAGAAGAACTAAAAATGCTAGACGGCTAAGCGTCGGCACCAGGTAAGCAATCAGGAACTTGAATGCCATCATTTCGAGACGTATTAACTGCGCCCGAAGAGCAATTGGTCAATGTGTTCTATCGCATTAAGCCGCCCACCGAAGCAGACTTCATTAAGAAGATAAACCAGGTTGCAACCCAACTAGAACTTAACCACGCGCAACTGGTTTGCGCACTGGGCTTCAACAAACACATGCGCGACCTCACCGATATTCTTTCGGTGGTGGGATTCTCCTCTTTCAAGTTGCTTGGCTATCGCCGCGACGAACTGTTTTCCACCGACGCCTATGACCAGCTTGAAATCGATAACGTGGTCGATATCTACGCTGAACACATCGAAGACTCGGAAACCAGCGCTCAAATCCTCGAACTCACGCCCAAACGGCTCGGCAACATCGAGGAGAAAGTTCTGGAGAACGATCCCGCGGTGGTGATCAGCTACAAAATGGAAATTCACGCAATCTATACAGGCGGCATTGTTAACGAAGATTTCGTGACGCAGCGCCTGAGCGCCCCAATCGGCGACCTCCGAGCGATGACCGATGAACTTGCGCTGATTATTGATATGGATATCGTGCCACCCAGCAACCTGTTTTTCTCAGACGACCTTTCGCCCGCCGAGAAACAGATACTCATTGATAGCGGGAAAATCGAAAAAACGATGATCGAGAATCGCTTAGCGAACATGGATATTTCGGAAGACGAGCGGCAAATGCTCGAAGACGCGTTATGAACGAAACGGCCGCGCGTTGGTGAGACTTTGTTGAAACCTATTTCGCGAGGGTCGTTCAATCCTCAACTAAACGCCGTGGGCATTCCCTGGTCGGCGTGCCACTTAACCCGCCCATGAAAAAGCGTCACGTTTTCTTTGTCTCCGATCGCACCGGTATAACCGCCGAAACACTCGGCGAAAGCCTGCTCACGCAATTCCCGGATTTTGAATTTCACCGCACCAATATTCCATTTGTGTCCAACGCACTCGGCGCCGAGGCGGCAGCCTCCACGATTCAACGGGCGGCGGAGCAAGATGGTCAACAACCTATCGTTTTCAGTACGCTGACCGATCCAGACGCGCAGGCTGTTATTGCCAATTCGTCACCACATGTTTTTGATCTGTTCGGAACGTTCATCGACCCGCTCGAAGCCGCCTTAGGTGTGGAGTCATCGCATACCGCCGGGCGCATGCACGGCATCAAGGACTCCAAAGATTACGAAACGCGCCTGGACGCGGTGAATTATTCCCTCGGTCACGATGATGGCTTGCGCGCTCATGATTTTAGCGAAGCCGATGTTGTGCTCATTGGCGTATCCCGCTGCGGCAAGACACCAACCTGCCTCTACTTAGCGATGCATTACTCGCTAAAGGCGGCTAACTACCCCCTCACGGAGGACGACTTTGATCAACCGCGCTTGCCCGCTGCTCTCAAAGCATGCCGTAAAAAGATCTATGGGCTGACTATCGTGCCCGAGCAGTTGAGTCGAATACGACATCAGCGCCGCCCAGAGGGTGCTTACTCGACCCTGCCTCAGTGCCGCAAAGAGGTCGCCAACGCCGAAGCCTTATTTAAGAACGAAGGAATTAATTTTCTCGATACCACCACGGTTTCGATCGAAGAAATCGCCGCCACCATCGTTCGAGACAAGAGTCTGCATTAGTCGACCCACGGCGACTGTTGGAGCTTGGATATCGAGCTGACCAACATTCTCCTAGAGAACTCTAAGACAACCATCACCCGCATGCGTGCTCATTTCGCCGGCCTGCTTATCTTCGCGATGATCCTACTAACGGTTTTAGACATCGTGAATCCGGGTCTGTTTTCCCTAGCCGCCGGTGCCTGTGCATGGCTCGCCGGCGCGCTGATCGCCACCAACATCAGCAACTTCCAGCGCGTCCAAGTGGCCCTCATGCTGGTGATTGGCGCTAGCTGCATTGTTGGTGCCGAGACATTGGGCGATCCAGCTTGGGGCAGGCAACTGTTAATCGGCAATCACGCCATGCTTGCGATGCTGGCAGCCGTTACATTTTTACGCTTGGTCACCCGGACTCCGCGCGACAGCGAGGAGAATCCACGGGGCCCGTATGCCCTATGGCAGACACTTCTGGCCGTCCACCTGTTCGGCGCCATTATCAACTTCTCAGCGGCACTGATTATTGGCCACCGGATCAGTGCTCGTCAGGGCCGGCTTACGGCGCTGCAAGCTCAAGTGATCTCGCGGGGCTTCGTTGCCGCCGCTACATGGTCACCCCTATTCGCCTCGATGGCGGTTGTGCTGGCGTACATCCCAGGCGTCAATTTTTTGAAGTTGATCAGTTTCAATATTTTTCTTGCCGCAGCCTTAATCCTATATACGGGATTGCGGCTTCAAAAAAATGACCAGGCCGAACATTTCGAAGGTTTTCCAGTTCACCGCGATGCCTTAACCGTGCCTGTGATCTTGAGCGCCGTCGCCATTTGCCTAACCCAACTACCCGCGCAGATACCGGTGCTGCCGTTGTTGGTACTCGCCTGTCTGCTCACTGTTTTAATCCTTGCGCCCTTCCAGGGCCTTCGCGCTTTCGCCCGGCGGGCGCGAGAACATGTGATCACTGAGTTACCAAAGATGAACAGCGAGTTCGCCTTGTTCCTCGCTGCCGCCGTGCTGGCAACAGGGATCACGGCACTCGCCTCGGTCGGCGTCATCAACGTACGGGTCGACCCAAGCAGCGCCGCTGATGGCATCATCATCATGATCAGCGTTGCCGCCCTGAGCCTGATAGGGATCCACCCGGTCATCAGCGTCGCGGTGCTGGCGGGCCTTTTGGTGGAAACGCTTAGCGATCCGGATTTGATTGCAATCGCGGTGCTGGCCGCTTGGGCGACAACGCTCTGCACGGCCCCATTGTCCGGTTTCACTCTAACGATGCAGAGCCGCTTCGGCATTGCCTCGACTGAGTTTTTTAAATGGAACGCAGGCTACACCGTGATAGGTCTAGCGATGGGGTCGATAATGCTATTGATCTACGCGCTCGTTATTGGGCGTTGATTATTTTTCAATCGTAAACCTAAGCACTTGCGCATCCCCATAGCGAACCATGTAGTTGCCGGGTTTGCCGGGATTGATCTTACCGATCGCGCCGGTCAGCAGTGTCTGGCCGGGCTGGGGCGCATAGCCGCGATCGTGCAACTCGTTGACCAACCATAAAAGCGCGGCAAGGGGATGACCCATCACGCTGGCGGTGTTGCCTTGATCGATCACCTCATCGTCAAACCGCATCTCAACGTGCATCTCATCAATGTCATCGAGCGCTAAGGGCGCACCGACCAAAAATGATTTAGCCGCCATGTTCGAACCGACAATATCGATGCCTTTAATGGCGCCCAGGTCAGGGTAGGGCAGCTCAGGCAATTCAATGACCGGCACTGCGTGGCGGACATAGGTACGCAAATCATCGACCGAGCGCATACGGCGGACAATTGGCGAGCGCAATTGAAATCCGATCTCCATTTCCACCAATATCGGATACTTTTCACTCTTAAGCGTCGGTTCGCCGGTGAGTTTTCCGCTCGTGAACATCACGCCGAACACGGGTGTCTTAAGCGCGAAGCGCTCGCGCGAGGCAGGATTGGTGAACCCTGCTTTGAAACCGCCAATGGCGCTGTGTTGCAAAGCACGTTGCACCAAAACCTCTTGCAATTGATAGGCGCGCGCCAAATCGAAACCCGCATCGTGCGCACTAATTACCGGCAACGGGGCCGCAGCCGCCAGGGCTTGTTCGATAATGTCAGCCCAGGACCGCGCATCGAAGTGCTTGCCCGCCGCCGAGCCGCTGGCGCCCAGAAGGATCAGCAACAAAAGTTGAGGCAGTTTGCGATTTGGGATCATCGGGGTAAAGATCGGCACATGGAGACCAGCACAGTATCACAGCGCCTGGCCGATCAGATCAGCGCTCTGCGGATTGATCAGATCCCCCCGCACGTGTTGCATCACGCCAAGTTGTGCATGCTTGATGCCCTCGGCATTGGGATTGCGGCAAGCCGCTACCCGTTTGCAGATCCAACCATCCAGGCGGCCGTGGCACTGAGCGACGGCGCGGCGGCCGAACTGCCCGTGCTGGGCCGCATTGAACGCTTGGGTTTGCGGGATGCCTTGCTCGCTAACGGTACGCTAATACACGGCTTGGATTTCGACGATACCCACGCGGGCAGCGTGGTTCATTGTTCAGCCAGCGCCGTGCCATCGGCACTTTGGGTCAGCCAGGCAAACGGGGCCAGCGGTGCCGATGCTCTAGTGGCCTACATCATCGCTGTTGAAATTGATGCGCGCCTGGGCGGCGCGGCACAAGGCAAACTGCAGGCGCGCGGCCTACACCCCACCGGGATTATTGGTGCGTTTGGAAGTACCGCTGCGAGCGCCCGGCTACTGGGACTTGAACCACGACAAATTGGACAAGCGCTGGGTATCGTCCTGAGCTTCGCCTCGGGCAGCATGGAATTTATTAATGACGGGGCGTGGACCAAACGCTTGCATCCAGGTTGGGCTGCCGTCGCGGGACTCACCGCCGCGACGTTTGCCCAACACGGATTTATCGGGCCCGCTACGCCCTTCGAGGGTCGCTTCGGTTTGTACGCTACCGTCCTAGGTAGTGAAGCACCGGTCGATCTGGAGTCCGTGGCGGAACCATTTACCAACCGCTGGGAAACACTTGAGGTGGCGTTCAAACCCTATCCCGCTTGCCATTTCAATCACGCCTTCGCCGATGCCGCACTCGCATTGCGCCACAAGCACGCCTTCGAGCTTGATGACATCGAATCGATTACAGCATTCATCCATCCGGATCAGGCGCCGTTGGTCTGTGAGCCCTTGGCGGAGAAACAGCGGCCAAAAAGCAGTTACGAGGCGCAGTTCAGTGTTCCCTATATCATTGCTTGCTGCCTCAGCAAGGAACAATTTGGGCTCGCGGAGCTCGAAGAACCTACGCTTAACGACCCCGAGCTTATCTCGCTAATGCAGCGCTGCACCCACGAGCCCGATCCCGCATCGAAGTATCCGCAAGCCTACTCGGGCGCCATCACAATTGAACTTAAAACCGGTGAACGCCTTGAGCATCGAGAAGCGGTTAATCGCGGCGCGCAAGATAATCCGTTAAGTGACGATGAGGTGATCGAAAAATTCATCAACAACGCTGGCGCAGTGCTGCCGGCCGCTGTCATCGACTCTAGCATCGAAGATGTGCTGTCATTAGAGCACGCCACGGATCTTGGCTCGCTGCTCGCCAAACTAACACCACCCAAATCGACGGGTATACGAGAAGCGGTCTCCCACTAATGCGCCCAGCCCGTCGATCGACCTGCCCAAGCTGGGTTGCCATAGTGTGCTTGATCAGCATCCCTTGGGTATCCGCCTGTCATGCCGAAATCGATGCCGTTGAGCTATCGGTCCTCAACGCGGTGATGGCACATGGTCTGGACGCCAGCTATAAGTTTGTCACCATCGCCGAGACAACCACTGGCGATAGCGCCGGAATTTTCGCGAAGAACCGAAGCCCCGAAACGCTTGCAGATTTATGGCAGATCCCGACGGCCTTGCTCGTCGATTGGCGCGACAAAAATCTCACACCAGAGACAATCGTTGAAACTTTTGAACTGCCCATTAACTACCAAATGCTAAGCGGGGAACATCTCACTGAAATTTTCGTCGATGAGGACGCCTACGCGGGCTGGCGCAGGTATTACGAGCGCTTCCAAGACTCCGCCGGGATCTTACGCATCTCCCGGGTCGGCTTCGACAGCAACCAAAGTGCCGCGTTGGTCTACATGGAACATCAGTGCGGACTTGAATGTGGTCAGGGGCGCGTCGTTTACCTCACTTATGATCCCAAAGAAGGCTGGCAACCCTTGCTTTCAATAATCGTCTGGATCGCGGAAATATGAGCAGCTCCAAGGCCGTTTGCGTATTCTGCGGTTCGCGGCTGGGCAACGATCCTCGTTATCGAGAAATCGCAGCCGAGGTTGGAGAGGCCATCGCAGCGCGGGGATGGAGCCTGGTCTACGGCGGCGGCGATGTCGGTCTGATGGGCGCCGTAGCGGATGCCGTGCTGGCCGGGGCTGGTGAAGTGATCGGCGTTATCCCCGAATATTTGGTGGCCCGCGAGGTTGCGCACGCCGGGATCACAGAAACCGTGGTGGTGGACGATCTCCTGGAGCGTAAGCGGATCATGATGGCCCGCGCCGATGCCTTTCTGTCTTTGCCCGGTGGCGTCGGCACGCTGGATGAAACATTGGAAGTCATCACTTGCCGCCAACTGCGACAGCACCAGAAACCGATTGCGCTGCTCGATTTTGAGTCGCACTTCCGGCCATTTTTACAGCTCTTGGAAAGCATCGTCGCCGACGGCTTCCTTAAAGATGAAGAGACCCATTACCTTATCGTCGAGGCGACGCCGGCGAAAATCTTCGACGCTTTGGAAAGCCAAATTTAGATGCAAGAATTCAGCGGTGTCGTTTTCGACATGGATGGTGTCCTGGTTAACTCCGAGCCCGTATTCAGAATGGCTGCGCAGCGTGCGGCGCTCGAGCTGGGGTACGAGTTAAGCGATCAACTTTATGTTGAGCTCATGGGCATGCCGCGTGTCATTGTCGAAAAACTTATCCACGACAACATGGGTGACGAGTTCCCGATGGATCCGTTTCGCGACGGATTCATGCGTTATTGGCTCGAACACACCGACGCGCATGGGCTCGACGCCATGACGGGGATGCTTGATCTCATCGAGGATCTGCTGGCCAACGATATCCGCATCGCCGTCGCCACGTCCACCCGCCGTGAGCAAGCGTTGCGCTCGCTCGCGCTGGCTGGTTTCGAGTCCAAGTTCGCCACCATTATCGCCGGCGACGACATCGAAAATGGCAAACCCGAGCCCGATATCTTTCTCAACGCGGCGGCGAGCGCCGGCATCGACGCCACCCGTTGTGTGGCAGTAGAGGACTCGGTGGTTGGGGTAATGGCCGCAACGGCGGCCAAAATGCACACCATAATGGTGCCGGAGATCAAGCTGCCGCCCGCTGATCTAGCGCAAAAAACGCGCTACATATTGCCTTCCACCGGGATCGCCGCCGACGTCATACGCACGATGTTCAGTATTGGTTGATTGTTATGGCGACCGTTTTTAGCGCCGATCGAGTTGATATCACCACGCTCGAGTGCGACGCCATCGTTAATGCCGCAAACAATAGCCTCCTTGGCGGTGGCGGCGTGGATGGTGCCATCCATCGCGCCGCGGGCGCGGGCCTGCTCGCTGAATGCCGAACGCTTGGCGGCTGCGCCACCGGGGCGGCGAAAATTACCAGCGCCTATGAGCTGCCATGCAAATACGTCATTCACACCGTTGGACCGGTATGGCAGGGCGGGCAGGCGAACGAAGCCGATTTGCTCGCAAGCTGCTACCAGAATGCCTTGGCGCTAGCCGTTGAGCATGGCCTGTCGACAATCGCTTTCCCCGCCATAAGCTGTGGCGTTTATGGTTATCCCGTGGACTCCGCGACCAAGATAGCGATTGAACAAGTGCGCGAGTTCACGGCCAGCAACGCCGGGGTTAGAGCGGTCGTGTTCGCGTGCTTTAATGACGAACTGTTCGACCTGTATCGTAATTATCTCGGCGGCGCGCTATGAGCAATCGATTCACCCGCAACCAGATTGCCATCGTTTACGACTTCGACGGCACGCTGACGCCCCAACCGATGCAGGAGTACACGGTATTGCCCGAACTCGGCATCTCCGCCCAAGATTTCTGGAGCGAAGTTGAACAAGAGTGCCGCCGTACCGATGGCGACAGCATGCTGACTTACATGCGCTTGCTGGTGGAGAAGATCGAGGCCAACAAAAAGCATCTCAGCCGCGAAGCACTACGAGAGCTAGCCAAAGATATTAAATACTACCAAGGCGTGGAAACTTGGTTTGCCAGGATCAATGCCTACGTCGAAGCACGCTCAGAAGGCAAAGTGCAGGCAAAACACTATATTGTCTCGGCGGGTCTGTCCGAAATACTTGAAGGGATCAGCATTAAATCGAACTTCGAGCGTATTTACGCTTCCCAATATTGGTTTGACCATCACGAAGCGGCCCGCTTTCCAACCGTTGTAATCAATGACACAGGGAAGACCCAATATTTATTCAGGATCAACAAAGGCCGCGAACAAGCGTCTGAGTCGATCAATGACTACATGCCTGAGACCGAACGACCCATCCCGTTCACGCAAATGCTCTATATCGGCGATGGGATGACCGACGTCCCCTGCATGACGGTAGTTAAAAAATATGGTGGGTACTCGTTTGCCGTGCACAAACCGCGCAATAAGGATGCGATCTCAACCTGCCAGCGCTTGGTCGACGCCGACCGCATCGATTTTTACGCCCCCGCAGACTACCGCGAAGGTCAAAAACTTGAACGCCGGGTGCATAAAATCCTGGACACCATAATCGCCCGAATAGCGCTTGAAAAAGAGCGTCATTCATTCCTTCGAGAGATGGACCGCTGATGACTGTCGCGATGCGCTATGTGACGCTTTGCCTGTGTATCTTCGCACTTTGCGCTTGCAGCTCGGTTCCCAAGGTACCGAAGGTTTCAATGCCGAAGGTGTCGCTTCCCAAACTACCGTCGCTGGGGAAAGAAGAGAACACCACCACGACCCCGCGCGAGCTTATTGGCGCGCGCTTGGTCAATCCCAAAAGCGACCCTGATACCCCGAGCATGACGGTCGGCAAATTTATCGAATACGCCGACCGTTATCTCGCCTGTGACTGCGCGACCGAGCGGTTCGTTAAAGCCTGGCAGCGCATTGAGGCTGGGGCCTACCGGCTGGAAACCAATTCGGCGGTTATCGCGCCGCTGACGTTCACCTGCGTTCCCAACGATCGTGGTCGCGAATGCTATTTGAAAGAAATTGATCGCGGCGCCGACACGACGCTGGCCGAACGCTTCGTGCCGGGCAGCGAAATCATATTATTCCTCTATAAGAACGGCGTTCGATGTGAGCGCGAAGAACCTTGCCCCGATCAACTGGCTACACCGTCCGCGCCAACAGATCCTTAGACAGCAGCAGTTCCAAGGTATAGCGCACGCCAAAGCCCGTGGTATCGGTAGGGATGTGCGCAAGTCCACCCCGGCGCGAGGAGGCCGCAAGGTCGATATGCACCCAGGGTGTATCGTTCTTTACGAAGCGCCGCAGAAACCGTGCCGCCATGATGTGATCCGCTTCACCATCGACGGAACATTGGCGAATGTCGGCGACGCTGCTTTCTAGGGCGCGGTCGTAATCTTCGTCTTGTGGGAAGGGCCATACGCGCTCGCCACTGTCGCGACCAGCCTCGATTAGCAAATTCATCCAGTCGTCTTGATTCGAGAACACGCCGCTGTAGCTTTTGCCCAAGGAATAGACGCAGGCGCCGGTCAAGGTGGCGTAATCGATGATCACGCTCGGATTACGCTTCGATGCGAAAGTGAGCGTGTCGGCGAGTACCATCCGTCCCTCGGCGTCAGTATGGATCACCTCAATGGTGGTACCGTCCGCAGCTTTCACCACATCGTTGGGTTGATAAGCCCGCGAGCCGATATGATTCATCGCGATCGCGAGCCAACAGTCAACAGAAAAATCGACCTCAAGCTCGGTGAGCGCGAGCAGTGTGCCCAGCGCGACCGCGCTGCCTTGCATGTCCTCGTGCATACCAAGCATGAACTTGTTCGGCTTCACGTTGACGCCCCCGGTGTCGTAACAAATGCCCTTGCCGACCAGCGCGACCCGGCCGCGGCCACGGCCGCTCTTGGGTCTGTAACTTAAATGGACAATACCCGCATCAGGCACCGGACTCCCTTGCACGACGGCCAGGAAAGCGCCCGCACCCCGTCGCTTTAAAGTCTTTTGGTCTAGGAAATTCATGGACCATCCATATTGTTTCGCCAGAACCTCAACCCGTTTGCGATAGGTGGTGGGCGTTAAGTCATTGGGGGGCAGAACGCTCAATTCCCGTGCCAGAGCATTGCCGTTAGCCTCCGCTTGCGTGCGCGCGAGCCGGTCGTTGGTTTGTGCGCCCATTAAGCGGATACGTTTCAACCGGGCCGCCTTCTTGGGCTTGGATTTGAAACTCGGCAAGGTTGCGGCCCGCGCCAACGCCGCGGCGACCAAGGCCTCGGCCACCCGACGGTTGTCGTCCTCGGCGAGTCCGCCGAGGACGATCAGGTATTCGCTGGGATCAGACTCGGCGAGCTTGGCAATCGCCTCCCGCGCCCGCCCCAGGCATTCGAAGCTCGAGGACTGTGGATTAAACGGCACGTGCAGGACTTGGGTGCCCCGTTCATTGCTCAGATCCGTGGAGAAGATATCGTTGTTTTGCCCAGCACGACCGCTGCGACGGCGGCGTTCACGCACCCGCTCTCCATAGGGCAACGAGCGCCAGACCTTGACCGCGGGTGACACGGGCGTGACGAAAAGCACGCTTGGCGCACGATCGATCAGTTTTTTATCGGGCAACTGGGTGCCCTGGCGAATTTGAATATCGTTCATGTTCGAGTTTTCACTGATATTTTGACGGGTCAACGTAGCTTCGATCATACCCGGAGCGCTGGCTTTGACGATCCAAAAAAGGGCAGGAATTAAAGTTAT
>JBCCEV010000085.1:0-18823 GCA_039030125.1 Pseudomonadota bacterium | reverse complement strand
GCGGATGTGCAAGCTACCATCGCGATCGCTCGCCTTGTTAGAGACCGTCAACCCAGACTGTATCAATATCTTTTTGAACACCGCGATAAGCGCTCGGTGTTGAGCATGCTTGATTTGGAGAGAATGAAGCCGCTGCTGCATCACCATCGAAGAGCCGGCTATTTCGCAGGGACCCGATCGCACGGGTAAAGAAAAATTTGGGCCTTCAGGGGCGTCGATATGGTCCGCAGCAACATTGGATCTCAAGCTCAGGCGCCTCTATGTCGCAACCAGCGACAACTATTCTCATCCCGCAACTGAGCGTTCCGACTCCATCGTCGCCTTCGATATGAACAGCGGAGAAATCGTCTGGAGCTATCAAGGTTTGGCTGGCGATGTGTGGAATTCGGCCTGCCATGTCGAAGATAAAACCAATTGCCCCGACGATCAGGGTCCGGATGAAGACATGGGCTCTTCGCCGATGTTGATCACTTTAGAATCTGGGAAACGGATCTTGGCTGCCGGACAGAAAACCGGTGTGTTGCATGTGGTTGATCCGGATAACAACGGCAAACTCCTATGGAAACGCAAGATTGCCGAAGGCGGCATCATTGGCGGTATCGAATGGGGACCGGCCACCGACGGTAAACAGATCTACGTCTCGAAATCAGACGTGACTTGGAAAGAACAACGTTTCCTCTCAGCCGACACGGAACTCAACCCCGACACCGGCGGTGGGCTCGTCGCGTTAAACGCGGCGACCGAAGAACTCGTATGGGAGGCGCCGCCGACCTCATGTGCCGGAAGGGAGAAATGCAGTCCCGGTCAGCCGGCTGCGGTTACCGTCATCCCAGGTGCGGTCTTTTCGGGATCGTTGAGTGGCATCATGCGGGCATTCGATACGGACTCGGGTGAGGTGCTCTGGGAATTCGACGCGATTCGGGACTACGATTCGATCAACGGCGCTCGCGCTTATGGCGGCAGCATTGATGGGCCTGGTGTGGTTGTTGCGAACGGCTGGGTTTATTTCGTCTCTGGTTACGCCAAGCTCGGCGGTAAGGGTGGGAATGTGTTGCTCGCGTTCAGGCCGCGGTCTTGAAACGCTCGAGTCGCATTCGCTACCTTTCGTGACAAAAAAACCGCGCAAGTTACTGAATGATCCATTTAGACCGATCGCGATGCGGTTAGCGGTCGATCCTTGCAATCAAACCGAAGGCAGTGGGCCAAGCGTATACCCTCGACTTCGTCCGACGCGAGCTAATCGATTGCGTAAACACGACCTTTCACCGACATTGATGAGAGCTCGAGCGTGCCATTGGCGAAAGTCCGGGCACCCGAGTCACACACGCCCCGGATTTTGAGATTCCAATCGTGTTTATCCGCGCTGTTCCAAGTACGCTGGCCATGGACTGCATCAACCGATCGATCCAGGCGAAACGCAAGTTCTTCCGAGCTGTACTGCCCAGTTGTGCGTTTGGCATCAACGGGTTTCCAGACCGTCGCGGTAACGCTGACCGTTCCCAACTCCCGCACTGGCCCAGCACTTGCGACGTTGGCGCTGCTCCTGTCTTCGAGATGAGTAATCGAGGTGATTTTGCCGACAAAATCGGCAATTTTTTCTCCCCTGCCGTGCCTATCAGCGTAACTTGGCGTAGAGATTAAGACAGGCTGCAGTTGATGCGGTCGTTGCGATGGGTAGGTTGTTAATCCGTTTTACTCCCTTTTTTTAGCCCTGACTAGTGGCCGAACATCAGGGTTGGCTTTAAGTAAAGTTAGGAGGGAATGGGCGCCCTTGTGGTGGCGATTGCCACTTGGGTCTCCAGATATCCGATGAGCGTTATCGGGATCGGCTTGGCGATCGTATTTTTGCTGCACTGCGTTGTTAACGTGCTAACTGCCCCTCGGTCATTCGGTGGTCGCCCGGCGCGTTATGCTTAGCGCCCGTTATCCCGCTTAAATAATCATATGAACGCGATTGAAAAACGTGCCCGTCTGGCCGCGCAAATTTCAAACCGAGAACTCGTAATTGCCCCCGGGGTGTTCGAAATGATCTCGACGCTAATTGCAGACCAGCAAAACCACGACGCCTTGTATATGACGGGTTACGGCACCGTGGCTTCCTATCTTGGCTTACCCGACGCGGGGCTTGCCACTTTTTCGGACATGATTAACCGCGCAACCGCGATTGCCGCCAGAAGCCGTGCACCGTTAGTCGCCGACGCTGACACTGGCTATGGTGGTTTATTAAACGTTGCGCACACGGTAAAGGGTTATGAAGCGGCCGGTGTCGCGGCCATCCATATTGAAGATCAGGTGTTCCCAAAAAAATGCGGTCACACGCCTGATCGGCGGGTGATCCCGGCCGCTGAAATGGTGCAGAAAATTAAGGTGGCGATCGCAAGTCGCGAAGATCCTAATCTTCTGATCATCGCCAGAACCGATGCGCGTACCGGTTTGGGACTCGCCGAAGCGATTTCGCGCGCTAACGCCTATCGTGAGGCCGGCGCGGATATGATCTTCGTGGAAGCGCCAGAATCAGAAGATGAGTTCGCGGAGATCGCGAAGTCGGTTGACGCACCGCTGCTCGCTAATATGGTCGATGGCGGCCGGTCGCCGGTGTTGACGGCGGAGCAGTTGCGAGAAATGGGTTTCGCGCTCGCAATCTATCCGGGTGTTGGCATGACAGCGGCCGCTGCCGCTCTGCAGGCAAGTTACCAACACTTGCTCGCGCACGGCTCATCGCATGGGATGCAAACGCCGCTCTATCCGGTGAGTGAAATGCATCAGCTCATGGGCTTTGAATCGGTTTGGGCGTTCGAGAAAGACTGGGCGGAATGAGCCAAAACGTCCCCAAAATGATGTTCGATAAGATCTGGGATGCCCACCGGGTGAAAGCGCTGGGAGATCGCTACGATCTCATTTATATCGATCGTCACATGATGCATGAACTCGCAACCGACCGAGCGTTCGCGCAAATCAAAGAACAAGGCTATCCGGTGCGTCGCGCCGACCTTACGGTAGCCACCCATGACCATGTAGTTTCAACGGCGCTCGATCGTCATGATCAGTCGATTCCTTCGAGTTCAAAATACATTCAGCGTCTGCGCGATAACGCCGAAGAAAATCGCATCAAGTTATTTGGCTTGGGCGACCGCGAGCAGGGCATCGTTCACGTGGTCGCGCCCGAGCAGGGCATTGCCCTGCCCGGTACCACGCTTGTTTGTGGCGATAGCCATACCTGTACGGTTGGTGGCCTGGGCGCTTTGTCTTGGGGCATCGGGACCAGTGAGGTCGCGCACGTCTTGGCGACCCAAACGCTCGTACAGTCGCGGCCGAGAACAATGCGCATAACCTGCAACGGAATGCTCCAGAGGGGTGTGAGTGCGAAGGATTTGATCTTGCACATCATTGGCGCCTTGGGTGCCGACGCGGGGGAGGGCTACGCCATCGAATACGCAGGCTCCGCGGTTCGCGAATTAGCGATAGAAGGCCGCTTGACCCTGTGTAATCTCTCAATTGAATTAGGCGCTCGCATGGGCCAGGTCGCACCGGATGACACCACCTACGATTACTTAATGGGGCGCCCCTATGCCCCGGCGGGCGAGCTATGGGAACACGCGCTTAGCAAATGGCAGTCGCTATCAAGCGATGAGGGCGCTGTTGCCGATCGTGAGGAAAGCATCGATGTCGCGGCTCTGGAGCCGCAAATTACTTGGGGCACGAGCCCGGCGTTAGTGGGGTCAATTGCCGGGGCGGTGCCTGATCCCGGCGCTGCAAGCGACGCTGTGACGCGGCGGGGCATGGAAAAAGCGCTGGAATACATGGGCCTCGAGCCCGGCACTGAATTCGAGAACATTCCTATTGATAATGTCTTCATTGGCTCATGTACGAACAGTCGGCTGTCTGATCTCCATGCTGCCGCAGCGATGATCGGCGATCGAAAAGTTGCCGACGGTGTCCGCGCGATGGTGGTTCCCGGGTCAACCGAGGTCAGGGCACAAGCGGAAGCGGAAGGTTTGCACAAGACCTTCCTTAATGCTGGCTTTGAGTGGCGTCAGGCCGGTTGCTCAATGTGTGTTGGAATCAATGATGATCAAGTCGCCTCAGGCAAGCGTTGTGTGTCGACATCGAATCGTAACTTCGAGCACCGCCAAGGCACGGGAGCGCGCACCCACCTCGCGAGTCCGGCAACTGCCGCGGCGTCGGCGCTGACCGGCCACATCACCGATCCGAGGCGGCTGGTGCAATGAGTCGAGAAACAATCATCTCGGGTACCGCCGCACTCGTCGATTTTCCGGACATCGACACCGACGTTTTGATACCGGTGGAGTATTGTCTTGATCTGGAACGTCCGCATTTTGATGTGGCGCTTTTTCGAAAGTGGCGGTTTCATGAGGATGACTCAGAGATTGAAGAATTCGTCCTCAACCAGAGCGAGTATCGCGATGCCCGGATCTTGGTTGCGGGCCCAAACTTTGGCTGCGGCAGCTCACGAGAAATGGCCGTGTGGGCGCTTCATGATTTTGGTATTCGATGCGTGATCGCGCCGAGTTTTGGCGATATCTTTTATAACAACTGCTTCAACAACGGATTACTGGCAGCGCCGGTAACCGACGCGGGTTATGCACGGCTGTGTGAACTCCTGAGAGAAAACAAGCCGCAAGTACTAAGCGCCGATGTCAGTGCCAAACAGGTGCAGCTCCCCAACGGTGAACTACTCGATTTCGAGATCGATGATCTGCGCCGTGAAATGTTTGTCGAGGGGTTGGACCCGATCGCGGCGACGCTCACCTTCGCCGAAGATATTGCGCGTTTTGAACAGCGCCAGGCCACCGAGTGGCCCTGGGCGCAGCGGCTCACTTCGATGAGATAATACGCGTGGCAAACGACCTCAAAATCATCATCGGAGAACACCGTGCACGCCGACGATTTAGCGGAGCAACGACGCAGTCATTGCCCGCTATATAACGACAACAAGATGAAAATCGGTGTTTTTGGCATCAACGTCGACGGCGGCGGCACGATGTCGAGCCTGCCGAGTAGTTTCGAGCCCACCTTCGACCATAACGTCGAGATTGCTCTGAATTCGGAGAAATACGGTTTTGAGTTTTTGATTCCGTTTGGTCGTTGGAAAAGCTTTGGCGGGGATATTGAATACAACGGTAACTGCATGGAGGTTTACACCTGGGCTGCCGGTCTTGCCGCAAAAACCGAGGAGATCATGATCTTCGCAACCTCGCATGTGCCGACCGTGCATCCCATCATTGCCGCCAAGCAGGGGGCGACCATCGATCACATTTCCAACGGGCGTTGGGGTTTGAATGTCGTGTGTGGCTGGTATGTGCCCGAGATGGAAATGTTTGGCGCCGCTCAGCTCGAACATGACGAGCGTTACGAAAAAGCTGACGAATGGGTCAGCGTGGTTAAAAAACTATGGAGTGAGCAACATTTTGACCACGAGGGTAAGTACTACAAAGTGACCGACGGATATCTGAATCCGAAACCTTGCTCCAAGCCCCGGCCAGTGATCGTCAATGCCGGGGTTTCTGACGCGGGAAAGGAGTTCTCCGCCAAACAAGTCGATTTCAATTTCATCACTTGGGATTCGATTGAGGTGGCAAAAGCAGCGGCGGCCGACGTTCGCGCGCGGGCCCATCAATATGGCCGCGAGATCGGGATCCTTGGGAATGGCTACTGCATCGTTCGTGATACCGAGAGAGAGGCCAAAGAGGTTTTGGATGCCATCGTCGCGCACGGCGACAAGGGCTCCGCTGAAAACATCATGAACATCTTGGGCATACAAAGTGAATCCTTCGGCGGACAAATCGATAAATTCAGAGATCGCTTCTACTGCGGTTGGGGCGCGCCAATGATCATGGGCACCCCCGAGCAGGTCGTGGATCAATTTCTCGAACTTGAAAAAGCCGGCATCGAGGGGATGGCCTTGATCTGGCAAGACTACAACGAAGAAATCCCTTACTTTGGAGAAAACGTGATCCCGCTAATGAAACAGGCGGGGCTGCGGGTTTGAATGCTCACTGACCGGCTTTTTAGCCCGGGCAATTGCTTGGGTTCCGAGTGCCTTCTTTCCTTTTCGCCGCATGAGTTTTTTCGACAGTCTCGTTATAGGTGCTAATGCGGTGGCGGTGCGTATTCGCGCTCGCATTGAATGCATCGATCGCTCGTTGCAGCGTCACCTGTTGCTCTTCCACTTCAGCCCCCAAGGCGTTGTAGCTCTTTATTTTTGCGTTGAACGATTCAATAAGTTGATTATGCGCGCCCCGTTCAGCTTGTGATGAGAAGCCGCGGGCTACGGCGGAATCGAGTGTCGCGCGTAGGCGGTCAATTTCTGACGCCTTATCTTCGAGTGTCTTCTGTTTGGCCGCTAGTGCGCCTTTTAGCCGCTCGATTTCCTCACCCCGGCGCGCTAGCAGCACTTCCTCGGCAGCGACATCCGCGGCTACGACGTCAAAATTCTCATCAGACGCGTCATTTTCTTCCGACCAAAGGCAATTGTTCGCCCATTCGTCGGCGATTTGTGTCGCGGAATGTTGGCTAACCGCGGCTGGCGGGCTCGGGAGCTCGTCCGCGCTCACCACATTGTTAGCGGCTAACCCAACGATCAAGAAGGTGAGCGTCCGCTGGCGGAACTTCACGTTCTTGCTCTTGGACTAACCGGCGCCAGATATAAAAACCGCTGCTACTGTTCGTCGAGCCGGTTTTCGATCGCGGCTTTGGTCAGGCCCTCTGATTCTTCCTCGTATTCGCGTTTCTCTATTCGCATTTCGGCCCAATGCCACCACAGCCAGAAAATGACGGCCGCGATAACGAGGAACATTTCGCTGCCAACGAAAGGGTAAAGCGGCCCGATGTCGGTGATGGTGCCAGCAAAGTTTTCGAAGCGTCCGGTACTCATGGTTTTCCCCTTTATTTAGCATCGCCAATAGCAGCCCGCTCGGCTGCAGTAATGGCGGAATTTGCTTCTGCATCGGCCTGGTTCGCCGAAAGATCGAGACCCGCGAGTTCGACTTTCTCGGGGATCCTTAGGTTCCCGAAGGCGGCCAGGATCTTAGCGAGCATGAACCCGGGCAATAATCCCAAGACGCCGAACATGATGACGGCGCCGATGAATTGCCCCCACGGTGTGATCACGGCGTATTCGGTATTCGGCGAGGAGGGATAACCCCACAGCATGAACCCGGCAATGCAGACACCAAAAAATCCCGCGTAGCCATGAACGGCCACGGCGCCAACGGCGTCGTCAATTTTGAAGCGGCGTTCGACCCAATAGTGCAGCTTGTACATGAACACCACGCCTGCCGCTCCGATAAACATGGCCTGGATCGGATGGTAGACGTCGTTACCTGCCGATGCCGCGATGATGCCGGCAAGGCCAGAAGAGTAGGTCCAGAAAGCATCCCCTCTCGAAACGACATAACCCGCCATCAGGCCACCCGAGAGTGACATCAGAAAGTTCAATGTGATGGCCGATAGGGTTGTCGGTGCTAAATAGATGTTGGTCGCTGAGAAAAATACGCCGTCACCGTCTTGAACATCGATAATCGGCACGTTACACGCGGCGTAGAATCCCCAAAAGCCGGTGTAAATCAAAAACAATCCGATAGTGACGAACCACGGGTTGGCTGGTGGCATCGCGCGCGGTGTACCGTCTGCGGCGAATTTACCGATCCGAGGACCAAGCACCATTAATACACCGAGCGCAAAACCGCCCGCTATCGCGTGAATGACCCCCGATGCGTAAGCATCGTGATAACCAAGCTTTTGTACCATCCAGCCTTCAGCGTGCCAGCCCCACGATGCATCGATAACCCAAAAGACCGAGCCGATTGCCACGGCCAGGATCCAGAAAGCACCAGAGCGAATACGTTCAATACAGGCACCCGAGACGATTGACGCGGCGGTCCACGAAAACAGCAGGAATGCGGCCCAGAACACGCCGTTGATCCGCGACCAAAAGATAGTGTCGTCGGCGGTCAGGGCGTCGGTGGCCGGTGCGCCACCCATATGCGCCCCCATCAGTTCGCTCCAGGGCACGGCCCACGGCGCCTCGACTAACGCACCGACGATCCCTGGCCCATAGGGGAAGGCGAAATAGATCCACCACCCAAATAAAAAAAACGTGACCGTCACCAACGGTATCAGCATGGTGTTCTTCATCAAGGTGTGAAGATGGTTCTTACGGCGTGAAACGCCGACTTCATAAACGCAGAAGCCGACATGAATTAGAAACATTAAAACGACGGTAACCCAGTAGTAGAACTCGGTAAAAATTACCGTCAAAGACGAAATCTCGCTCTCCATTTCTCTCCCCTCTCGATTTGGCGTGCGCTATAGCGACTTCTTCTTTTATTCTTATCCTTCTTGCTTTGGTTAAGTTTCCTCGTCGCTATAGTAGATGATAGACAAGAACTGAATAGGCAGGGTGATTAGTTTTTCGGGCCCATGCGGGATATTACCGTCGAAGGTTATCGCATCCCCAGGTTTGAGCATGTAGGTGTTGCGACCGTGGCGGTATTCAAAACGCCCCTTCAGCATGTAGATGAACTCGGTCCCGGCGTGCTGAAAGCTTGGAAATGTCTCGCTCTCATCGTCGAGGGTAATCAAAAAGGGTTCGAAGAGTTTCTTAGGGCCTTGATCGTAAGACAACAGCTCGTAGGTGTGTCCCTTCTTTGTGCCGCGGCGGGCGACGTCCATGCCTTCTCCCTTGGGTATATAAGTCGCAGCGCCTTCTGGTGAATCAAAGTCTTTGAATAAATTGCCCAGCGATACGCCGAGCGTCTTACAAATCCGCGAAAGTGCGTCCAAGCTAGGTGTAGCTTGACCGTTTTCAATACGGCTCAACATGCCGCGGCTAATGTCGGCAAGCGCGGCGACGTCTTGGATTGTTAGGTGCTGAGCAAGGCGCCGGTGTTTGATGGCGACGCCGATGAAGACGCTTAGCGCGTCGCTTTCGCTAGCAAGTTCCGAGTAGCTGACTTCGCGCAGCTTTTCGCTAGCCTTAGCCAAGCTGGTGCCCTGGGATCCAGTTGGTTCCCGCCAAGGGCACGCCAGCCATTGCGGCCGCTTCAATGGTCAGTGCGCACAGATCTTCGGGCTCCAAATTGAGAAGGTGAGACTTGCCGCAGGCGCGCGCAATGATCTGCGCTTCCATCGTCAGCGTGCGCAGGTAGTTGGCGAGGCGACGGCCACCCAGAACTGGATCAAGACGCTTCGCGAGTTCAGGATCCTGGGTTGATATCCCTGCGGGATCACTACCCGCCTGATAATCGTCGAAGAAACCCGCTTTGCTGCTCAATTTTTGATAATCCTCATCAAACTCGGGGCTGTTGTCGCCCAAAGCAATCAACGCCGAGGTGCCAATCGAAACGGCGTCGGCGCCCATGGCCAGTGCTTTCGCGACATCAGCACCGGTGCGGATCCCGCCCGAGACGACAAGCTGGACCTCACGGTGCATTTCCAACTCTTCCAAGCATTCCACCGCTTGACGAACTGCTGGCAGAATTGGGATCCCGACGTGTTCGATGAACACGTCCTGGGTCGCACCGGTGCCACCTTGCATGCCGTCAAGCACAATCACGTCGGCTCCAGCTTTCACTGCCAGCGCGGTGTCGTAGTAAGTCCGGCTCGCTCCAATCTTGATATAAACCGGAACGCGCCAGTCGGTGATCTCACGTAGCTCCCGAATTTTGATCTCCAAATCATCGGGCCCAGTCCAATCCGGGTGCCGGCAGGCGCTGCGCTGATCGATATTGGGCGGCAAATCCCGCATTTGCGCGACTCGTTCGTTCATTTTCAAACCCAACAACATCCCGCCACCACCTGGCTTGGCGCCTTGACCCAGGACCACCTCGATCGCATCGGCCTTGCGGAGATCGTCTGGGTTCATGCCATAGCGTGATGGCAGCAATTGATAGACCAAGGTTTTCGACGATTCGCGCTCTTCGGGCGTCATGCCGCCATCGCCGGTCGTGGTTGTGGTCCCGACTTCGCTGGCGCCACGGCTCAGCGCTTCCTTCGCTTGCGCGGAGAGTGCCCCAAAGCTCATGCCGGCGATTGTGATAGGTGTCCTCAACTCGATGGGGTTTTTGGCGAAACGGGTGCCGAGCGTTACGTTGGTGTCACAGCGTTCGCGATAGCCCTCTAACGGGTAGCGGGACATGCTGGCGCCTAGGAAGACCAAGTCGTCGAAGTGCGGCAACCGGCGCTTGGTTCCCCAGCCGCGAATGTCGTAGATCCCTTCACGAGCTGCGCGTTGAATTTCGTGAATAACATCGCGATCGAACAGCGCGGATTCGCGCAAGCCTGGGTGTTTGGTGGTCATGTTGGTCGTTGCTCTTTAGGCGTAAGCATCAGCGTTATCGATGCTGAAGTTATAGAGTTTTCGCGCCGAGCCGAATTTTCGGAAGCTGTTGGGATCGATGGTGCCACCAGCTTGATCTAACAAAGCGATAAGTCGTTTGCGGTCGTCATCGGACATTGGTTTTTCTTCGCAGTCGGCCCCCAATTCCGGGCAGTTACCCGCTAAAAAAATTTCCGCTTCGTAAATGGAATCGCCCAGCGCCGCACCGGCGTCGCCGCAAATCACGATGGTGCCTTTCTGTGCCATAAAGCCACTCATATGCCCAACCGATCCTTTGACCACGATATCGAGGCCTTTGAGCGAGATCCCGCAGCGGGCGGCGGCATCGCCATCGATGACCAATAGGCCGCCGTGGCCGGTAGCCCCAGCGGATTGGCTCGCATTACCCGTGATCCGCACCACGCCAGACATCATGTTTTCCGCCAGCCCGGTGCCCGCGTTGCCGTTAACCGTCACGCTGGCGTGTTGGTTCATGCCCGCGCAGTAATAGCCGACATGTCCCTCGACGATCACTTCGGCGTGATTATCCAGGCCACAGGCGATCGCGTGCTCGCCTTTAGGATTAAGGACCCGCCAGCGCGAAGTTTCGCGGGTGCCATTGAAGTCATGCAAAGCTTGATTCAAATCTCGAACGCTTTGCTGGTTAAGGTCATAAACCCTTTCTTCCATTGCTACGGCTTGACTCATGCGGCGCTATCCATTGCTGAGCTGCTTGCGCAGGCACCGGTGCCGCCTTCCCATATGTAAGGTACCGCAGGTTCCGGCTCCCAAATGTTGGCATGCCCTATATCAGGCAAATCGGCCAGGGCCCGAAACTCGGATGCCATCCCAACCCAATCATCGGTCTCCGCCATCACGGCGGGCTTGCATGCTATTGGGTCTCTCAACACGGCGAATCCATCCGTTGTCCCAATGGCAAAGGTATAAAAACCATCGAGATCGGTGAGCGCATTGAGCAACACAGATTCCAAACTGGCGCCACGTTGGAGCTTGATATCGAAATATTGGGCCGCGACTTCGGTATCGTTATCGGTTTTAAACGTTCCCCCTTGCTCGACTAACCGGCGCCGCAGACGATTGTGATTCGAAAGCGAGCCATTATGTACCAAGCAGACATCATTACCGGTCGAGAAGGGGTGCGATCCGGCGGTGGTTACCGCCGACTCCGTCGCCATCCGGGTGTGTCCGATGGCGTGCGAGCCAGTCATCGCGTTCAAACCAAATCGTTGCGCGACCGCATCGGGTAACCCGACTTCCTTGTAGATCTCGATGTGCCGGCCGATGCTGACAATGTCGATTTCGGTGGAGAAGGCGGCCAGCATGCCGGTGAACTGTTCAACGGTCGTCTGTTGCACCACCAGGCAATGATTGTGTGCGACTGATATCGAGGGTTCGCCCGCGAAGTTGCCAAGATGAACACGCACCTCTTCCCAATCAAATTTAATATCTGGATGCTGCAACACGGCTTTGATCTGGTCCGGTGGTACTTCATCGCGGTAGACCGCGAATCCGGCGCTGTCTGGTCCGCGCTGTGTCATGTGCAACAGCATGGGCGCAAACAAAGCGCCGAGCTTAGATTGCAGTTGGGGGTTCTTTAAATAAAGGCCGACAATTCCGCACATAGTGAATCTTCCTAGATACTTCGCGGCTTAATAAAATCCGGCATAACGGTCCAATTCCCAATCAGAGATATGGCGGGAATAATCCACCCACTCCATGCGTTTGATCTCTATGAACTCCTTAATGAAAGCATCGCCGAGTTGTTCCGCAAAAAATTTACTACGTTCAAGTTCGTCCAGTGCTTCGCCTAGCGTCTGCGGCAACAATTTGACCTTACGTTTTTTAAGTACACGCTCATCAAGCTCGTAGAAATTGACGTTGTTAGGCGGGCCCGGATCGATTTCGTTTTCGATACCGTCCATACCAGCGGCCAGCATTGCGGCGCCGGCGAGATACGGGTTGCAGCTTGAGTCCGCAAGGCGCAATTCAAGGCGGCCATAGGGGATCCGGACCATGGATGTTCGGTTGTTGTCGCCGTATGAGATAAACGCGGGCGCCCAAGTTGCACCCGACAGCGCGCGGCCGACAACCAAGCGCTTGTAGGAGTTTACCGATGGCGCGCACAGCGCCGCCAGCGGCCTGGCATGTGCCAGTAAGCCACCAAGAAAGTGATAGCCCATTTTTGACAGGCCGAGGTTATTAGCGTCCTTTTTATCCTCAAAAAGATTTTTACCTTGTTTGTTAGCGATCGAGATGTGCATATGCATACCGTTGCCGGTGCGGTCGGTAAATGGTTTCGGCATGAACGAACACATGAGCCCCAGGTCATTGGCGATTTCATTGGCGGCCATGCGGAAAAACACATAGCGATCGGCCGAAGTCAGCGCGTCGGTATAGGTGTAATTCATTTCGAACTGGCCGTTGCTGTCCTCGTGGTCTATCTGATAGACATCAAAGCCGACCGCCATTAGTGAACTGGCAAGACGCTCCAACATTTCGCGGCTGCGCGAGAGTCCTTTGTAGTCATAACAGGGTTTTTCAAGCACGTCGCTGTCGTCGGCGGGTGTCAACGAGCCCGCCTCATTGCGCTTGAGCAGCATGAACTCCGGCTCAAGGCCGGTATTCAAAGTCCAGCCTTTCTTGGCTACGCGAGCGAGTTGCTGTTTGAAAATATAGCGGGTATCGAAAGGCCATGCTTCCCCGTCGACAGTGCCATCACACACCAATCGCGCATAGCCGGGTTGCCAGGGTACCAGTGACAGGGTGTCTAAATCGCCAACGGCCATGAAATCGTGATCGTGTGGACCCTGACCCATTCCCCAGGCAGCAAATCCGGCGAAACCCGCGCCTTCGGTCAGAACGTCCTCGAGGTGGCCGGCGGGCACTGATTTGGTTTTGGCGACGCCGTGAATATCGACAAACTGCGCGAGAATAAATTTAATGTCGTTATCTTTGAGAAATTTTTTCGCAGCACTAGGGGTCATGCTGAGGCTCCCTTATTGACGTAGTGGACGTAATCATTGAAGCCGACTACCGAGCCGCCTACTTCGGTGGCGACAGCGGTAAGGGTCGACAGTAAGAATCGAGCGTCGGCAGGCGTACAAATGAGTCGCAAACCGTGCGATAGCGGCCGCCACAAATAAACTTCGCAGTGCGCCAGCCGTGTCGCTATCCACCCTTGGGCGGATTGCAGTTGAAGATCGAGTATCGCGAATTCGCGGAGGAATGCATCAGCCACGTCGCCATGAACGGCGAAGTCCGCCGCGTCATAGGGCAGCACCAGCACGCCTTCGGGTGTTGGGCCATTTAAAGCGTCGATGGCCCGTGCCTGCGCATGCGGCGCGCTCAGTAAATAACGATCGCGGTGGAGCATTGCCACGCAGCCGTCCGCACCTAGCGGCGACCATTCTAAAAGCGCATTGGGGACCGGCATGCCGATGGATTGGAGGTGGCTTTTTGCCGTTGGCCCGACAACGAGACATTTACCGAGTGCACTCAAATCCGCAACCAGGTTATTACCGTTGGTTCCAGCTTTCGTGCTTACCGCAGTACGCATGCCGTAAATGTCGCCAAGCGTATATTGGTCCTCCGTGAACGCTGCGAGGGCCGGGCTGTAGGCGGCACCGGGCCTTGCCGTCCGCGTCGTGCTCACGCTGCGCTCTCCAGCGATTGCGGATCGTCGATGCGCTGGCGAAGATTGTCAGGGTCGTAAATCGGCGTCGCGACCACGGTTCCTTCAATTAACCGCCCGTCGCCGATACGGATCTGAATGACAGAACCGACTTCACACAACTCAAGACGGACAAACGCGAGGCCTATTGTGGCCTGGGCTGCCGGGCTAAATGCGACACTGGTGACACGTCCGGCGATGTCATCTTTCTCAATCACCAAATGGTTCTCTTCAACTTGGACACTTTGGTCAACCTTGAATCCAACGAGCTTACGCGCCACCTTAGGTTTAAGTTCCGCGAGGCTATGGCGGCCATGAAATCGAGGCTTGGAGAGCTTCACGCCCCAGCCCAAATTCACTTCGAAAGGATTGGTCGTGCCGTCCGTATCCTGACCGATAATGATGTGTCCTTTTTCTAGCCGCAGGAGTCGCTGTGCTTCGACGCCGAATGCGCGACATGATTCGGCCTCACCTGCCGTGAGGATCGCCTCCCACAAACCGCGAGCATGTTTCGCTTCGCAGTGGATCTCATAACCCAGTTCCCCAACAAAACCAACGCGCATTAAGCGTGCCGTTACACCCCCGACCATCCCCTCGCGAATAGCCAGGTAGGGAAAGGCCTCCTCCGCAAGGTCCATATTGGTGATCCTTTTGAGGATTTGCCGCGATAACGGCCCGGCCAGGTTCATCGCCCCTAGTTGTGTGGTGCGATCAATGATGTTGACGTCGAGGGCGAGTTGGTCGGCGTAGAGCTGGAGAAGGCGCACCACAGTTTGGGCGTGTGTGCTGGTGGCGGTGAGATAAAAATGGTTGTCAGCAAGGCGTGCAGCGACGCCATCATCGACAATGGTGCCGCTACCGTCGACCATGAAGATGTAACGCGTCATCCCGAGTTTGAGCTTGTCGAAACCGCAGGTATAGGCGTGTTCCAGGAGCGCTTCGGCGCCGCTGCCGAACAGCTCGATTTTGCCGAGGGTCGAGACATCGATAATGCCGGCGCTTTCACGCACTGCCTGGTACTCTCGCTCAATCTGCTCGCGGGTCGAACCCGCGGCATAACTCTTAGGCCGACGCCACGCGCCGGTATCCATCATTTCGGCGCCCTGTGCGAGATGATATTCATGCATCGGCGTATGCCACTCTCGTCGCAGTCGTCGCCCGGCGAGTTTGGCCATAGGCACCGGTTGCCAAAACGGCCGCGGCGTGGTGGTGCCAATCGCCCCAACCGGTTCGCCGCGCAGCTTGGCGAGTTCACGGATCCCGTTCATATTGGAGACTTTACCCTGGCTGGGTCCCATGCCAATTGTGGAATAGCGTTTCAGTAACTCGACCGAATCAAATCCCTCTTTGAAGCCCACCTTTAGATCTTGAGGGGTCAGATCTTCATCAAAATCCACGAACGCCTTGGTCGCGCCGAAAATGGGGTAGGGATGTGATTGCGGCGCAGACTGCGGTAGTACTTTTGCGGCGGCGGTTACCTCGAGTCCCAACTCCGCGGCGATGAATTTAGCCGCTTCCTTGCCATCTTTGCGGCGATCGTCGAAGGCAAAGATCCCATTGATGCTACCCGCGGTCGCGAAACGCGCCGGCATGTGTTCGGGAACCACTTGCTGGAGGGATTCGTCGTAGACCAGCGTGCCGCCGGCTTGGCGCAGTAAGCTCCCAGCAGGTGCCCAGCCGACACTCATCAGCAAGGCGTCGCAGTCGATGGTACGCTCAGTACCGCGTTCGTTATCCTTAATAACCACACTGCATAACTCGCCATTGTTGGCATTCGCGCGGGCGACATAGGAATCAGTTAGGGTCGTAACGCCAGCGACGTTCATGGGCGGCGCGGCACGCGTGTCGACGATTGTGGTGACGTTGACGCCGGCCGCTTGGAGTTCGGCCGCTGCCTGATATCCCTGATCATTGGCACTCAGCACCACGCAGGACGCTCCTGGTGCGACCGCATAGCGATGTGCGAGACGCTGCGCGCCGCTTGCCAACATAACGCCGGGGATATCGTTATTGGTAAACACGGCGGGTTGCTCAATGAGACCGGTCGCCAAAATGATCGAACGCGCGTGAATCTGCACCACGCCTGCTGCTGTAACGATCGGCATTAAGTAGTCGTCATAGCACCCTGCCGCCGTAGCGCCGCACAGCAACTCAACGAGTTCTAGATTCTCAATTTCCTCAACCGCGCTGGCACGCCAGCTTTGTGCGTCGTCACTCAAATCCCGGTAGCTTAACGAGCCCCCTGCATGTTCATTCTCATCGACGAGGACGGTTTTAAGACCTAGAGCAGCCGCTTGCAGTGCGGCACTCAATCCCGCTGGCCCGGCCCCCACGATGAGGACGTCGCAATGACGGTAGCTTCGCGATTGCCGCTCGCTACGGCGACGGGGATCGGCCGTTCCGAGTCCCGCAAGGCGACGGATCAAGCGCTCCCAATACGGGAATGCCCAACTTGGTCGATAGAACGCCTTGTAGTAGAAACCGACCGGCAAGGCGCGGGCGAGCCACCCAAGCATCGCGCCAAGATCCCATTTGAGCCCGCCGATTGTGTTCACCGCCCGATAGTCGCGATTGACCTGCGGCGCGGTAACATCGGCGCGGATATTGGCCTCATGCACCGATTCGACCAATACATTGGCATCGTGATCAGCTAAAGACAGAACGCCACGTTTGCGGTGATATTTGAAGCTCCGCGCGAGCGTTTTCACGCCCGCGGCGAGGAGTGCGCTTGAGATGGTGTCTCCTTCGAATGCCTCGTAGCGGGTGCCCTCAAAATAGAACGCGGTTTTCTTAGCGCGGTTGAGCCACTCGTTGGGTTGTTCTTTTAACCGGGCGCTCATATGTTTTCTTTCGCCATGAGGCCGGCGAGCTCCACTTCTGCAATCCGATCGTTGCCGGTATCGCGTGTGACTTTGAACCAAAGCTGGGAGGGCGTGTGGTACCACCATTCGGTACGCACCGTTGGCACGCTGTGGCGATCAAAAGCCCATCGCGCGGCCCCCATGTCTGGTCGTTCGGAGGGCTCGGGTTCGAGTATGCCGCTGATGGCGAATTCGCTATATGGCCGCCGGCCGAGCGTTGGGCATTCGATGTACTTCATTAATGTCCTACCGCTGCCGCGCCCTTTTCACCCACTAACGCGAAATCGTCGAACCTCGAGAGATTAAATTCTGTGATGAGATGGTCATCGGTTTGTTTGGCGATAGTGGCGGCCATCGTTTTGCCGGAGATCGGGGTCGCTTTGAAGCCCCACGTGCCCCAGCCCGCATCAATGTAGAAACCGTCGATTGGCGTTGTACCCATGATGGGCGCGAAATCAGGCGTCATGTCGGCCATGCCGGCCCATTGGCGATTGACCTTGATGTCGCCCAGGAAAGGAAACAGATCGAGCATCTGATCGCACAAACCGCTGACGAATTCGAACGTGGAGCGTCGCGAATGGACCTCGACAGGGTCTAGTGATGCCCCCATAACCAGCTCACCACGCGAGCTCTGGCTGACGTAAAGGTGCAATGAACCGGAAACAATAATGGTGTCGAGCCAGTCTTTAATCGGTTCGGTTACGCATGCCTGTAAAGGAAAAATCTCAAGCGGGCTGCTTAGACCGACCATATCAAGCACGGTGGGCGTGAAGCCCGCAACCGCAGATAGTGCGCTGTGGGTTTCGATTCGTCCGCGATCGGTGATTACGGCGGTAACACCATTGCCATTGTGCTCGATGCCGGTGGCGCGCGTGTGTTGAAAGATCTCAACACCCATTTCGCTCGCACGTTTCGCGTATCCCCAGGCTACCGCGTCGTGACGTGCAACGGCGCCAGGCGCGTGATAAAGGGCGCCAACGACCTCGTGATTGCCGCCACAGTCAAGGTCGAGCTCGGGGCAGGCCTTGGCAATGTCGTCAGGGTATACAACCTCGCTGTCGACGCCGTAGTGCTTGTTCACCTCCGCGCGCCAGCGTGCGGTACGTAAGGTCGAATCATTGTGCGCAAGAGTAAAATGTCCCCGCTCGGAGTAGAAAATATTGAAATCGAGTTCTTCAGAAAGTGTTTTGAACAGTTTTACGCTGGCGTCATAGAACTTGACGCCTTCTTCGGTGAGATAGTTGGAGCGCACGATGGTGGTGTTGCGCCCAGTGTTACCTCCACCGATGTAGTCTTTCTCAATCACCGCGACATTGGTGATGCCGTGATCCTTGGCGAGATAATATGCACAGGCTAGCCCGTGGCCGCCAGCGCCAATGATGACGACGTCGTAGCTCTTTTTGATTTCATCGGGCGTATTGAAGTACCGAGGTTCAGCGTAGTCCTCGATAAACGCGTATTTAAGTAATCTTAGAGACACAAGCTCACTCGAACTTTTCGTAGGCCTTGCGCAAATCTACCAGCGGGTGCGAAGGTGACATCTGAAATTTCACGAGCAATTCGCGGGCGATCATGTCACGGTCCTGCTGATTGTCCGGCAGCTCGATATCCCCGGGCACCGTCACCCAACCGTTTATGTTGCGGTCAAACACCGCGGCGCGACCTTCCTCGTAGCCCATGTGTACGTCTTCCAGCCAATTGAGATCTGGCCAGCCCATATATTCGACATAGTTTTGCAGAAACGGCGTGATGCGCTCGTAATCCGGCAGCAAATTCACGTCGTAGCGATAACCGATAGTCTGACCGATCATCTTCTCCCGTTCGCTATCAACGCCGTCAGAATTCACATAATGATCAATATCGTTCCAACGCGCGAAACGGCGTTAAAAATGTTGACCCGTGCCCACGCGGTAACCGCGAAGGGCACGGGTC
>JBCCEV010000084.1:0-18826 GCA_039030125.1 Pseudomonadota bacterium | reverse complement strand
TTGTTACCTTCCCATCTTTCTCAGTCAACCATTGGTGGGAGGAACGGTAGTAATGCCTGCACAGTGATCTCTCCCGGATGAATATAGCAACGTAATTATACATCTCGAACAAGCGAACCTGCCCCGAGGCTAGCAACACCGTTTCAAGAACACGCTGGAAATAGGCGCAGACTTCTACCGAGTTGGCCCGTTCATACATTCCCGCATCAGGACCGGTCGCATTGATCGCGTTCGTTCCCAACATCGTCGAGTTACAGCCATAGTTTGCTGAACAGTGATGAATGCGCACAAACGGGTAGGCGTCATTCCAATGCCCACCTGGCTGGTGCCGTCGCTCGACCATCACTATGTCAGCATCCGATCCGGCAATCAGCGTATCGACGAACGCCATTGCCGAGGCACCGGCGCCAATCACGAGATAATCGGTTTCGATCTCGTTCAACGGAGCGTTCCTCCAAAAGTGCTAGGGCGACGGACTATATGCCGCTACTTTGCTTAAAGTCGAGACGTTCATCTTGGTGCGGCGCAACCCTTGCCATTGCTTGCATTGTTGCCCCCGACTTCATCAGTTACGCTAGCTTCATCGACACTTAGGCCTTTTAGCCACGCCCTCGAATGAAAATCATCCAACATTTGCCGGCCGCTACCCTTATCGGATCTCTGATCTTTATGGGCTTTGCAGGCGCCACCATCGCCTCGGAACCACCCGTCATCGTACCCTTGGATCTCAGTGAAGAGCCCGAACTTAGCGGCCAATTTCCGCGTTCCTTTCGCGAAGGTGATTTTGATGGCAAGTATCTCTACAAAAAACTCTATGCCGCCCGCGAGAATCCAAACAATCGCTCTGGCATCTGGGAGGGAGGACCTGGTGTCTTAGTGATCGAGAGTTACCGCATTAACGAGTATGTCGAGTTGCTTAGCGGAACTTTGACGACGGTTGATGACAACGGCATGCGGCGGACCTTTGGCTCTGAAGATAGATTTATCATCCCCAAAGGCTGGAAAGGCCGCTGGGAAATGGAAACCAGAATCAGAAAACACTATCTGACGTTCTGATTTCTAACTAGTGCCATCGCCCCGCGTGGGCCAAATAAGCGCGCAGGGTTATGGAACCACCTAACTCGTTGCGGATGGCTTCCTCCAGTGAGCCACAGACTTCCTCGGGATCACCGCCGATTTTTTTTATTTCTTCACCTAATGGATTTCCGAATATCAACCCACGGGCGAAATCAGGGACAGAATGGATCGGCGTCGTAACCGTCAACTTATCGACCTCGACTTCATCAAAACCGCCCCGTTGCGCCGCGTCCCGGATCTCATCGGCGTTATGGTAGCCAAACGGTACTTGATAAAACTCTGGAGGATCGTTGGGAAAAAAGCGCATGACTGTCTCCTGCGCCACGTGCGCGAAATCATTCTCTTTGATTGATCCCCAAACCGTGAACAGATAGTCGCCGCCGGACCTTAGTACCCGATGCACTTGTTGATGCGATTTAACTTTGTCCGGGAAAAACATGATCCCGAACTGACAAACCGCCAAATCAAATTGCTCATCTTTATAACGGAGCGCCATCGCATCCCCCTGCTCGAAAGTAACGTGCTCCTGGTCACTAAATTTCTCACGAGCAATATCAAGCATTGGCTCATTCAGATCAGTGGCAACAAGATCGGATCCCGGCGCCAACTTGTTCCTTAGCTCGCGGGTCAAAATTCCCGTCCCGGCAGCGAGTTCAAGGACCGCCTGGGGCTTGAAATGAGCGACACGCTCAGCCACCTCGGCGGCCATGCCCTCGAACATCACCGGGCCCAATCCCTGGTCGTAATGCGTAGGAATTGATCCCACGAACTTCGATGCATCTTGGTTCATACTGTCCTCCCCCAAGCAATTATACCCTGGGGAGGTCTCGCACTTGGCGTCCAAGGCTTCGATGTCGCCGAGAAAACCACGAACCAACAACAGAGGCGTTACATTTAATCTGCGACGACTAGAGCATGGGCATACCATCGCAAGTTGCCGCTTGGGTAATTACGAATACGAATAAAAGGTCAGTCGATGGATAAACAAATCGATTTTGGAATGTTCGATTGGATTGATCGGGGAACCGGGACGATCTCCTCGCTCTACCAATCACGGCTCGCGCTGATTGAGCGCGCCGACAAGGCAGGCTTCTATGGCTATCATCTCGCCGAACACCACGCGACGCCCCTCGGTATGGCGCCGTCGCCAGCAGTGTTTTTCGCAAGCTTAATTGAGCGTACCTCGCAAATTCGTTTCAGCCCCATGGCTTACCTGATGCCGCTTTACCATCCCTTGCGATTGGTCGAGGAAGTTTGCATGCTCGACCATCTCTCTGGCGGGCGCATGGAGGTGGGTGTGAGTCGCGGCGTTTCCCCGTACGAAGCCCAAAGCTTTGGGGCGGATCCCGAACAAGCGCAGGAGATTTTCGAAGAGTCACTTGAAATCTATTGCCAGGCAATGACGGCGCCGCTCGTTAATCATCATGGCAAGCACTATCAGTTCAAAGATGTACCAATGGAAATCAAGCCCCTCCAGCAACCGTATCCCGCCCTGTGGTATCCATCGTTTAGCGAATCAGGGGCAAGCTTCGCAGCCCAAAATGGGTGCCATTTCATGAGTCTTGGCCCGCCATCATTAGTGGCTAAGCTTATGGATCATTACCGGGAGATCGCCGCTGCACAAGGCACTGAAGACAAGCGCCTCAACGGCCACATCAAAGTGCCAATGCTCGCTGGCATGCGCCAGATTTATGTTGCCAATACCGACGAAGAAGCGATGGCTATTGCGAAACCTGCCTACCAAGATTGGTATCAATCGATCACCAAACTTTGGCATCACCACAACGACACGAGCTTCGACGCGTTTTTCGAATGGGATGCATGCCTGGCAGGAGAGACCATCTTAGTCGGCTCCGTCGATAAGGTGCGCAACCAAATTGCCGAGCTCATCGAAGTGAGCGGCATCAACTATTTTGTTGGCTCATTTGCGTGGGGCTCGCTGAGCCACGAAGACAGCATGCAGTCACTCGAGCTTTTTATTTCGGAGATTATTCCGAGCCTAACCCACTAAAATTTCTCAGACTGAGGGAACCCGATGCATCAGAAAATCGCCTTTAGCAGCTTGGTAAAAATCGGCCAGCGTATTCAACAACAGAAAACTTCTTCCCTGAAGGTCACCGAGGCTATGCTGGAGCGGATCGAAGCTCTGGACCCCAAACTCGGAAGCTACGTCAATGTGCTGGGTGATCGGGCCATGCAACGGGCCAAGCGCGCCGATCGGGAAATCGCCAAGGACAAGATCCGGGGACCCCTGCATGGCGTTCCCGTGGCGGTAAAGGATCTGTGCGACATCGATGGTGAGGTTACGACCGCGGGCTTACCGATGTTTTCCAAACGGATCGTGGATCAAACGGCAACCGTCGTAAAACGATTGGAAGATGCGGGCGCGGTGATCCTGGGAAAGCTGCACCTCACCGAAGGTGCGCTTGCGGATCACCATCCTGATATCGCACCACCGATTAATCCCTGGGCGAAGAATCGTTGGAGCGGCGCCTCCTCCAGTGGCAGCGGGGTTGCCGCCGCCGCAGGACTCGCTTTCGCAACATTGGGCAGCGACACCGGCGGTTCAATTCGATTTCCCTCGGCGGCGAACGGGGTGGTTGGATTGAAGCCAAGTTGGGGAAGAGTCAGCCGCTACGGGGTTTTCCCATTATCTGAAACGCTCGATCACATTGGCCCGCTAACGCGATCGGTTGAGGATGCCGCCGCCGTGCTCGCTGCAATCGCGGGCGCTGATTCAAATGACCCAACCGCTGCTGCAATCGATGTTCCCGACTATCTTAGCGAGCTGCGCAAGGGCGTACGCGGCGTCAGGATCGGTATCGACCGCCAAAGCGTATTGGCAGGCGTTGATCCGGCGATTAAGGCCGGCATCGAAAAAGCGCTACGGGCGTTTCGCAAAGCCGGCGCAAAAATCATCTCCTGCAGTTTGCCTGACACCGATGCAGTCATCGAAGCGTGGACACCGATCTGTGCCGCCGAGGCCGCCATCGCACACCAGCAAACTTATCCACGCCGTAAGCAAGGCTACAGCAAGATGTACTCAGGATTTCTAGACGCTGGTCGGGGCTTCACCGCAAGGGACTATGCAAACGCCCAAATCGAGCGCGAGAAGTATCGCGGTGCGATGCTGGCGTTCTTTAACGGCGTCGATCTATACATCAAGCCCGTGAACGCCGCACTCAATCCCACGGTGCGGGCATTTGAGAACCGCAATACCGATGGCGGGCTAACCAACGTGGTGCGCTTCACCGCACCGGATGACATGGCCGGCTTGCCAACCATTACCCTGCCGAGTGGCTTGGATAAGAACGGCTCCCCGCTCGCCTTTCAATTGGTGGCAAGAGGCTTCGAAGAAAGCTTGTTGTTCCGCGCTGGCGCCGTGTGGCAAAGAGCGAGCGATTGGCGGGGGCTCCAGCCACCGCTGGCATGAATGTTCATTGCCCTAACTCGCTGACGATAATCTGATTGACGCGCCAGCCGCGACTTTTTTTGCGATAGGTGAACATCAACCGGCGCGATGCGTCGTCGAAGCGCAGCTCAAACGCGATACGAATGAACGACGAGGCAAAACGGGTGAACTCAAGCTCGCGAATTTCGATGGCTGCGCCAAGTTCGTCGACCATCCGACGGACCGCTTCCTGCGCCGCAACAAAATTATCGGCGACATCCGGTTCATCAATGTGTGCGTAACGGGCCATCGCTTCGAATGTTTGGCGATGCGTCGGCGACGCCAGCTTGCTGGCGTCCTCGAACGCTTGGCGAGCCACCGCCCGCTGATCGACAAGCCAGCGACCCCCTTCGTTTGCCAATGCGGCGCCAGACAATACTGACACCAGCAGCAGTGACGCGCGGGACAGCATAAGTGGGGTGGGGCCAAGCTTGATCACATTCAACACCGGCTACACTGTAGCAATCGCCTAGCGAACGCCGGCAAAGGAAACCACTATGGACTTTGGCATTATTTGCTTTCCCACCGACACCAGCATCGAACCCCAAGATCTCGGACCGGCGCTCGAAGAACGCGGTTTTGAATCCCTGTTCTATGCCGAGCATACCCACATTCCCACCAGTCGGGAATCGCAATTCATTGGCGGCGGCGAACTGGCCTCGATGTACTGGCATAGCCATGACCAATTCGTGTCATTGGCCATGGCTGCGGCAGCGACAAGCACGCTCAAGCTCGGCACCGGGATCACCTTGCTTACCGAGCACGATCCCATCAATACCGCCAAAGCCGCAGCATCATTAGACCGTTTATCGGGCGGTCGCTTCATCTTCGGGATCGGCGCCGGTTGGAATGCCGAGGAAATGGCCGATCATGGGGTTGCTTACAGCGACCGTTGGAAAGTGACGCGTGAACGCATGCTTGCTATCCGGGAAATCTGGACCAAAGATGAACCTGAGTTTCACGGCGATTTCGTCGAATTTTCGCCAATGTGGTGTTGGCCTAAACCCGTGCAAAAAGGCGGGCCGCCCGTATTAATGGGTGCCTATTCAAAATATGTTCCGGCACGGATCGCCGAGTACTGCGATGGCTGGATGCCCATTGAAGGCTTGCTTGACGACATCCCTCAAGCGCTTGCGGATATCAATGCGGCGATGACGGCGCGCGGTCGCGATCCGGCAAGCCTAGATGTTACCGTCCTTGCTGAAATTCGTGATCGTACCGGCTTTGATCCCCAACGCTTGGATCGCATGGTCGAAGCCGGTGCCAATCGCGTGCTGTTACCCTTGGGCGACCATCCTCGCGACGAGTCATTGCAAGTGTTGGACCAATTCGCGAGCATGATCGCCAGCTATCACTAGCGTTATTGCCCTGCGTCAAACCCAGCATCGAAACCCATCGACACGCGAGCACCTTCTGACATCACACCGTGGGCAGGCCCGTTACGGCGCCCTTTGGTTTTTCCGGCGGGTATACAATGAGCACGGGAGGGTCGATTCAGCTTATGCGAAACGCATCGCGATACCTTTCTTTTTAAATTGCAGAAAGTAAAACCATTGTTCTACATGCCCGAGATCACTTGTCCGCTGCCCTGCAATGCGGCCCGCGTTGCCTTTGCCTTGGTTGGCTTAGCGTTCACTTCCCAGCTTAGCGCTCTCGACCAATCAGATTTGGATACATGGCTAGCGTCTGATCAGGTCTTCGCGCTAAGTCCGGGGGAGGTCGTAACGTATGAGCGACTCGGCGAGCTAGCTGATGTTGTACCACCGGGGTATATCGAAAAACTCCAGTTCCCGGAGCTTCGCCTTGACATCACCGCGCGCAGCAATTTGGCGCCACATGAGAGGTATATAGCGGCGACCGAAAAATTCGCTGGGCAAGCAACGCTCTCCGCGGCCGGCGAGTTGGAGAACTACAGGGCCGGGCGGCCCTTCTCTGAGGAGCAAATTGTTAGCGCCGATCCAGCGACAGCGGGATCGATGGTAGCCTGGAACGGTAACTACCGATGGCTTTATTACGGTTATCGGTCTGAAGCCTTTGACATGTGTTACATGACCGCCGGTGACGGAGAAGCCAACTTACCGGATGACTGGGGCGGCAAGGGGAGCTGTGACCACAAGTTATCGATGAACTTTCACCGCGTCTATATCTCCCATCTCGCGCAGCTGCCCGAGCAGGATTACCGCATGGACGTTGGCGGCAGCGATCGTTTCTATTTCAAAGATGTTATGCGCATCACCGATCCATTTGATATGGCCGGCACTGCGTTCATGATCGAGCGTCCGCTGAAGTTCGGCGAGGATGACCAAGTTCAATCCTATCTGCCAGGCGAGCGGCGCGTGCGGCGGCTATCCGCGCGTGAGCGCGCTGACGCGTTCATTGGCAGCGATTTCACGCTCGATGATCTCGAAGCCTGGTCTGGCAAAGTTGCCGAATACAACTGGCAGTACTTGGGCACCCGATCCATACTTGGTGTTGTTAATTCACGCTGGCCTTATTCACACTTCCAAGGGCCATTAAGCGATATACCAGAGGACAATTGGGAGCTGCGTGACACTTATGTCCTAGTCGCCACGCCCAAGTGGGAAGACCACCCCTACGCTTACCGCGTGATGTTCTTTGACAAGCAAACTTATGTCGTACTGGCCACTCTTGTTTTCAACCGGACAGGCGATTTGTGGAAAGTGCTCTACCCGATCTACGCATGGCGCGCGGACGATGACGATGTCGCCGGACATGAGACGATTGAGCCTGGGAATACCGTTCTACATTGGCGCTCCAGCGTGTCGCTCGACGTATTGAACAATAAAAGCTCCGTTACCCGATCGTACGGCACTGATATGCCGACCATGGAAGCCTCGGCCGTGCGTCGCGTTTTTAGCGCTTCGAAACTAACGGGCGGACGTTAGGTTCAAGTTTTATTCATCGAAGAAGATGTAGGAACGAACGACCACGTTTTTCCTGCACGGCGCATTCTTCGGGGCGGTGGGATCAACGCATGCGGTGTGAAAAGACCATCGCGACACGGAACCATCGCTAATCGAGTCATAGCACTTCAGCATCGACACTTCGTTCGATTGTTGTTGCGGGATCCAATACCACTCGTGATCGGGGCGATGAGTAAAGCGAGTGGTTTCGCCAACGCGATCGTCATAGATTCGATAAGACGTGATGTAGGCTTGATCGGCAAACGAAGGCCAAGCGCACAATACAAATGGGTTCTGCTCAACCGTCTCCATCGGTTTGGCGAGATTGATCGACACAAAACGTTTTGACATTTTGGCGTCCGCTTCGGCTTCCGTGTAGTTCTGACGCCGACCGAAGTTGCGCAAATTCTTAGTCAACAGCTCGCGGCAACGCACGCGCCCGCTGTTGTCATTTAAATCGTTGTGAACAACATTCGCGTAGAAGGTGTTGACGCCAGGATCTTTATTGTCTTGGTCCTCAACCACGTCGCCTTTATAGTCTTTATCGAACACGTCATGGTTGTAGACCAAGGCATCAGTAGCGCCCGGAAAGAAATCGAGGAGCAATTGTTCGATCTCCGGATAGAACACGCGCTCAACTTCAGCAGCGTCATAGAAGTTACGACATTTCGATTCGATATTCGCAAGCGATACGCCGAGCTTGTCCATGCATTCAGCGCTATACGGTGATAAGCCGGGGTAGTACTCCTCGATTCGTCGCGCGTCGCGCAACACCTGTGGGAAATATAACCGGCGCGCTTCGATTTCCTTATCTTCCCTGCGCAGTGCGACGGCATCCTCGCCCCGGACTGGGTCGTCCCACAGGGCATTTGAGGGAACCACCGAATAAACCGGTCGTTGATCAATGGTGTAGCGAAGCGGCGCGATCACGCCGCCCTCGGGTGCTTGCATGCCGCTTTCGCGAATGTGCGCGACACACTCCGAGTACTTGCGAAAGCCCGTGCCCCACTCTGTTTCGATCGGTCCCGGCGCCGCGCCCTCAAGCATCTCAAGGAAGCGTTGACCTTCACCAGTGGCAATTTGTTCGAGCGCGTCCTTCAACGCTTCGGCGGTACCCGCGTCACCATCTCGATCAAAGGACATGTAAGACAAACCGCCATTAGCGGCCACCGGCGGCGGCTGCCCTGCGGTGAGCTGCAGTGGCGGGACGTACGGTTCGCCGGCCGAGTCGCTATGGTGCGCAATTTCGGTTTCTGTCGCTTCGATGAGGTCCATGGGTAGTTCGCCGCGTAAATAATCCTGATCTTGGCACACGCCCTCGGCGGAAAAAAGTCGCCTCGGCCATCACAAAGCGGCTTACTATTGGCCGCTGGCATGGCGTGAATCGCAGTGCAACATGTGCGCTAAGCAATACGCAGCACACAAACACGGACCCGCTGAGTGACATCCACCGACCAAAATTTACAAAGATTGCGCCCTGCTCCGCCTGCCAATATGGCTAATCGGATCACCGCATTCAATTGGAGCGAAAGCACACTGGGACCAATAGCGACATGGTCTCCATCGATGCGCACACGGGAAGCGACGATGCCGCAATTTCTCTAAACCGCAGCGGCTCTGTCGAGGAATTTTATTGCTCGTTCAGTTACACGCCGTTGCTCAATGAGGAGGGGCGGGTCGAACTGGAACGAGCGCCGGCGCATTGATCGCGGGCTTAAAAGCCACTGGGGCCAAGAAGATCGCAATGATCACACCCTACATGAAACCGCTGACCAAGCTGGTCACTGACTATATCGAGAGCGAGGGGATCGAGGTGCTGGACGTGATCTCATTGGAGATCGCCGACAATCTCGCCGTGGGCGCACGCGATCCCAAAGCGCTCATCGAGATATCGAAAAAACTAACGACCAATAATGCCGAAGCCATCGTCCTTTCCGCCTGCGTGCAAATGCCTTCGCTGGCCGCGATCGATCCAGTGCAACAACGATTTGATGTGCCGGTTCTATCGACGGCGGCGGCGACCGTATTCGAGATCCTGCGGGCGCTCGACTTGCCTCGAAAAATACCCAATGCAGGTGCGCTATTGTCGGGCGAATTTTGACGGCGCCGCTGAATTTTAATCGCGCTCGAGGTCTTAACGACATCGCGCCGGGTGTCGAGACGATAACTTTCTGTTAGTGATCTTGGAGCACGCAAAATGGCGTGTCGCTCGCACCTTCTACGGTTGCGTTGTCAACATCCGTGAGAAAGGTGGCGTGTACCCGGTTCACCATGCCGGCCAGTCCAACGGTAAATGCCAATTTCACGAGCGCTTGTTTCCCGATGTGAGCGAGAACTTGGCCGTAGAGTTCGTCATCGACTAAGTTATCCTTTGCTAGGGCATCGGTAAATCGAAGGATAAGTTTATCGGCGACGTCAAAACTCTCACTAGCTTCCCAATTTGAGAGTTCGGCCAGCTCAGTATTATCGATTCCTATCCTCTGACCGAGGATCGCATGTGTGGGCAGTCAGTAATGGCAGCTATTGATTTGCGAGGTGCGCAACCAAGCCAACTCCCGGTACCGTGCTTCCAAAGTATCATCGCCGTACAAGGCGTTGATCATGCATTCGAAAGCCTGCAGGAAGGCCGGGTCATTGGCCCACAACTTCATAACGTTATAAACCCCAAGACCGCTGGCGTCGAAGCGATCGTAGATCGCCCCGATCTGTTCATTAGCCTCCTGCCGCTCGATCATGCCAATACGCATCGTTTTGCGTCCTTAAAACACTGGAAGCCCATCATAGACCGAAACACTTATGGCGAGGCGTTGGTCGCCGGTATGCAGGAACCTGAACTTGGCTCGCCACTGAGCGCATCTTTAGGTCTTAGCCAATGTCTATGCGGGGTGGGCTTTCTTCGACGATAAGCTTAGATACGCTACGGCGGACAAGCCTCCAGATCCAAAAAGCATCCACATCACCATAATTTGGTAGCGAGCCGCGACCAATGGATCGACGCCAGACAGGATCTGACCCGTCATCATTCCCGGGAGAGCAACAAGACCTACCGCCAATAGGCTATTGATCTGCGGGATCAATGCAGCTTCAAGTGCGGCCCGCCGCGCTTCGAGAAAACCTACGCCGTGAGCAACTTCGGAGTCACAACGCTCGGCTGATAAGGCAACACTGTTCATCGAATTCGCGAATATCATCCCGGCGATAGGTATAACAAACCGCGGCTCAAACCACCTTTCCATTTGCAGTACGAATTGGGTGACTAAAATCAACATCAATGCCCCAGGGACACCGATCGCGAAGCACAAAACAGTGTAATTACCGATCCCTTTGCTATTTGAGGAGCGCAAAGCAATCGCTGCCGCGGCACCAATCATCAGCACTACAATCGCGATTATCACGAGCCAATCGTCAGTCTCGAACACAAACGTCAACACGTAGCCGACCAGCAGTAATTGAACGAGCATGCGAGCGTTGGCGTAGAATCCAGATCCAGCAGCAAGCCGCCACCGGCGCATGATCATTAACAGTGCGAGCGTCGGCAGAAAAACGACGCTAAGGTTCAGCAGCGGAATGCTCTGCATGCGCATTTACTCCGGATCTAAGCAACAGCAATCCTACTGTTAAACAATATTCCGCATCGCTTCTTTCACAACGCCGACATGGGCTGGCACAAAGAGAACACGCAGCGCAGGATCGGTTTCAATACAAACCCAATCATGGATGGACAGGAAACCCGGTTCAGTCCCAAAACCCTGATTTGGCTGCACTCGCGTGCACCGAAAATGAGCACTAGGGTCTGGGTGAGCGGCTCAGATTGCGCCCTGCGTGGATCCACAAAAACCCTAATAAAAACAATGTTTTTGGGGGTTTTTTTTAGGGGTCCACGTCCCCATATACATTCGTATAACATCACCATTGATACCCGCGCCCCAAGAACACCTGAATGAACGACTCACGCGAAAATGCAGTGTTGACCGCGTCTGAAATTGCGCCCCTGATCCTAGGCCCGCAAAAGCGCTTCTATGTGCTGGCGTTGATCTATGGCGTGGCCATCAGTGCCCTGACGTTGTCGGTGCCGCTGTCGGTCCAGGTATTAATCACAACCGTCACCAATTCAGCGCTCACCCAACAGGTCATAGTGCTAGCCTTGATCCTGTTCGTGCTGCTGTCGTTCTCTGCCCTGTTCGCCGCGCTGCAAGCCTATGTGATGGAGCTTTTTGAGCGCGAATTTTTCTCCGGCACGGTCTCCGAAGTAAGCCTGCGCCTGGTGTACGCAAGTTTCGGTCACCTAGAGCAAATTAACCGCGACGACTTGGTCAATCGCTATTTCGACATCATGACCATTCAGAAAAGCCTGCCGCCCCTTCTCACCGGGGTGTTGGCTACCGGTTTACAAACCGCCGTCGGGGTCGCCGTCACTTCGGTTTATCACCCCGTGTTCCTCCTGCTGAACGTATCGGTCATGCTTTTCGCTTACTTGGTTTATCGCGCGTTTGACTCTGGCGCTTCGAAGACTGCGCTCGAACTATCGGAAACCAAATATCAAGCGGCACGCTGGCTCGAAAGCCTTACGCACGCCAACAGTTTCTTTAAATCCCATCGCACCGTTTCTTATGCGATTGATAAAACCAACGAGGTGAAGGCAGATTACGTAGCCGCGCATAAGCGCCACTTTCGTTTTACTTTTCTGCAAATTGTCGGATTTCTGGTGATGTTTGCCACCAGTAGCGCAACGCTACTGGGCGTGGGCGGGTGGCTGGTGATACAGGGGGAACTCACCGTCGGTCAGTTGGTAGCCGCCGAGTTGATTTTGGCGGGGATTTTTTATGGCTTCACCCGCTACGGGTACTACTTGGAGCTTTATTACGATGCATACGCGGCGCTGCATAAGCTCGCCAACTTTTACACAACCGAAATAGAGGACATCAACAAAAGCAGCCAAATCGAAGACTGGGAACCGAGTGTGATCGCCGATGGCGTCGCATTCTCAGTCAATGGCGACGAATTTGAATTGGATTGGCAGTGCGCGCCCGGCAGATCCACTTTGGTTGAGACCCGATCCGCGCCGCAAATCAAAGCATTCACCGATGTCATCCAAAACTTCGCAAGGCCCCAAAGCGGCGAGATATTTTTAGGTGGCCACGCCATTAGCGACTTCAATGCACACGATCTTCGCGACCGGGTACACGTCATCGACAGCACCACATTTCCTGAATGTACGATCGCTGCCTACCTCAGCATCGCCGCGCCTGCCGCGTCTCGGGCAAGGATGCGAGAGGTTCTGGACATCGTTCGTCTGCGCAGGGTCGATGATCTCGATCAATTACTTACACCCTATGGCTACCCACTCACGGAATCGGGATGTATAAAACTCAAAATAGCATTCGCCATACTGGCGCAACCCAAGGTGATCATCATGACACCGCTATTTGACACCCTCTCAAAGGAGGCCAGGCAGTCGATCACCGAAGCGCTGCGCGGCAATAATCAAACGACATTGCTGTGTTTCTCGCATCGGCGCGACTTAGACGCTTTTGATGACTTCATGTTTTGGAATTTTCACGAACAAAACTCATTCGACTCCATCGAGGCACTTGATGAAGCGGTCAAGGCCGCCGATCAAGCGGAGGCCGAGTTATGACGGATACGATTACGCCGGTTAAGACTTTCGCAAATCCCAATCACGTTGCCTCACTGGTCGATGCTCACAAGACCCCCCTGCCCTCTGCCTTAAGCGCCGTCGCCCTCGCCGTGGTGTTATTTATCGCGGCGACGGTCGCTATCTTATGGCACGTGCCTTGGATTCAAACCGCCGAAGGTATCGGACAGGTCACCACTTTAGATCCTGGCGATCGACTCCATGAGATCAATGCGCTCGTTGGGGGGCGAATCAAGGAATGGTACGTTCGCGATGGCAGCTTCGTGAACGCTGGGGATCCGATTTTGGAAATCGCCGACATAGACCCGCGCTTCGTGGAACGGCTCAATGCCGATCTCGACGCGCGACGCAGCCGCTTGCGAGCAGCGAGGAACGCGGCCAGTACCGCGAAGATTGACTACCAACGCCAACGGCAGTTGCATGAGCAGGGCCTTAGCGCACGCAAGGACTTCGAGCTCGCCGAGATTAAATATCAAGAGCTTCTTGCCAAGGTGGCCGAAATCCAGGCAACGATTAATCAGGCCGAGATCGACATTTCGCGGCAATCATCGCAAATCGTTCGTGCCGCCCAAGACGGACGCATCGTTCACATCGAAGCCGGAAATACCGCAACCTTAATCAAAGCGGGAAGCCCGATCGCGACGTTTGCGCCCAGTCACTTCGAGCGTGCGGTTGAAGTATTCGTCAGCGGTTTGGACGCGCCATTAATTGCACCCGGGCTCGAAGCGCGCGTGATGTTCGAAGGTTGGCCAGCAGTGCAATTCAGTGGCTGGCCGGAAACGGCGATCGGCACCTTCGGCGCCATCGTCATCGTGGTCGACCCGGTCGCAACCCGAAATAACGAGTTTCGCGTTCTTCTCGTAGAAGATCCCGAAGACCCCTGGCCTGCTGATCGCTATTTACGCTTAGGCAGTCAATCGCAAGCGTGGATCCAACTCGGCGAGGTGCGCTTAGGCTATGAGCTATGGCGACAACTGAACCGGTTTCCACCGTTACCACCGAGCGCACCAAACGGCGCGTCACCATGACCTACCGTTCATTGCCAACAGCAATCGCCGCGCTGGCCTTCGCGCTGGCGGCGCTCGAAACGCAAGCCCTGAGCATCGCTGAGACGCTGGCTTCGGCGAATGCTCATTTCCCCCGCATCCAGGCGGCGGTTGAGGCACGTCTGGCGAGCGAAGGACGGCTGAAGAACAAGATGGGGGCCTTCGATCTGGCGTTGGAACAAGAGTCTTTGGTTTGGGCGGACGGTGGCTTTGACGGCGCATCGATGGATACTCGGCTCGCAAAACGCTTGCCGACGGCGGGCGCGAAAGTTTTCGCGGGCTACCGCGTCACCAACGACGATTTCCCCATCTATCAACAAGAACTTGTTACTAATTCAGGCGGGGAGTTCAACGCGGGGGTGGTGTTTTCATTGCTTCGCGATCGCGCCATAGATCGGCGTCGTTTTGAAGTGAACCGCGCCGAGCTGGGCATCGCCGAGGCGGAGATTGAAGTGCAAATCGCCCGCATCATGACCCAACGCAACGCCGCCCGGGCCTATTGGACTTGGCTTGCACAAGGACGGCGGGTCGCTGTTTACCGGGAACTTGTCGACCTCGCCGAGGCTAGAATGAGCGCATTGGAAAAACGCGCCGCGGCAGGCGACGTGGCCCAATTTCAGGTGATCGAAAATCGCCAAAACCTGTTGCGGCGCCAATCGGCGCTCACCAACGCCAGGCGCGACTTTGCGCAGGCTGCGATCGAGCTGTCGTTGTACGTGCGCGATGAAAACGGATTGCCCAGACGACCCCATAACGCCGAGTTACCGGACCATTTTCCAGGTTTCAGGCTCGAACTCGACGATCCTGAGATCACCATCGCGCAGGTCCTCGCCCGCAACCCTGACATCCGCTTGCTAGATAACGCCACTGCGGTTGCCCAAGCGGAGCTTCAAATCGCCCGCAACGCGCTGCTGCCTCGCGTCGATGTCGGCGTTAAAACGAGTCACGATGTCGGGCGCGGAAGCCGGACTCGCGAAGGTTTCGAAGCGATTGTGGACCTCACCGTTTCTATCCCCTTGGAACGCCGTCTCGGACAAGGCGCGATCGATGAGTCGCAGGCAAAACTTCGAAAAATTGAACTTGATCGTCAGCTTGCCAGCGAACGCCTGAGCAACGAGGTTTATAAACTCTGGGAACGAATTACGGCTGACGCGCAATACTCAGCGATCACCGCCGACGAAGCGGTACAGGCGGACGTCCTTGTCGACGCCGAACGGCAGCGCTTTGAATCCGGTGCGAGCGATTTTTTCGTCGTCAATCTTCGCGAGGAACGTTCCGCCGATGCGAAACTTCGCAACGCGCAGGCACTGCTCGCCTACTTTAATGGCACCACCGATCTACGCGCGGCGATGATGGATTTCGCCCCGTTCCAAAATATCGGCAGCGGCACACCCTAAGCAGGGAGTTGTTGTCCCATCGGCGGCAAGCCGGCCCGGATCGCTCGCAGACGAGCCCTCGCGGTTACGCGCAGGCGACGATAATTTTGCCGATCTGCTGGCCAGATTCCATGCGCCGATAGGCATCAGCCGTTTCAGCGAGCGGAAACACTTCATCGATGATCGGTTGATAGGTGCCGGCGGAGAAGCCTGCCATTAAGTGATCGAGGGCGCGCGCCGTGCGATCCGGGTGTGCGAACAGGTTATAGACTAAATGAAACCCGCAGACTTTCAGGCCCTTGCCAATCGCCGGAAACAACGGGAAGGGGGTCTCAGCCAACGATAAAGCACCATACTCGACGATCGAGGCCTCCGTGCCCGCGCCGCCCGCGAGCGTTTCCAGGAACGAACCCGCAACCGGGTCGAAAGCAATATCGAAACCACGGCCGTCGGTGATTTCCATGGTACGCGCCGCGAAATCTTCCTCCGCGGTCGCAATGAGATGATCCGCACCGGCGTTTTTTAACTGCTCGAACTTTGAACGCCCACGGGAGGTTGCGATAACGGTGGCGCCGTGCGCTTTAGCAATTTGGATCGCCGGGATACCGACGCTGGAACTCGCCGCGGATATCACCACATTTTGGCCCGCGCCCTCCTTTAGGCCGCCCACCTCAACCAGGCCCCCGAAGGCAGTCGGGTAGGCCATCCACACCGCCGCGGCTTGCTCGAAACTCATCCCCTCGGGTTTTGGTGCGAGCGCCTCCGTTGGCACAAGCGCGTACTCACCGATCACACCGTAGTCGTCCGGCGATAGGTTTGGCGTAATACTGATTTCGTCGCCCACCTGATAGCCCGAAGCACCTGATCCAAGCGCTTCGATCACCCCTGATCCTTCCACGCCAATCCGCGATGGCAGCTTTGGTTCGACGAAGTATTGACCGCGCAAATACAACCATTCCGCCCGGTTCAGACCCGCTGCGTGTACGCGCACCAAAACTTCGTTGGGTCCAGGACTACCCGGTTCTTCATCGACGATTTTAATGTTCTCAGGACCACCGGGTTCGCTGAAACGGGCGATTTTAGCCATGTTCTTTCCTCGTTAATTTGAAATTCATCGGCGGCGGTTGTCTTACAGACCGAGCGCCGCGGCATCGAAACCTTCGACGAAGACCGCTGAGCCACCGCTGGTGAGCTCATTGATGCGCAGCGCTTTTAGCGGCTCGTATTCCTCGCTGTTGTACCACGATTGCGCGGTCTTAAGACTCGGGAATTTAAGGATCACCGTCCAGTTTTCATCCCATTCACCTTCCAACACCTGTGTCTCGCCGCTGGCAGCAAGCACCTCGATACCATAGCTTTCAAACATCGCCGCCAACGGCGTCACATAGCGTGCCATGTAATCGTCCAGGTCTTTGATATGGAGCTTGACCATCATGTAGGCGGGTTTTTCGTTATTCATTTGGCTTTTACTTTTCGCCGCTAAAGGTCAAATATCACCGGCTGCCGAAGCTCGGGGCTCATACCCAAGGCAACTTCAGATTAGCTTAGGTTTGACGGAAAAAGCCTGTCAACGCGGCGTCGCGACAAGAAGACGCGGTGGTCGACTCCCGCGACGGCGGCACTCAACAACAAGCCATCGCACTCAAAGCATTCAATAATCACTAAATTCGACGAGCACGCGACACTCGATGGATTCCCGTGGCGGTGCGTTGTCATCAACGCCCGGTAATTTCAGCGATGTGTGTGCAGTATTTGGCGGGCATTCAGCGCGGCTGGCCAATCCCAGTTCGTTGGCATTATCAAAGACCTTGAAAAGCAGCGCTTCGTGATGCCGCATTTCATGGAAGTAGTACCAGCGATGCTTGGGATTGCGCAAAACATTGATCACCTCACCAACACGATGTGGATAGATGTACTTCGAAATCTGAAAATCTTCGGGCGCCGCCGAAGCGGCATCGAGCACCACTAGCGGCCAATCTTTCACGCCATAGTCGCGATGAAAATGTCGCCACACGTTAAAAATCCCAAAATGGCCACTAACGATGCGCTCGGCTTCCGATTCGCTCAGCAACGGCTCGGTAAAAGTGACACTGCCGCCTTCCTCCTTGGACTTGGCAAGAAGCCGCACGCGCGCCTTTGCCGAAACGCTGCTGTTGTCGTTGTGTGCACCATTCGCATACCCGCCGACGTTCTCACCGTTGGTTTCTTTCTCGCCGCGCTGACGCCGCGCCAGCGATCGAATCGTATGGTCGAAGACAATAGCCTGCCCAACATTGGCAGCGCCTAAAGCCTCGGTAACCAGTGCGCCGATTTGCGGATAGTAATTCTCAATGACATCATTGGAATCCAAACCATTGGTTTGCAAATCAACCGCCGGCTCCAGGTTTTCCACGAAGCACACGCCATTGCGCCGCAGAGAGAGAGGTTGCACCGGATCGCGCCCGTCTAGCAGCTCCACGTCATACATTTCGGAACGCCCGTTACGGCGCTGGGTCACCTTACATTGTATTGTATATAAGCTACTTCCGTACTGCAGAATTTACATTTGACAGTGCGTTGGTCGCATACTTTGACATGCTGTGGTAGAACTTTTCTCATCAAGAAAACATAACATCCGTTAGTCGGACATGGCGCTTTTTTGTAGAGACAATCTTCTTCGTGTAACTGAAATGAGAACAAACATGGCAAAAAATCTGCAAAATGCGATCCTAGAAAACATCGGATAAGAACTAACTTCTTCTTCTTGTACTTGGAAGAAATTAAGTCCTTATCCGATGTTATCCGAGATCGCATTTGGTAGATTTTCCTCTTTGAGTATTGTAAAAGAGTGTATTTGTTTCAAAACAGGAAACATAATTTGCGCGTCCCATTTTAAAAAATGCACGTTTATTTAACGATAGTACTTGGAAAAAGTCTTCCGACTGTTTTTAAGTTTTTTGGGATTTCAGGCTAGAAATGTTCTTGTGCCAAAACATACATATAAAAATTATCAAAGTGTTTAAAGAAAATTGCCTTTTAAATTCTTCAAGTATTTTAAACATGTCTTATTATTTTTGACATTTGAAGCCTGATATGTTCTCATAAGCTGTGTTCTTGTAAAAAAATGCATATAGACTAATCTACAATAACTATTTTGTTACTAACTTGGAAGAGTTTCCCTTCCAAACTTTTCTGCACACACTAGCTGATGACTACACAATAACAGCCCATCATATGAACGTAAGTGACAGAATTCATATATTGACAGTTTTCCGTATAGTAAAGTTTGTTAAGTGTGTCAGAGAAGTGTGTCAGAG
>JBCCEV010000083.1:0-18999 GCA_039030125.1 Pseudomonadota bacterium | reverse complement strand
GACGGGCTTTAATTTTCTGGGCTTTAGATCTTCGGCTAACGGCGGTAGTTTATATCGTGGATGCGCCCGTAGCTCAGCTGGATAGAGCGCTGCCCTCCGGAGGCAGAGGTCAGAGGTTCGAATCCTCTCGGGCGCGCCAAATTGCTACCGTGGATACTCGGGAACCCGCTGAAACCACGGCGCCGCATCTTCTAGCTGGCGGGCAAAGCCAAGTAATAAACTCTCCTGTCCTACCTGAGCGCCAAACTGCATCCCGATCGGCAAGCCATCTGCGCTCCAATGCAAGGGCACCGACATCGCTGGCTGTCCACTCATATTGAATAAAGGGGTCGAAGGAATGAACGAGAAGGTTTCGGTGGCAACTTTCTCAAGTGCCCCAACTTTTCTCATTAGACTGCCAGCGCCGAACGCGCCCAGAACCTTCATTGCAATTTCATCGGTTCTGGATGGTAACAGCGTGCCGAGTTTTACCGGTGGCTTGGCTAAGGTCGGGGCCAGCACCAGGTCAAAGTTCTGGGTCCACCGCCTGAAGGCCGCCGATATTTCTTGGATGTCGCGATGAGCTTGCACTAATTCCCCAGCGCTTAGGCGACCTCCGATCAAAGCAAGCGCCCAAGTGCCGGCCTCATAATCTTGCCGGGTCGTTTTGCGACCAAGCACCGCGTTCGTTTGCATGATCTCGGCCGCGACCTCTCCACAGAGTACCTTTACAAAGGCCTCAACAAACCGACCTTGGTCTATCGGCGGCTTGGACTCGATCAATTCGTGGCCAAGCCCTGAACATAATGCGACAGTATTCGCGAGCCCACGCTCGCATTCCGACGCGAAACGATCACAAAGATAAGGTTTAGCCGAGAAGGCGATGCGCAACTTTCTCAACCGACCCCCCAAATCTTCAAGAAACGATTTTTCGGGCCCCGGAAGATTCGCGCCGCGATCATATGAAACGTCAAGCAAGGCGGCGCTGTCTCTGACCGTGCGCGTGAGGGCGTGCTCGACCACCCCATCCAGCCATACGTGATAAGCGGTTGCCTGCGGCATTCGCCCCCGACTCGGTTTAAGGCCGAACAAGCCACAGCACGAAGATGGGATCCGGATTGAGCCACCACCGTCGCCGCCGTGTGCAGCCGGCACCATCCCACTTGCAACCGCAGCTCCTGAGCCGCCACTCGAGCCGCCTGCAATACGCGTGAGATCCCATGGGTTTCGGGTTACCCCGAGCGCCTGCGGCTCGGTCGTCGCCATCAATCCAAACTCCGGAGTGTTGGTTTTTCCGACAACGACCAAACCCGCTTCCAGATACCGTTGCGCAAGAGTGCTCGTCACTGGGGACAGATAACCAGCGTAGGCGCGGCTGCCGTTGCCAAGTGGCACTCCCTTCAGACCGATCATCAAGTCTTTGAGGAGAAACGGGACGCCACTAAGTGGGCCTTGCGTCGATTTGATTAAGCTTGCTTGCTCTCGCGCGCGTTCGAAACATTTATGAACAACGGCATTAACTGCGGGATCAGTGCGTTCGATCTGCGCGATTGCAACCTCGGTAACCTCTTTGGCACTAACATCGCCAACGGCTATCAGCTCGCCGAGGCCAAGCGCATCTAATGAACGATATTCATCCGCATTAAGCACTACGAAACGCTGTGCGGCACATTGTCGCCATTAGCATAGACGCGCACGATATTTCGGCCTGATCCCTTTGCTTCATACAATGCTCTATCGGAGTAGGACACCAAAATCCGTGTTTCCAACGGCGCCGCTTTATGGTCATAAACGGCGATCCCGAAGCTAGCCGTTATGCGGCACGCTGGCGCGTTCGGGATGCATAATTCCGCGATATCTTTTCGCAAGCGCTCGGCAAGTTTGATCGCGCCCTCCCGCGACGTTTGCCCGAGCACCATAATGAATTCATCGCCGCCATATCGCCCACAGATATCGTACTGACGAAGGCGGTTTTTCAACGTTTGCGCGACGGCCACCAAAACTTCATCGCCCAATTGATGTCCGAACTCGTCGTTCACTGATTTAAAGTGATCAATATCAATCATCAATACGGCAACATCGTGTTTAAACCTTGAGGCCGCGCTTAATTCTTCATTTAACCGCTCGAACACTGTCTCGTGATTTAACAGAGAGGTAAGTGAATCACGCGCGGCGAGTTGAGCCAATTCCTCGTTCTTCGTTCGCAGGTCGCGCGTGCGGTCGGCAACCTCTGCTTCCAATCGCTGATTGGTGCTGATCAGAATGTCTCGAGTGTCCGCTATCGCTCGCTCTTTCTGCGCTCTAAGTTGACGGCCACGCTCAACTAACGCCATCGAGAGGATCAAGACGTCGATCATTGAGGAGATTTGCATAATATTGTTTGTGAAGAAATTACTCGGTGCTAGGCCAAACAATACCAATCCCGTCGAAAAGAACGCCGAGAGAAAAATGCCCCAGGCAACCAAAAAGTATTTCGCGCCTTGGACCCCGCGTCTGAACGCGATGAAGGTCGGCCACAATATCGCCGGCACGGCGATCATTCCGGTCAACGTTCCAAGTTTGATCACGATTGAGGAAGATTGCCCAATACAGGCCAGCAGTGTCGCCCCAGCCATTGAATAAACCAACACAAAACCCACTGATGCAGATTTGGTTCGACACCTCGGCCCCAAAAAGGCGCCCGCGAACAACACCGCAAAGACGCTGGCGCTCGCCACGAACAGCGGCCCCGAAATCGATGGCCATAACCCACCGCGAGGCCAGAAATACTGATAGGCAAAACCGTTGATCGACGCCATTGTCGATAACAGGCAAATGACATAACAAAAGTAGTAGGCAAACAGTGCCTCTCGCAGGTGCACCGCCGCGACCAATGCCGCAATGGTCAGCAACAACATGTAGCCGTAATACAAACCGTAAAGTAAATTTTCCCCGCTGTTATGGGAAGCGAATCCCGCTGGCGTGTGAAAATGGACGGGTAACTGCACCGAACCGCTGGTCTTTACCTTGAAGAAATAGCGCGCATCACTGCCGTGAGTGATCTCGAAAACATGACCGCGGTGAGGGATATCGCGGTCGGCGAAAGATAGCGTGTCGCCAGACCGCCCTACTTCTCTAAAGCGGGCGTCGATTTGTTCGAAGAAAACCACTTCATCGAGCGCGGAATATTCGATTTCCAGGTAACCATTCCTTGGCAACTCCCGGCCAAGTCTCACGCGCACCCAGAAGGTATCGGCGGAGAATCCAAAACTCGGAACGGTCATTCCTTCGGTTACGAGAGGCCGCCAATCGTCGCGGTTCGCGATCTGCTCAATAGAGAACTCGCCACCGGGATCGCGGACATAGTCAACCGTCAACGCATTGGCGTGCGCTGCGTCGCATAACAAACACAAAACCCACAGACATGCGGTCGTCGCCGCTTTCATCCGTGCAGACGCGATAGTACTAATTGTTCTTTGCCCCCTAACCCCGTGGGCAAGGGCATGTTAAGCCGCCGTAGGCCCCGATAAAAGACGTGGGTTAGATGGATTGTTTTTAACGCGGCGTCAGAACAGATCTGACTGTAATGGTTGGGCTTGCATGTCGGTAAAGTTAGTTAGCCCCACGCCAACCAAGCGATAGCGCGTATGGGCTGATAAATCGACGCGCTGCGAAAGTTGAAACGCGGCTTCGCGAAGCTCATCTAAAGAATGAGGTGGCTGATCTGGCGTTAGACTGCGAGTGAGCAGTTGGAAATCGTGTGTGCGCAGCTTGAGAACCACGGTTCGTCCTTGACGGGACATTCCATTAGCTTGTTTCCACACCTTACCAGCGAGATCGTCAATCACCGTTTCAAGCTCGCTGAGCAGACGGTCACGTTCGAAGGTGGTTTCTACCGATAAAGACTTACGAACTCGATTATGGGCCACCGGGTTGTTATCAATCCCGTGAGCGAGGTCATGAAGGCGGCTACCGAATTTACCAAAGCGCTCTTGCAGCTTGGTCCGTTCAATCTCGCGCAGCTCGCCAACGGTGCTGATCCCCAAATCCGTTAACTTCTCGGCTGTCGCGCGTCCTACTCCGGGCAGCTTTTTTACGGCAAGCTCGGTTAGGAAATCTTCGACTTCGTGGGGTTGAATGACGAACAGGCCATTGGGCTTGCGCCAATCAGAGGCGATTTTCGCGAGGAACTTGTTCGGGGCGACACCTGCCGAAGCCGTCAGCTTCGTGCGCGCAAGAATGTCCTCCCGGATTGCCTTGGCAACTTTCGTCGCGGTTTCAATTTGAAGCTTGTTTCGCGAAACATCCAAATAGGCTTCATCAAGCGAAAGCGGTTCTACCAGCTCCGTATATTTGAGGAAAATTTCTCGGACCTGACGCGACACTTCTCGATAGCGTTTGAAGTCTGGCCGCACAAACACCGCGCTAGGACACAAGCGCTCCGCCCGTGACGCCGGCATTGCTGAATGGATCCCAAAAGGCCGGGCTTCGTACGAAGCCGCACACACTACCGAGCGGCGGCCAAGCCACGCCACAACCACCGGCTTGCCGCGTAGCTCAGGGCGATCACGTTGCTCCACGGACGCGTAGAAGGCATCCATATCCACGTGCACAATCTTACGCAGCGCTTCCTGGTCGCTCATAGGGACGCGTAATGAACCGCCATCGCCAACCGCTGTGCCGCGTTCGGCATAGTGCCTTTTAAAGCACCCATGTTTTCCTGCATATGATCGACGCGCGACGTCGCCGGAACCGCACAGGTCACCGCGGGGTGGGAGACCGCAAATTTCAAAAAGATTTGCGCCCAATTGTCACAGTCAATATCTCGCGCCCAACCGGGCACCGGCAGGTGGCGGACCGGATCAAACAGCAAAGAATGTTTGAACGGACGATTCGCGATCACCGCGATACCTTTATCAAGCGCGATGGGTAACAGCGTCTGTTCCGCTTCTCGATCAACAATGTTGTAGGTGAGTTGGACGAAATCGATGGGTTCGGTCCGCATGATCTCCGCAAGCGCGTCGTGCCGACGACCATGCGAGGTGGTAACTCCAATGTATCGAACCCGCCCCTCCTCTTTCCATGACCGCAGGGTCTTAAGGTGAGTTTTCCAATCCAGAAGGTTGTGAACCTGCAAAAGGTCCATGGGAAGCTCATGCCACAACGACACCGAGCGCTCCATCTGTTTAACGCCTAACCATCGGCCAGGCGTCCAAACCTTAGTTGCGGAAAATAACTGCTCGCCTTCAATCTGCTTTAGGCAATGGCCGATAACAGCTTCGGAGGAGCCGTACATGGGCGAGGAGTCAACAAGCGTCCCGCCGTTATCGAAAAAAGTCTTTAGAACCTTGGTTCGAGAGGCCCGCCCATGGCTTGATGTGCCCACATCGAAAGTTAGCCAGGACCCCATGCCGATAACCGGGAGCCGCTCGCCGGAGCTTGGGATCACACCGCTGGCCACGCCCTCCAATCCGTACGTTGCCGCAACAACGCCAGGCGCTAGCGGTAGCACCGATAGTTGCCGGAGGAAGTCGCGCCGCTTCATGCGTTAAAGAATAGCAAGTCCCACCCGCCACGCTAAAGCGCATGCAAGGCTCAACCAGCGATCGTCGAGAAATCACCTTCGCCAGCGGCACGGGTATGGCGGCAACGCGGTAGCAGGATCACGTTGCTCCCTGCAATGGGGACAGCGCTTTTCAGCTTTAGAGGGGCCGGCCCCTGGGTTCTGGTCAAACGGTTAGCCGGTGGGCCGGTTGTCCGTCGTTTTTTCACGTCAACACCGATGTCGTTTAGGTAGGCTGAACCTTAGCTAATCCGGTATCAGGTGTAATCGAATAAATCGGAATTTATATATGAACCGAGCGTATATCAAAGAAAAAAGAAATTAAGAGCGGCTAACTCGACAACGATAAAAAGGACGGTGATCAAGCCGCCTGATTTTAAGAAATCGACCACTCGATAACCGCCCGGACCCATGATCAGGACATTGACTTGGTGAGTAGGGATTAAAAAAGAATTCGATGTTGAGAGCGCAATAATCAGGGCGAAAATCATGGGATCTGCGTTTAAAGCCAATGCCAAATTGACTGCCACTGGCACTAACAACACGGTAGCACCCACGTTCGACATCACCAATGTAAAAAACGTTGCCACCAAGGCAAGCGCGGCTTGCACCACGATCGGGGGAACCGCGACCAGAACAACGGTGAGATGCTCAGCGAGCCATGCGGCGGTGCCGCTGGTTTCCACCGCGATCCCCAAAGGCATCAAACCGGCAAGCAGGAATATTGTTTTCCAACTGATCGCCTGATAAGCCTGCTCCATAGAGAGGATCCGAAAAAGTACCATTCCGATCGCGCCCACCCACAAGCACAGCGACAGCATGAGGTCCGAGAAAATGATGAGCACAATCGAGATCGCGAATAAAGCGAGTGCGATCGGAAGCTTCCCAGATTGATCGATATCGACTTCCCGCCCCGGGGTGATGGGAATGAAATCGCGATTTTTCTGCAGATCGGCAAACGCGTCGTGGGTGCTGAATGTTAGCAGCGTATCGCCCGGTTGAAATTCGATATGTCGAACGCCGCGGGAGAATACTTCGGTGCCGCGATTTATTCCAAGGCCGGCGAGATGATAGTTGCGGCGCAGCCAAATGTCGCCAATCGAAAGCCCGACGAGCTTCGATTCCGCCGGGATCACAACTTCGCTAAAGCCCGCGATTTCTTGCGGAAAATAATCACGCGTGTGGTCGGTTGCGCAAACGAGCTTAAATCCTTCGCGCTCGCGCAAAATCGTCAAACCGTCCTCGGACCCAACAACGCCAATCTCGCAACCTTGCGTTACAAGGGTGTCTCTTGTCGGTGACCATTCGGGCTTGCCACGTTCAATGACAGCAATGATATGGACATCGCACTCGTTTTCGATTTCCCCCACAGACTTGGCAATGAAGCGGTGGCCGGTGGGAATGGCGGCGATGAAAATCTCGGGGTTGAGCAAATAGGCATTTTTAATCCGATCCGCTACTCGCGTTACCCCGAAGGCGTGCTCGCGTGTGGTCTGTGGCAATAATCGTCGACCAATAACGACAAAATAAATGATCCCGGTAACAACCAGACAGATCCCGATCGGCGTCACGGCAAACAAATCTAGCTCGGGTAACTGCGTACCCTCATTCAAATTGCGGTTGAGTTCGCTCGTTAAGTCATTGAGTAGAATGAGGGGACTGGAACCCACCATTGTTAAGGTGCCGCCCATAATGGCGCAGAAACCCATCGGCATGAGAAGCCTGGTGATCGGAATTTCTGTTTGCGCCGACAGTCGCGAGACCACTGGAATAAATAAGGCCGCAGCGCCCACGTTCTGCATAAACGAGGAAATCACAGCGACTGTGGAGCAAACCAACGTCGTTAAGCGGGTCTCGGTACGGCCCGCAAAACGCAATATGGCGTTCGCAACCCAGCGCATGACCCCCACCCGATCCAACGCTTCACCGATGATCATGATGGCCATAATTGAAATCACGGCGTTGCTCGAAAAGCCCTTGAACAAATCACCGGGCGCTAGCAGGCCTTCGAATCCTGGGATCAGAGTCAGCAAGCCCAAGGCAATCAAAATCGACAGCGCGGCAACGTCAATACTCACCACTTCGGTGATGAACAATGTGATGGTCGCAACGATCAAAAACACCACCGCGAGCATCTGTAGATCGAATTCGATCATGGACTTAGCTTTATATTCAAAATAGTAATATAGATATACCGAAATGTAATTTAGGGATGATTGTGTCAAGATTGGGCCCGCTGGCGCAAGCCAAGGCGAGTCAATGCACGCTGGAAAATCTACCCCAAACCATCCCGGGCAACTCGAAGATCGCGACGCCCAACAGACCCATTTTACGACCTGCTACATGTGCGCCTGCCGCTGCGGCATTAAGGTCACGGTAGAGAATGACAGGGTCCGCTTCATTCAAGGTAATCCGAATCACCCGGTGAACAAAGGCGTACTCTGCGCCAAGGGCAACGCCGGCATCATGAAACAGGAGTCGCCGGCGAAGCTACGGCACCCGATGATCCGACGTCCAGGCACTGAACGCGGCGCCGGAATATTCGACCCGATAAGCTGGGATGACGCGCTAGAGCTCCTCACCAATCGACTTCGAAATATTCGCGCCAGCGATCCTAAAAAACTCGCGTTTTTTACCGGCCGCGATCAAATGCAGGCGTTGACGGGTTTGTGGGCGACGCAATTCGGCACCATCAACTGGGCTGCGCACGGCGGTTTCTGCTCGGTGAACATGGCGGCGGCGGGCCTCTATACGCTGGGGCATTCTTTTTGGGAGTTCGGGGAACCCGATTGGGATCACACACGGTATTTCATGATGTGGGGCGTCGCTGAAGATCACGGCTCGAATCCGATCAAGATCGGACTCAAAAAACTCAAGGATCGCGGCGCCAAATTTGTTGCCGTCAACCCGGTTCGTACGGGTTACCAGGCGATAGCCGACGAGTGGATCGCAATCAAGCCAGGCACCGATGGCTTGTTCGCCCTGGCAATGGTTCATGTGCTCTTGAAACACCGTCAGGTGGATAACGCTTTTCTGGTTCGCTACACGAATTTACCTTGGTTGGTGATCGACGACCCGGGCGGTTCTCGCGATGGCTTGTTCTGGCGAGGAGAAAATAACGAACCAATCGTTTGGGACGAGGCCTCAGATGACTTCGCTGACGGCCGCCTCCCAAATATTCAGCCTACCCTGGTCGGTGAGTTCGACACACCAGACGGATTTCGCGTGCGCACGGCGATGTCATTGCTGTTAGAGCGCTATCTTGATGAGCGCTACGCGCCCGAACAAGTCGCCGATCGCTGCGGGATCAGCGCCGCAGACATCGAGCGCATTGCGCTGGAGCTTGCGCACGTCGCGTTCGAAGAAGAAATCATCATTGATACTGAGTGGACCGACTGGGCCGGGCGGCGACATGAAAATTTCGTTGGGCGGCCGGTGTCCATGCATGCGATGCGTGGCATCTCCGCCCACTCAAATGGTTTCCAAACTTGCCGTGCACTGCATCTGCTACAGATTTTGCTAGGCACGATTGATTGTCCCGGTGGACACCTCGCAAAACCGCCCTATCCAAAGCATATTCCACCCGGGATCCTGCCGGCTGGATCCACCGCGCCCAACACACCACTCGGATCACCGCCCCTTGGGTTTCCAACCCGACCTGAAGACCTGGTTATCGACGAGCAAGGCCAACCGTTACGCATCGACAAAGCCTATTCGTGGGAGGCACCACTGGCGAATCATGGTTTGATGCAGTCGGTGATCAGGAATGCGGTGCGGGGCGATCCCTACCCGATCGATACCCTCATGCTCTTCATGGCGAACATGGCGTGGAACTCCAGCATGAACACCGCCGAAACGCTCAAAATGCTGACCGCTAAAAGTGACGACGGCGACTACAAGATCCCCTTTATCGTCACCAGCGACGCCTTTGCATCGGAGATGGTCAATTATTCGGATTTGGTGTTGCCGGACACAACTTATCTTGAACGATTTGACACTATTTCCATGCTTGACCGCCCGATCTCCGAACCGCACCTCGCTTGCGACGCGATCCGCGCACCAATCTTAAAACCGGATCGCGACGTGCGCTCTTGGCAGGAAGTGATTGTCGATTTGGCGGGCCGCCTTGAGTTCCCCGCGTTTGTCGATGAGCAGGGGCTGCCCAAATATAAAGGCTACGAAGATTTCATCGTCAACTTTGAGCGCGCACCCGGGATTGGATTTCTATCCGGTTGGCGCGGTAGCGATGGCAAGGACGCCTTGGTCGGCGAACCCAACCCCAGACAGTGGCAAGACTATGTGGATAACGAGTGCTTTTTTGAACATGCCCTGACTCCTGAGCAGCGCTATCTTCGCCATGCCAACGGCGATTACTTGAACTTTGCTAAGGCCAGCGGATGGGTGGGTTCCAACGAGCAGATCATTTTGGAACCCTACAGTGAGACCTTGCAACGCTTTCGATTGGCGGGTCTTGGCGTTTATGAAGGGCCTTGTCCGAAAGACCCGGAACACCAAAAACGCCTCGCGACTTATTTCGATCCGTTACCGGAATACTACGAACCTTTCGGCGCACAAGCCGATGATGAATTTCCCTTCAACGCACTGACCCAACGCCCCATGTTTATGTATCACTCCTGGGATTCTCAGAACGCTTGGCTGCGCCAAATCCAACAGCAAAATTACCTCTACATCAACGAAGACACGGCATCTCAGTGCGGGGTTAACGATCTCGATTGGGTTTGGGTCGAATCGCGAACGGGTAAAGTTCGAGCGCAGATCAAGACCATGCGTGGACTCGAAGCCAACACAGTCTGGACCTGGAACGCGCTTGGCAAACAACGCGGTACCTGGTCGCTCGCCGAGGATGCGAAAGAGTCCCGGGCTGGTTTTCTACTCAATCATTTAATCAGTGATGTGCTGGTGGATGATGAGGATCGCGCCAATGGCGATCCGATCACAGGGCAAGCCGCATGGTATGACCTGAAGGTAAAAATAAGCCCCGCCGCCGATGGTGGCGAGGACAGTTGGCCGCAATGGCAAAGCGCTCACCGGACGACCGGCAAAGTCCCAGAGACAATCTCGTATACGACGCACGCGAATAAGAACCTCAGGCGTCAAACGTGAGGCTGGGGCTCATCATTGATGTCGAAACTTGCGTTGGCTGCCACGGCTGCGCGACCGCGTGTAAGCAATGGAACACCTCCGGAACCATTGGTCCATTGTCAGACATCGAACCTTATGGCAGCGCGCCCGATGGAGCCTGGCTAAACCGCATTAAAACGTTCGAGCTGGTCTCCGAGACTAGCGAGCAGACGGTGCACTTCCCGATGTCCTGTCTGCATTGCGAGAATGCGGACTGTGTATCTGTGTGCCCGACTGGCGCTTCTTATAAACGTGAAGAGGACGGCATTGTGCTGGTCGATCAAGACCGCTGCATGGGTTGCAACTTGTGCGCATGGGCCTGTCCGTACGGCGCGCGAGAACTCGACCCCGTGCAAGGCACGATGAAAAAGTGCACGTTATGCGTCGATCGTATCTATGACGAACGACTTCCTGAGGAGGAACGAAAACCCGCCTGCGTCCTCACTTGCCCAACCAACTCTCGGTTGTTCGGCGACTTCGACGACCCGCAATCGGAGGTGAGTCAAGTGGCGGCCGCACGCGATGGGCAGGATCTAATGCCGGAATTGGGTTACGCGCCAACCAACCAGTATTTGGCGCCGCGCAGCAATAAGGAAAAGCTGCCACAACGACGAAGCGAGGATTTACTGGGGTCCATCACCGACTGGATCAAAGAGGCGATCGCCCGCTAAGCCGCATGCACCCACCGTTCTCGATTATTTTTTTCACGGTGATCACCGGCATGGGCTACGGCGCGCTGACGTGGCTCGGCTTACTTCCACTTACCGCCACCACCGTATCAGGACAAACCTTAATCATTTCGTTGTGCATATGCTTGATAACGGTGACGTCGGGACTGCTCAGTTCAATCTTGCATCTGGCAAATAAAAAAAACGCCTGGCTCGCACTGAGTCAAATTAAAACGTCGTGGTTATCGCGAGAGGGTCTAGTCGCTTTGATCCTATTTCCGGTCGCGATCAGTTACGGCGCGGCGAGTAGTTACTTGGCCAATGCTGGCACTGTGACTGCCCTTGGTTTATTGCTGGCCGCAAATGCCATTGCGGTAATTTTTTGCACCTCGATGATATATGCGAGCTTAAAGACCGTGCCGCAATGGCACACCAAGCTCACGCCGAGCAGCTATCTGCTGCTGGGCTTCTCAAGCGGTGCCTTATTTCTAAACGCGGTACTTGTGAGCACGAGAGACGAAACACTTCCTGTCGCGTTGTTCCTCGGGTGCGGCGTGGCTGCCATAACGGTTAAGGCCTTGCACTGGCGAGCCCTTGGAAAACCGGGGCCCGTAACAGTGAAATCGGCGCTTGGAATTAGCCATGCCTCGATGCTGCTGCTCGATACCGGTCACGGCTCGAAGAACTTTATTGAAAAGGAGTTTTGTTACGACGTCGGACCGAGAACTCAACGACAGGCACGCGTCATTGTGATCGTGCTGCTCGTCGGAGCATTGCTGCTCGGTTCGCTCGCGGTCATGCGCGATTCCTGGATTGTCGCCTGCTCGGCATGCGTCACTTCACTGCTAGGGATTTTTCTGGAGCGCTGGTTATTCTTCGTGGAAGCTAAGCACGTGGTTAGAAAGTATTATGAATAACGGCCTTGCTTCGAAATGCACAAGGTCTTGGGACAAATAATCTGGCCGCGCTCCGCGCTCCATTCGGATCGGCTAGAATAGAGGTTCTCCTTAACCTACAACGCGCCCATAGCTCAGCTGGATAGAGTACCTGGCTTCGAACCAGGTGGTCGGAGGTTCGAATCCTTCTGGGCGCGCCATTCCTTATTTCTCGCTCCGAGCAGCATGCAAGCAATTTTTGGGCTCTTTGCTTTTCACTTAATCGTCTGGCTGCTCAGCGAGGCTCGTAACAAAGCGCCTTGGCGCCTCGTCGGCTCTGCTCTGTTGCTCCAATTCGCGCTAGCAGCAGTACTTCTGCACGGGCAAATCGGCGCCAGCATCTTCATCATCGCCTCTAAACTTATGGTGGCGCTGCAGGACGCGTCGACGGCGGGAACCTCATTCGTCTTTGGCTACCTCGGCGGCGGACCAACGCCTTTTCAAATCACCAATCCGCAGGCGAATTTCATTCTCGCGCTGCAAGCGCTGCCACTGATTATCGTGATCAGCGCGTTATCCCGCGTCCTGCTCTACTGGAATGTTTTGCAAACCGTCGTGAGATTACTCTCGGGCGCACTGGAGCGTGTACTCGGGATCGGTGGCGCACTTAGCTTTTCTGCGCTCGCGAATTTGTTCATGGGTATGACCGAGTCACCCTTGTTAGTTCGTCCCTACCTCCAAGAAATCGATCGCGGCGAGATGCTGGCGTTGATGAGCACGGGCCTAGCCACTATCGCGGGGACCGTTTTCGTTTTATACGCGACCATCCTCGAGCCGGCTGTGCCAGAGGTTGCAGGCCACCTACTTACCGCGTCAGTGATCAGTTTGCCAGCGGCAATCGCCTATAGCTGTCTATGGGTTCCGCCAGGGCGGCGCACCGGCGCAACGGTCGTCGAGAGAAATGAAGATGAATCGACGCTGGATGCACTCGCAAAGGGTGCCAATCAAGGGGTCGCGCTTTTAATCAATATCGTCGCGATGCTGCTCGTGATGGTGGCAACCGTGTATCTGATCAATTTATGTTTGGGGTCCATCGAGATCGCAGGCCAGGCGCTTTCCTTGCAACGTTTGTTGGGGTGGGTCCTTTCACCGATCTGCTGGTTGATTGGCATTCCCTGGGTAGATTCAGTCACTAGCGGTTCGTTGATGGGTACTAAAATCGTACTGAACGAATTGATCGCATACTCAGATTTGGCGGCCCTGCCCACAGACACGATGTCAGAGCGTAGCGGTGTCATTATGCTTTACGCGCTTTGTGGTTTCGCCAATTTTGGCAGCATGGCAATGCTGATTGCAGGTCTGACTCTGTTGGTTCCAGCGCGTCGAGCAGACATTATCGACCTCGCGCCGCGAGCGCTGATCATCGGGAATCTAGCAACATTAGCAACCGGCGCTGTCGCCGGCCTCGTTATGTTGCTTTAGTAGAGCTTGGCGCTGGCCATCTTCGCACCTTCCGCCAAAGCTGCGAATTTCGCCCAAACCACATCGGGAGCCACCATCTCCCATCCCGCAAACGTACCAAAACCGCAATCGCAGCCTGCGATCACTCGCTCTTTGTCGCCCAGCGCATCAACGGCCTCCAAGATCCGGTTACAAATCACTTGAGGATGTTCAACGTAATTTACGGTGGAATCGATCACGCCGGGAATAACATTCACGTTATCAGGCAGGGGCTGCGCCTTTAAGGCTGTGTATTCATGTTGATGGCGCGGGTTGGCAAACTCGATTGAGAATGCGCCGACGTTAGCATTGCGGATCACGGGTAACACATCCGCCAAGTCCACGTCGCAGTCATGAGGGCCATCGTAGTTACCCCAACAAACGTGGAGACGAATCTTATCAGCAGGAATATTCACGCAAGCCTCGTTAATCGCATCGATGTGTATTGCGATCGCGTCCTGAAATTCCTTGATACTGTTGTTCTGGAACATCCCGTGACGCTCCATTGCCAAATCCGGGCAATCGAGCTGCAAGAGATAACCGCGGCTATGAATCAGCTCGTACTCTTTTTGCAGTTCACGGGCCACCGCACGAACGTAAGCCTCGTGCGTGTCGTAGTATTTATTGCCAAGCGTGGTGCACACAATGCCCGGGCAGGCGGCGGTCATGAAGGGTTCGACATAGCGGCCTGCAACCGAGTCCAACGCGGCATCAAACATATCGCATTCTTCGACGGCAGGTTCGAGATCGTTATATGCCAACTCAGCACTCGCAGCAGGCGCGTCAAAAACTTTCGACATCACCATCCCGCGATTAGCCCAAACTTGCGCGAAACCGGGGTAGTCGGCGAAATCCTTGAACGGCAAACGTTCGCTCACCGCGTCGAAGCCTTCGAAACGCGTGCCGATATAGGTCTGAAATCCAACGCGCGGTTGCTCACCATCGTTGATGACATCCAATCCTGAGTTAACCTGATGGGTAACGACATCGAGCACGCCTTGCCGGCCCAAATCACTAAGCCGCGACGTATCGATCGACTGCCCGTCTTCCTGAGCGATGAGGATGTCCGACAGCTCACGGGCTCGCGGCAGGCTGCCAACATGCGTAGTTAGAATTCGGTCGTTGCTACAGATCATTTTTCTCTCCCCTCCCAGCCTCGTTTCGGCGAACGCTAAATAGTTTACTGCGAAGTGGGAAGAGGTGTCGCCTCCAGTGAGCATTGACAGCAAGAGTCGCTTGACTTCACCGCGCTGTTTGGGGACTCTGCGGCGCCACTTCAATAATAAGAAACAACGCTGTGATGGCAGGACTCCTAAGTAAAGAACATATTATTGCGAAGCCCGGTTTCAATCGTTGGCTGATCGCACCCGCCGCACTCGGCATCCATTTGTGTATCGGTTCTGTCTATGCGTGGAGTTTGTTCAACCCTGCACTGGTCAAGCGGATTGGGGTGGTCACATCCGCGGCGGATGATTGGTCGCTCAAAAGCGTCGTTTGGATATTTACCGTCGCGATCGTTTTTCTGGGACTTACTGCGGCACTCGCCGGCAAATGGCTTGAAACCGTGGGACCTCGAATGGTCGGCGTCGTCTCCGCATGCTGTTGGGGCGGCGGCTTTGTCGTCGGTGGTTTTGGAATCGTCCTCGGTCAGTTATGGCTGGTGTACTTGGGTTACGGCGTGATCGGCGGCGCGGGCTTAGGTCTTGGTTATGTTTCACCCGTGAGTACCCTGATTCGATGGTTCCCTGACCGGCGAGGGATGGCCACTGGTATCGCAATCATGGGTTTTGGTGGTGGCGCAATGCTCGGCAAACCAATGATTGATGGCTTCTTGGAGTACTTCTACCGTGCCCCGGATTATCTCGGTCTGGTTACTGAGCTCACCCTCACAACCGATGACACAGGGCGCCGGTTTGCTGAGGTTGCAGGAAGCCTGAAAGAGGTAGTTATCGTTGGTAGCAACGACCTCGCGAATATGATCGTTGCCGGCCCCGAAGGCGTTTATCTCGCCGGCACCGGCACTGTCGGCGCCGCGCAGACGTTTTTCACGCTCGGTGTTATTTATTTCTTGGTGATGATGCTGGCCGCCTTTGCGTACCGGATCCCGGCCGCCGACTGGCAACCCGAAGGTTGGACGCCACCCACCGACGATGGCGCCAAATCGATGATCACAAGAAACGACGTAGATATCGATCAAGCATTGAAGACGCCGCAGTTCTACCAACTTTGGATCGTACTGTGCTTCAACGTTACCGCCGGGATCGGCGTGTTGGCGGTGGCGAAGACTATGATGACCGAGATCTTTGGAACGACCTTGCCAGGGATTGTCGATCTAAAGTTCGCGGCCACTTACGTCCTCATGATTAGTCTGTTTAACATGATCGGGCGTTTTTTCTGGGCGAGCACCTCAGATTACATCGGACGTCGCAATACCTATTGGATCTTTTTCGGACTCGGGATCCTTCTGTATTGTTCGATCCCTTTCTTCGCCGCGCGCGTGAGTGCCGATCCAGCGGTCGTATGGTTAGTGGGTTTCTACGCCGCAACCATGCTGATCTTCACAATGTACGGTGGCGGTTTCGCGACAATTCCAGCTTATTTGGCTGATATTTTCGGCACTAAATTCGTCGGCGGCATCCACGGCCGATTGCTCACCGCTTGGAGCACCGCAGGCGTTCTCGGTCCGCTCGCCATTACATCATTGCGGGAAAACGCGGTGCAGCGGGCGATCGACGATCTTGTGGCGAAGATCGACCCTGCGGTTTTTCTGCAGACATTTGGCGCCAGCACGAATGAGCTTGAACAGTTGATTTCAGCAAAAACGGTGACCATCGCCAAACTCATGGAGATAGCGCCGCCAGGAACGATAGACCCAACACCAAGCCTCTACAACCAAACGATGTACTTGATGGCGTTTCTATTGTTTCTGGCCCTGATCGCCAACGCTTTCATGCGACCGGTGGATGCGAAGCACCATATGCCTCCAGGATAAGCAAAGGGCCACTAGTAGTGGCCCTCTATTCAAACCGCATTCACGGCGAACCCGCGGTTGGCACTTCAACCTCTACTGTTTCGATCCGCGCTTTGGGTAAACCTTTCGCGATGTCCTCCACTTCGCCTTCGAAGGTCAATGCAAACAGGGTCGTGCCATTGGCACCTCCAAGGTTGCAAGCGACAGCCCGCTTTCCGGGCGATGGAATACTTTCCAAAATTTCGCCACCTTCTTTCACGCGAATAAACTCACCGTCCACGAAGCATGAAACCCAGATGGCGCCCTCGGAGTCGAGGCAAATACCATCGGGTGTTCGCTCCCCCAACTGCGCCCAAACCCGACGGTTGGAAAGCGAACCGTCAGCATTGCGATCAAAGGCGGTTAAGAGCGAACCCCAAGTTTCAGCCACCACCAAGGTAGCGCCGTCGGGGGTGATCACTGAACCATTTGGGAAATTAATTCCGTCAGCAACCTCGCTCACGTTACCGCTGATATCCACGCGAGCAAGCTTGGCGAGTGCCGGTTCTTCGCCGGCAAAAAGATCGTAGCCAAAGTTGCCGACGTAGATATTGCCATCAGCATCGACGACGGAATCGTTGACATCACCGGCAGCAATTCCTGAGAGATCAGCGTAGTCACTGAGGCCTCCATCATCGGCAACCTTCAGTAATTTACGATCAGCCATCGATACCGTTACCAAGCTTCCGTCAGGCAGGAAATTAAGGCCCGAAGGTCGATTAGGCACCTCCGCTATCACGTCTTTCTGACCATCAGCGGTCACCGTGTAGATTTTTTGCCCCCACATATCAGATACCCACAACTTTCCTTCGTGCCAGCGTGGACCCTCAAGAAAATTGAAGCCCTCTGCAATTACTTCCAGTGATTTATCTGCCATCAAATTCTCCAATCTTTACTGCTTTTAGTTCTATTGATCGACACTCAATCCAAACAGCCCCTTAAATTCATCGCCAGCGCTCGGCCTATCTTGTGCTCGCCCACGATCATCGGGTCCAAACAAGGTTTGCTCTTAGCGCCAGAGGACACGAGCGTAGGGTTCATGTGCGCTATTGAAGTAACCACGGCATGCTTATATCACCCGCTCATTGTGCGTAAGGTTCGTAACCGCATTTAATATGCTCCAACGAAAGACATTAGCGTTGGCAACAAATCCGCTGGCCGCAGTTGCCGTTTGTTCGCGACGGCTCCGCCACGCTCACGCACTGACCATCATGCCTTAGTTAGTCGGTGCCACGCGCTAGCCGGTGAATCGTTCTACGCTGAAATCGGCTAAGTCGAAGCGACTTTCTCGCTCGGTGATTAACTCGGAAAGCGCGCGGCCAGCGCCCGTCGCCATCGTCCACCCAAGGTGTCCATGCCCGGTATTCAAATAGAGGCCTTTAAGACCCGATTCGCCCATGATACCAACACCATCAGGTGTCATCGGCCTTAAGCCGGTCCAAGCGTTATCTGTCCCCGTGTCGTTTGGAGCCTGCGGATACAATTCGCCAATCAGGTGATGCAAATTCTGGATCCGCGCAGGGCGCATTTGAGTATCGAAGCCGGCGAACTCGGCGGTTCCCGCTACTCGCAACCGCTGACCCAGCGGACAAACAGCCGCGTGGTAGTGCTCGTCGATGATTGGACGCTGCGGTCTAGGGTGCCAATTCTCAATGTCGACCGTGATCGAATATCCCTTCACCGGCTCAATCGGGACCCTGATCCCCAACGGTTTAAGTATTTGCGGAGTCCCAACACCGGTCGCAACCACACACGCGTCCGCCTCAATCTCTTCGCCGGATGCAAGCCGGATCCCACGAAACGAGTGGTGCGACTTGAGAATCTCATTCACCCGGGTTCCGTAATGGAATGTGGCGCCCAACTCGTCGGTCACCGCCGCCAGCTCCGCGCAGAATCGATGCGCGTCCCCAGAAATATCCTCAGGAAAGTGAATGCCACCGGTAAGTTGGTGGGAGATTGGCGCCAACGAAGGCTCAAGCTCGGCGACTGCTTTACTGTCTAGCACGGTGAAGGGAATATCCCATTGCGCACAACGCCGTGCCACCGTCACCGCATCCGATAACCCCGTTTTATCACGATAGATCTTTAGGGTTCCCTGGTCCGCGCGATCAAACGAAAAATTAAGCTCGTTAGTTAATTCTCTAAACGCTCGAATCGAGTATTGCGCCAAGCGCGCATTCTTGCCTGAATTTTTTAAGTACGTCTCTTGGGTTGCGTTGCGGAAAAACCCAATGGTCCAACCCAACCGATGGGGCTAGGCGTTCTGCCTCAGGGGGTGCGCCG
>JBCCEV010000082.1:0-19026 GCA_039030125.1 Pseudomonadota bacterium | reverse complement strand
GCTGAATTAGGTGCGGCCAGAACCCCAAAAAGGCCTTGAGGTGCGCGCCTAGCGCCCACACCAGCGCAAACAGTCCGACGTTGTTCTTGAGGGTTGATCGGAATGCTTGTGAGGAGCCTGCACTAACCACCATTGGCAATCCGCAATCGACAGGCTTGGGTTGGCTAAAGGCAGCCTTGACCTGAAAGAAACGGCCTTCATGGTCGAAGCGCTCGGGCTCTTGCCAGAGTCGTTTTACAACGTGCAGCCATTCATCCAAATACGCATAACGGGCCTCGTGCTCGCCGTAATCAATGCCGAACATGTCGAACTCTTGGATGTTGTAACCGGCGACAAGATTGAGGCCGAAACGACCACCGCCAATATGATCGCAGGTGACGGCCTGTTTGGCGGCGAACACTGGATGGAGGAACGGCACGTGGATCGTCGCGAACACATGGATCCGCTCGGTGGCCGCCAACAGACCCCCAGCCCAAGTGATGGTCTCGTGGAAATGCCCATCATTGTCAGCCGCGCCTTGATGATCGATCCAACCGGCGAGCGGGAGTAGAAACTCAAGCCCGGCGGCTTCAGCCTCGCGTGCCAGTTGCACCATGTGCGTCCAGGACGGATCCCAGCGTTCAGGCGCCAGCGTTTGCGTCAGCCCACCGCCCGTATTGAACGAAAACAGGCCAAGCTTAAATTTATTCGCGCCCGGAAAAGCGCGCGAGGTCACCGGTTCCATACGCTTCCGGTTCCTTATTCTTATTGTTGGGACAGCGCGTCTGTCCAGACGAAAGACGCATATTCAAAAGGCGCTACTCCGTCATGGCAGCGAGCACCAGGCTCGCCATGACGCCAATTCGCTCGAAGTGATAACTGTCTTCCATGAGACCGGTCGATAGAAACGCGAGCGACAGATCGCGCTCTGGATCGACCGTGAATCCAGTCGACCCCGCGCCAAAGCCGCCGAAGGTGCGTGGTGAATTCATGACGCTGAACAACCCCGGCAGATTGCCTTCGCCGCGCATAAAGAAACCGCAGCCAAGACTTGCCGGGTAAGCGGTCCAGTTACGGGTCCCAGTCCACATATCAAACAAGATATTACGTTGCTCGCCGGTGTGGTTGCGCGTGCAGAAATCCAGCATCGCCGGGGATAGTATCCGGGCGCCATCCAACGCTCCGCCACGTCGCAGCATTTCAGCGAAGCGGTGGACGTCGTTCACGGTGGTCATGCATCCTGCGCCTGGGATTTCACATCCTGGCGTTGCCAACACGCCACCTAAGCCTTCCACTGCCTCGGGCGGCAGTAAGGCTGGAATATCCTTATATGAAACGCGCACCGGACAAAGGCGTTCAAGAAGATCGTCGCGCGGCCCAAGGGAAGTTTGCGTCATTGCCAAAGGTTCGAAGAGATCTTCTTTGAGCATCTGCGAGTAACTGCGCCCGCGCCCGTCGGCAGCCAAACAAAGTGCGCCGATAATCGTGTGGCCAAGCAGAATGGAGTAATTCACTCGCTCGCCCGGCTGATTCTCAAGCGGCAGCGAACAGGCATATTCGGTAAGCGCCTTGATGTTCATGAGGACCTCAGGCGGCACGGGTGGTATCGCCGACATGATGCCGCTGGTATGAGTGAGCAAGTGATAGAGATTTACCTTCTCTTTTCCCAAGTTGTCGAAACCTGGGATCAGCTCGGCGACGGGCGCATGCAGCTTGAGTAATCCGCGTTCAACAAGGGACAGCGCTAAGACGTTTGTGAATTGCTTGGCGACCGACATGGTCGCAAACACCGAATCGGGGGCCAGCGACTGGTTTTCTTGGCGATCGGCATAACCCTCACAAAGATTGAGAACCACCTCGCCGTGGCGCGCGACGATCATGTTCACGCCATGGCAACGCTCGTTTTCAATATCTTTGAGAATGGCCTCGCGAACCCGCCCCAAGCGCGCGGCGTCAAAGCCGAGTCGGCTCAGATCGCCAGCCATCGCATCAGAAATTGCTGTTGCCATCGCTTTCCCCTCTTTCGTCTTTGGACTCTATCAAGTCCATGATCGCATAGTTGGCAACACAGGCCTACGCCACCTCGGCGGCGACCAGCAACGCCGCACAGGCGGCAGCCGCGCCCGCTGCGCGGCTTGCCAACATTGCCTCGCTCGCGCTCGAAATCGGATGCTCGATGGTCACGAATGGATAGTCGCTCGCGCCCAAAACCCGCGCCATCAAAGCAGCCGCAGTTTCAAATTGCGAAGTCATCACGCCCGCCGAGGGCAGCCCCAAGCGCTCACCAATAATCGCATCATGCAAACTGCACGATGAGCAGCTACCTCAGTCACCAACGCCGGAGACCAACGCCTGCCAACGTTCCGCATCGTTGAGCCGTTCGGCTTCAACAGGCGTGGAGTAATTGCCTTTCGTGATCCGCACTACCTCACCCACCGCGAATTGCGTTTTGAACGCGCCTTCCAAGGCATCAAAGAAAGGGATGGTGCCCCTCTTCCCGTTCGAGACAATCGCAATGACGGCGCCTTGCAAACTCGCAAGCCTGGGTGCTAATTCGAAACCACCGAATGCGTTTTCGTGGGTGGGGTCTAGAAATTCAATCGCCATCTAAATCTCACAATCGACACAGGCGCCAACCGCGACAGTCACCGCTTGGCTCGTCTTACCAAGCCACGGCGGGATCACCGCACCAAAGCCGCCAGCGGGTCCACCGGCGGCAACAACTAAAAGATGATCGGGCGACACTAATGCACGGTATTCGCGATCGCCTTTGTTGGCCACCACCGCGCCTTTACCGCAGGCCGCCCATTCGTGGCGATGAACCTTGGCATGCTCGAACACATAGTCGCGGACGTCCGCTTTAGACCAACCGGCGGCATCAAAGTGGGCCCTCAATTGCGGCGGTAGAACAATCGCATAGTTCCCGGCCCAAATTGAATAGTGCAGCATGCTCGCTTTAATCTCGGCGATAAAGGTATCAAGGATTTCGGCCGGCTCAGTGGTCCATTCATTCATGATCTGCCGTGGCGCGCCGGCCGCCATGACCGTCACCGCCGAGGCGTATTGCGGAACACCGCGCTCTTCGGCGAGTGGCTTCCAAGGGGTATTTTCCTCATCTTCGGCCAAGCAATAACTCAATTTGCCAGGGTGTCCCAGGGTTGAACGGTCGGCTTCACCGGGGCGTACATCAAGCAAGTTGTACAGCACCAATCGCACCGCCCGGCCAATTGCGGTGGTCGCGCGATCGCCCGGACCTAAGGCGTTAAACGTTGCATCCATCTTGAGCTCGGTTCGCGCCGGGCCATTAATCACCATCAAAATCCCACACCCGCCGGTGCTCGATGTCGCGCCGTGCATCACGAACGGCTCTTGCAACATCGCTGTGATCGCGGTCACCACCAATGGGAAATGCGGCGGTAAACATCCGGCCAGCACGGCGTTGATCGCGACCTTCTCGGCGGTGATAGCACGCTCACGTACGGGTTCGATCCCTATCAAGTGATCAGCGGGCAACAACGCATAATCCAAACACTGACCGACCAGCTCGGGCGTCGGCGGCACGACCGGCAGGCCATCGGTTAGCTTTCGTTCGTGAAACCATTCCTGCGCCGATTGCAAATCGCTAGCGCTGTGCAAGCTGGCGTTGAAGTTATGCGCAGTCATTAACAAACCCCCGCGTCGCGAAGCTGCTGCCGTTGCTCGCTGGTGTAACCCAAGCGTTCCAAGATTGCGTCGGTGTCCTCGCCAAGCTCGGACAGTTGATCCGACGGCCCGCCGGGTTCTTCACGGTAGCGCACCGGTGTATCGAGTCGCTCCACGCCATCGGCACCCGTCGAAATGATCCCGCGTTCCCTAAGATAAGGCTCGTGCCACCCTTCATGCAGGTCGAGTACCGGTGCATAGCAAACCCGCACGTCTTCCATCCAAGTGCGCCATTCGTTCAAGGTTTTGGTCGCAAAGGTGGCGCTCAAAAAATCTTTCACCGGATCTTGCGCGGCGCCCCAGGGTTGGCGACACAAATCAATCAAATCAGGCCTTTCTAGCGCGTTAAGCAGATTTTCAACGAAGTTCATTTCCGCCCCGGACAGCACTAAATGCCGATCATCCTTAGTGCGATAGACGTTGTAGAAAGCCGCGCCACCGTAAAGCCGTTCATTATGAAGCTCGGGCGCTCGCTCATTGGCGATCACGTCGCTAATGATGTGGGGTTGCCAAGACATTAGCGCATCGGTCATCGCCATATCGATCAAATCGCCTTCACCAGTTTGAGCGCGGCGGTAAAGCGCCATCACAATGCCGACCAGTGCCAGCGAACCCTGCGCGATGTCGGCGATCGGGGTGGTGGGCAACGAGGGCGGCTTACCATCGGTTTGTCCAAGGCTTAAAACGCCGGTAAGTGCCTGCGCGCCCATATCATGCGAGGGCCGCTGGGCCATGGAACCCGTTTGCCCAAACGCCGATATGGAACAGTAAACGATGCCCGGATTACGCGCGCGCACCGCGTTGTAACCAATACCCAGTTTGTCGACCACGCCAGGGCGGAACGAATCGATGATCACGTCGGCCTCGTCAGCGAGCTGCAAGAAAATCTCAACGCCCTCAGGCGCCTTTAGATTCAAACGCAGACTTTTTTTGCCGCGCTGGGTGTTGCGGAAATACACCGGGTGCCCCTTTACCGGCGGACCTAAATGGCGCGTCGGCTCACCGTCAAAGCTCTCGACTTTAATGACCTCGGCCCCGTGATCGGCCATCACCAGCCCGATGTAGGGACCGGGTAAGAAGCGTGACAAGTCGAGCACGCGAATTCCGTCAAGTTTCATTTAAAAAACGACCCAACTAAATGTTGATCCCGGCTTCGAGAAAGACTTCCTGTTCTGCCTTCTTGGGCTTTTGCAGCAGCACGATGGCGATCCCGCCTAACGTGGCCAGTGATGCAACCATCAAACGCAGCGTCAGGGGCTCCGCCAGTAATGCCAATCCGCCAAATGCGGCAATGACTGGCACCGACAACTGAACGGTAGCGGCAGTCGTCCCGTTCAAACCTTTCACCGCGGTATACCAGATGGCGTAACCCAAGCCCGAGGTGACGGCGCCCGACAGCGCTGCCAGCACCAAACCCACTGGTGAAACATTAAACACATCAACGAACATCACGCTGCCAACGATCACCGGCGGGACCGCGTAGATAAAATTCATTGCCGTGCCTTCCAAGGGGTCAAGAACACGTCTGCCGAACCAGGTGTAGAGCCCCCACGCTAAGCCCGCGATCGCCATTAGGGCGGCGCCCATTGGATCGGGCGCGGCGAGACCGGGTAACACCAAATAAATCATGCCGGACACGGCTAAGAGAAAACCTGTCCACGCCATTGGTGCAAAAGTCTCACCCGCTCGCAGGGCGACGACGAACATTGTGATTTGGACCGCACCAAACAGAATCAAAGCGCCAGTACCCGCGTTCAGCGTTAGATAAGAAAACGAGAAACAAACCATGTAGGCGAACAACATTGCCGTCGCCCACCAGTTCGGTTTGGGCGCGACATGCCGACGCCAGCGCGGTAGGGCGATCAGCACGAGGGTGAGCGCCCCTGCGATCACGCGGGCCGAAGCGAAACTCGCCGGATCAATCGCATCGTCGCGAAGCGCCAGACGGCACAGCAAAGAATTCGCGGCAAACGCCAACATCGCCAACGTCGTTAACAACGCCGTGCGGTAAGTACCTGGCGCGTCAAGCCCTAGGGCCGCGACGAAAAAGCGAGTCATATCTCTACCGCTGAGGAAACGAAGTGCTGAGGGCGTCAAAACCTCGCTGGGAAAGATAACACTTCGTTCGTGCGCATGCAGATCCTGGGCGACAGCTAGCGTGCGGCTTTGAGTTCGCCGATGAGTTGGTCCATGACCGCTTCGGTGGACAGCAGCGATTCAATGTCATCGACCGACTCGCCGGCGTAAAGCGCCGTGTTCGCCACCTCGCCGCGGAAATCCGTGATGGCGGGAAAAACCGCGTAACGCGGCACTTCAATGCCCTCGCCCCACGCAACTTCGCCAACGATCTCGCCTTCACCAGGCCGCTCACCACTGGGTTTTTCACCGTCGCTCAACCAGCGATCGTAGGTCTCGTTGCGGATCACCCGATGCGCCGCGTCGGGCCAGCCGAGATCAAACATTTTAGTCAGCACCGTGTCGCTCGATTTCGCCGCCACAATCGCTTCCTTGTATTCGCTAGCGGCTTGCGCTTCTTGCGTGGCGAGAAAGCGCGTGCCCATCGACACACCGATCGCACCTTGCGCTAGCGCGTCATGCACGCCCTGCCCGGTGGCGATCCCGCCCGCGGCGATCACCCCGACACCGTTAACCGCGCTTAGTGTCTGCTCAAGACTATCAGCCAGCAATGTCTCCGCTTTGCAATGCCCGCCGGCTTGCGTGCCTTGAATGATGATCCCGTCAACGCCGGCGTCGGCGGCCTGCGACGCCTCGTCAGCATTGCCAACTTGAACAGCGAGTTTCATTCCACGCCGATGTGCATCGGCGACGTAAGGTTGCGGATCGCCCCAGAAAACCACCAGCAGTGGCACTTGCTCATCAAACACCGCGGTCACATCACTGCCATCGGACATCGGCAAAATAATGTTCGCACCAAAGGGCCGCCCGGTGAGTTCGCGAGTCTGCTTGACCATCTCGTGCACCAACGGCGGTGGGCATGCACCCGTGCCAAGGACACCCAAACCGCCCTTGTTAGAAACCGCTGACACCAGCGTCGGGCCCGCCAAACCACCACCCATACCAGCATTGAGAACCGGTACCTTCACCTCAAAATCCGCTAGTAAATTGTTACTCATCATTGTCCCTCAACTTAAGCTAAGTCAGCGGACGTAGAGGCCGCTGTTGGCATCAATGGTTGCGCCGGTGATTGATGTCGCCTCCGGCGAGGCTAAGAGCAGGGCGATTTGCGCAATGAATTGCGGCTTGCCAAGCTCGCCCGTCGGTATCGCGGAGATGAGTCCCTGCAACGTATCGGCAGGGAGCAGTTCATGAACCAGCGGCACATCAAGTGGCCCCGGGGAGATCGCGTTCACCGTAACGCCCGAGGCCGCTAATTCGCGCGCGAATACTTTGGTTAAGGTGATCACAGCGCCTTTCGACGCCGCGTAATGCGCGCCCGTGGCTGTGCCGCCATGCTGGCCGGCGAGGGATGCGATGTTGACGATCCGCCCATAGCCCTGGGCTTTGAATGCCGAGCCAAAGACTTGGCAGCCGGAAAACACACCACCAAGATTAATCGCCAACACCTCATCGAATTCTTGTTGCGTGATCTCGAAAACCGGCGTGGTTTTCGTCACCGCCGCATTGTTGATCAACACCGATACCCCACCGAACGCCTCATTCGCCGTGCTCAACGCGAGCTCGAAATCTTCGCGATTGCTCACATCGACTTGCAGTGCGTGAGCGCGCTGCCCTAATGGGTCAATCATCGAGGACACTTGCTCAGCACCCGCAAGGTCGACATCGGTCACTAACACGCGGTAGTCGTTGTGACCAAACACTGTGGCAAGCACCGCCCCCAGACCTCGCGCCGCACCAGTGACTACGGCGATTCGCGCATCGCTGCTCACAACAAATATCCGATCCCATGCAAGGCATCGTCGCAGTTAATCAAACGCACCACTTTGCGCGCTAGCTTGAGTTCCCCAGCATCAGAAATCAGCGACACCTCAAGATCGGCAGCCAAAGTCCGGGTGATTTCCCGCCGGTACTCAATCAAATGTTGAGCCGCGCGCAACTGCAACCCCCCGGCGGAGGTTCCCTTGGCAACAAACCGCGAAACGGTGCGCACCGTGCGGGCCGCCGAGGCCGCGGAAATCGAGTAGCGGCTGGTCAAGCGCGCCACCCTCTGGCGGCGGAGTTGATCATCGTCGAACACATAGTTCAACGAATCTTCAAACGCATCCGTTTCGTATTCCGTTGGAACAATGTACATCCCTTGCGGTGACCACAGTTCAAGCCAATCTTCGTAGGCGCGATGGTCAAGCAGATCTGCCTCCCGCCACAGGAACTCGGCGGCTTCGTAAATACTGATTGCGGCACTCACGCAGACATCATCCGCTTCCACATCTGATAAGCCGCCCGCATGCCGGTTTCGGCGCTGACGTTGCCGCGATCGCCACCGGCCATGTCGCGATTGAGCATAATCCACAGATCCTCCCCACCCTGCGCGCCACGCTGAACCCGCTCCCAGGCCTCGGCATCGTCGGGACTGCCAAATCCCATCGGCCCTTGAAACAACTCATGCAAGCGCAGTCGCTGTCGGTTGGCTGCAGCAGGGCCACCGGCCATTTCTATCGCCACGTGCCGGATCTCGGTCTCGGCCACGTTGATCGGGCGCAGCACCCGAAAGAACGCCATCGAACAGGCGAGATTCGGGAAAAGATTAACGTTGAAGCCGCTACCGCCCACCGCGCGCACGATGCGGCGAACCGTTGCGTTGTCGTGCTCCTGGGACAGCTCGCGGGCGAGCTGGGCGAACCGATCGGGCACCGGCGCCTCAAGCTCGGCTTCCAGATCAACCAGCTCAGGGATCATCACCATGACGCTGTGGCCATTGCCCAGATCTTCGACGAAACCGTCGCCATCGAGAAACGAAAAGAGATCGCTGGCCTGGGCGTCGAGCGAATTCAAGAACGAGCGATGCACGATGGGGAAATGATAGGCATCGGTGGTGTTCTCAAGCTGGATTTTCCAGTTTCCTGGAAATCGAAATTTGTGCTCCCCGGCAATACCGACCGGATAGCCGCCGCCTTGTTTCATGAATAAATCGATCCACGGCTTCGCCGCACCAAGGAACGTGTCGAGCGACGGGACGCTATGATCAAAACTCGCGAATACGAGCCCCGCGTAGGTATCAACCCGCAAGGGAACTAGCGACAGCGCTTGTTTGTCGAGATCCTCGCCATAGCTCTCGGCCATCGGCACACCTTTAAGCTCACCGTCGCGCGCGTAACCCCAACCGTGATAGGGACAAACAAAAGTCGTTGCCCGTCCTTTCGTTTGTTCGCACACCGTCGCCGCGCGATGCCTGCAGCGGTTCAATAACACCCTGATGCGCCCGGCGGAGTCCCGCACCACGATCACCGATTGCAGACCGACATAGGTCGTTAGAAAATCTCCAGGCTCGGGGATCTGCGACTCGTGAGCGACCCACACCCAAGTGTGGTTAAAGATCTTCTCCATCTCCAGCGCAAAGAGATCCGGATCCCGATACAGCGAGGTATGCACGCGATCGTCTTTAACAAGATGGTCAACATCAAAGTGGACACTGGCAAGGTTATTCATGCGTGCTGCCCGGCGTTGGGATCGGCGCACTGCTATGCCACCCCCCGGCGATAGGTCGGCCAAACAAATTCGTCGTCGCGAATCGAACAATGCGCCAAGCACCTTGTTCGAAAGTGAAACCAAGATTCAATCGAGCGGCCAAGACAAAACTCTCGGTATTGGAGAAGGTCGGCGTTTGCAGCATCACCCAGGTGCCCCGCGCGCCATCACCATCGACTTGTAGGGATTCGGAGGTCAGGAAATGGACGTTGCTCGCAAAGTGCGCTTGTGGCGAGCAGTAGCTCGACAAGAAGGCCACGATCGCGTCGCGCCCTTGGTGCTCGCCGAAGGTGTCGCGGTATTTGTCCCCGGCGCCCTCCCAAACCGCGCCGCTGGCAAACAAACTCGCCAACTCTGTGAGATCGGTTTCCGGGGTGAGGTCATCGCAGATCGCCATATACCTGGCAACCAATCGCCGGATCGCGCTCTCTGCTTCCAGCGCCGCAACCCGCGAGCGCAGGTGATCGAGTTCGTCGCTCGCGTTATTCATCTCTCGCTAGTCGTTGGCGTATAGCGCCGGTATTTCCAAAGCCCGACCCATGCGGGCCTCGACGCGAACGTATTTCCACAAACGATACTCGTCGATCTCAATGGTTCGAAACAGGTTGCAGGCGGCCACAACGCTGTCGCGATCGGGCATGTCCGCCATGATGTAGGCGGTAAAAGGGAAACCGGCCGGCGAGGTGCCGACCATAGTCTCGTCGTCATCCAGTGTCCCCAGAATCTCCACGCCTTCCATCGCATCAATCCGCGCCATCATCTGGCCGAAGGCTTGCCAAACTTTGCCGATCTCGCTCGCTGGCAACGCAAAGAAATCTTGTACGACCGCGATGCAAAACAAGGTACGGATCTTTTTAGGGGTTTCGGCCATTGGGTGCATCCAAGTTAGTTCATCAGGCACGTCTCACCACCGCAGCAAAACGCGGCGGTCAGCGGGCTCCACGCCAAGGTACTCACCAAGGCCACCAGCTTAGCTGGATTTTCCGCGCGGGTATGTTCGGTGGCCGTTAGCGATGAGGTTTGCATCAAAGTATCCAGGGCTCACCGGGCATACGTTCAGTCGTAGCCTGGGATCCTGGGATGATCGAGCAGCACCTTGCCCGCATTCGTGAACGAGCCCTCGGCCAGAAAAGCATGCTGGGCAACGACCATCGCGTCGGGAACTGCATAAGAGAGCGGGTTGTCATTGAAGATCCCAAGTGTGCCCGTGATTTCAAAGCACGCCCGGGTCACCTCGGCGCCGACGCGGGCGCAGTGCGAAGAACTCAGCCGCAGCGCCATATTGTCCTCTCGCGTCACTTGTTCACCCGCCAATATTTGCGACCACACGTTTTCAGTTTGCTCGTAAAACCAACTCCGCGCGGCACGCCATTTTGCCTCGCACTCGCCAATGTGGGTTTGCACGTTGGCGCGCTCTCCGAGCGGTGCGCCGCCGGTGATGGAAACCGCGCCACCGGCAATACCGATAACGTAATCCAAGGCGCCGCGGGCGATCCCCAGGCCGCAGCCCCCTAACACCTGCGCGGAGTAAGCCAGCGTCGGGTAGCGATAGATTGGGGTGTTAATCGTCGCCGGGGCGCCACGTACCAAAATCCAATCGTTGGGCACGAACACGTCGTCGGCAACCAGCTCGTGGCTGCCGGTACCGCTCATGCCGAAGGTGTCCCAGCTCTCGACGATCTCAAGCTGATCAGCGGGCAACACCGCCATTAAGGGCAAACCCGAAGTGTCGCCGCTCGGAACACTGATCCCAACGCCCAACAGATCCGCGGCCAGGCAGCCGCTACCAAAGCCCCAGCGGCCCGAAATCCGCACGCCACCATCAACGACATCCGCGGACTGGGACGGGTAAACCGCGCCCGCGAAAATAATGTCGGGCGTATGCGCATAGATCTGAGCCAAAGTGGGCGCCGGTAAAGAAGCTAAATATTTCGTCGCGAACGCGAAACTCACCACCCAACCGGTGGAGCCATCCACGGCGCAGGTGCGCTCAATAATCTCAAGCAGCTTCATCGGTTCCATCGCCGAGCCGCCGAACTGCTCCGGGACAAAGGCTCGGTATAGACCAAGTTCACGAAAACGTTCGATGATGTCCCGGCTGATATGCCGTTGCTGTTTGAATTCGGCGCGCCGCTGTTCGACATCGTTCAGCAAGGCTGCGAAGGCCTGCTCATCAAACAACGCAGGCCTAAGCGTTTCTTGAGGTTTGGCCGCCATTACCGGTCCCCCAACGGGCCAAGGTGCCCGGTCTTCATCGCGCACCTTATGGTTTAAATTTCACGTAAATATGGCCTACTCTCCATAAATATCAATGTATTAGAGTATTAAAATTAGTTGCGAATGGTAGTTTTTTGAGGCATAAGGGCGCTAAGCCTGTGAAATATGGACCAAAATAAGAGCTCTTCATGCCACGCCACCACAACCAATCGTCGTCAACGCTGTCAGCGCCCAATTTTGAACTGCAAAGCTGGCCGTTCTATTGGATCACCCAAACCGCCGGACGTTACGTCGCCACAATCGAGAAAGCGCTTGAGGACATCGAACTCGATCTACCGCGCTGGCGGGTCCTCATGCTCCTGGACAGCGAGCGCGGTCACGGCGTGAGCTATTTGGCGCGCGAGGCTATCGTTAAGCTCTCGACGATGACGCGCCTGGTACAGCGGATGGAAGAGGAAGGCCTGATCGTCACCGGCGCCAGCAATACAGACGCGCGGGTCACCGAAGTCCGGCTCACCGCCAACGGCCGTCGTGCCCGACAGCTCGCCTGGCAGCAGGCGCAAGAGCTCTACCGCGAAGTGTTCGCAGCCCGCACGCTGCAAGAAATCGAAAGTCTCAACGCAATGCTGCGCGATGTGATGGTCAATCTCGACAGGCTCCAGCCTTAGGCCCCATCCTCCAGTGAAGACTCATCGAGAACCGTTGGGGCGTCATTGGAACTCACCAGGGCCCGGCGCGGCTGATCGTTGAGCAACAAACAGGTAACGTCTGCTCGGGCGTAATGCCCCGCCGGATCACCTGCCGCCTTGGCCAACGCAATCATGGACAGGTCAATGTCAGCGTAAACCAAGCCTTCTTCGTGTGGCGCGATCTCGGTTCCAATCGATTGGCCGTCCGGCGCATAGATTTTGGTATAGCCGCCCCCTTCGCAGAGGAGCCCCTCATGGTTGGGGCTAAACATTTCTATCATTTCGGCCGATACCGTTGCGCACGGCGCAATAACGTAGCACTGCCCTTCGGCCGCGTACATCATACTGGCCCCGTTGTTGACTTCCGGCCCCAACGCATGGGCGATGCCGGTGTAGAGCGAAAAGCTCGGCCAGGCCGCGATATGAACTTGTTCGTTTTGGGCGTATAGCGCGTACCGACTTAAGGGTTGCAGGTGCTCCCAGCAACACATTTGTCCGAGCTGTCCTAGAGCCGTACCGAATACTTTCAGATCGCTGCCATCGCCTTCACCGTAAACCGTCCGCTCAACATGCGTGGGTTTCAGTTTGCGTCGGCTGTTAACAACCTCTCCACAGTCGTCGATCAATATTTGCGCGATATAAAGACTACCGCCGGCACGCTCGCTGAAGCCCATACTCACGAAAATCTTGTTCTCCCTAGCCATCTCGCACAAGCGTTCGCGGTGCTCACTTTGGAGATCTAAACTGTTGTCGAAATAGCGCTGTTGAAACTGAAGGCCCCAGGCGGGCGGGCCAAGCCAAACGTGGAACGGATAACCGGGCAACCAACACTCGGGAAACGCAATCAAGCGCGCGCCGTCGTTGGCCGCTTCGGCAATCAAGCTCTGCGCCAGATCGAGGCCGGCACTGAGATCGAGAAATCGGGGCGCGTATTGAACGGCCGCAGCCTTAAATTTTGGGTGTGCCTCAGACATATTGCGATCTCCGTCAGTAACTCATGCCGGGGCCCCCAGGCGCGCGGCGAATTCACCTGCGGCAGCGACCAAGCGTTCATCGTCGCCCTTGCGAGCGATCAGTTGCAAACTTGCAGGTTGGTTGTCGATGGGCGGCAAGGGTATGGCAAGCGCCGGATGTCCCGAAAGATTGAACGGTCGAACGTGGGCGCTCAGCCGCACCATGCGCGCCAAATCTTGGGCTTGCGCGAGCAGCGGTGGAAACTCCGGCAGTGTGGGCATCGCCAGTACGTCGAATTCCTCAAACGCAAAATCAATTTCAGCACTGAATTCCTCGCGCACGCGTTCCGCCTCGGCGAGCGCGTCAGGCCCAATTTTTGCCGCCGCTTTCAAACGCGCAACGACATCGTCGCCAACCAAGCCTGTAGCAATCAGATCGCCGTAGGCGCGGTAGGTTTCCGCGCCGATAACGGCCAAACCGGCGTCGTGCGCGCGCGCGAAATGCGCCAATGAAATCGATTTCGCGGCCCCGCCCAGCAACGCAACGCCCGCTTTCGCGCCACGGGCTAAGCGCTGGTCGGCCTGTGTCTCGATCCAGCCAATGCGCGTGAGCGGCTCGCCATGAAACTCACCAAAGCGCGGTTCCATTACCCGCATCGCCCGAGCCAGTTGCCAGGCGCTGTCCGCTAGAGGACCAACACAGTCCAACGATGATCTAACCGGCAGCACCCCTTTACGGGACAGGCGTCCAAAGGTCGGCTTGAGCCCGTAAACCCCGCAACAAGCGGCCGGTAGTCGTATCGAGCCGCCGGTATCGGTGCCAATCGCGAAGTCGCATGTGTTGGTTTGTACAGCAACCGCCGATCCAGAGGAGGAGCCGCCGGGAATTCGTTGCGGGAAACGCTGATTGACCGGCGTGCCCGTCCAGCCATTGATGCCGGTTAAACCGAAAGCGAATTCATGGGTGTTCGCCTTGCCAACAATGCGGCAATCGTTCCTCAGAATTTCGGCAACGATCTCGGCATGCTCACTCGCTGGTTCCTGGCGCGCCAAGGCGCGGCTGCCAGCGGTTGTGCGGGTACCGGCGATATCAATCACATCCTTAACGGCCACCTTCGGGCCGTTCCCGCCAAGGTCCAACGGTTCAATGTAAATGGCGTTGTCGTGCAAAGCAGAGCTTCCTTGAATCGCTCGCAGAATACAAAGCGCTGCCACGAGTGTCACTATGACTTGCCGGACGTCTAAGCGCGAAGGGCAAGATTGCTACACTAGGGGCTCCGTCCAAGCCCGTTAGTCGATGAGCGTTACACTGAGCCCCGTCTGCCTGGTCTGCGAAACCGCCTTAAGCGGCGTGCTCGGTGTCTTCAGTCGTTTTGGCGGTGTAAAACGATCGAGCGAAAATCCTAATCTTTGCAATCGCTGCGACAGTCATATCGGTGATGGAAGAATTGTTGAGCTCGCCGTTTTTTTTGCCGATCTCACCGGCTATACCGGCATGACTCATGATCTAGGCCCCGAACGCACCCACGAAATACTTGATCGATATCTTAATACCGCACGCGAAGTTGTCGTGCGCCACGATGGCTTTGTATCGCAGTTTGTCGGCGATGAGGTAATGGCCTTCTTTAATGTTCCAATTCAGCGCGAGGACTTTTCAAGCAAGGCGGTCGATGCCGCCTATGAGCTAAAGCGCCAAGTGAACCTGCTGGGCGCCCAACTCGCACACCCACTACAGGCGACGATCGGAATTGCTGTTGGTCACGCCCGGGTCGGCAGGGTTGGCGCTAAGGAAATTGCCCACTACAGCGCGATAGGCGACGTCGTCAACCGCGCCGCGAGATTAGTCTCGCACGTTGAACCCGGCGGGATCCTTGTCGACGAAACTGTATTTGCAGCGATTGCAGCACGCTACCCGGACGCGAAGACCGAGACCGTTGAACTTAAAGGATTTGATGAGCCGGTGCCGGTGAGTTGGCTAAGCGGCGATCCGTGCGCGCCGGAGGTCGACCTCAAGAGTGCCGAGGGCGCCAAGAAATTGCGGATCGCGACGACCTTCGCGGCTATTTTCTCCGCACCTTGCGCGGGATATGTCGCTCTTAACGGGATCAGTCTCGCGCTCGGATTCGGGGCTTTAGGGTTCGGCGCGGTTGGCTCTTTCCTCGACCAGGCTTTCGTGCGGATCCCGATGCTCGTGGCCGCGGCGGCTGGTGCCTTAGCCTTGCTTTACACCGCCCGTGAGGCGCTGCCTTTTATTGGCACCCAGCCCGAAGGCCTAGCGGCGCGGCCAACGCTGCTTGAGCGTTGGCGCACGCGTAGTGCTATTGGCTTGGCCGTCGCCGCGCTGGTGTTCGTGACCGCGGAGCTGTTCGCACACGCCGCGATTCACTAGCAGCGATGCAATTGTCCTGGGCAAGCGATGTCGACCTCCGTTTTTTGAAACCCTGGCTAGAAGCTTGCGGCCAGGGTCACAGCCTGCTCTTCGACCGCCGACACTGCGGCTTCAACGTCTTCTGGCATACCTAAGGTCGGCGCGACTGCCAGGGCCGTGACATCCGTGAGGCCAATGAATCCTAACCAGCTCAGCAAATAGGGCTTCTGCATGTCCATTGCCTCAGCGCCACTGCCATCGTGATAGGCACCGCCGCTTGAAAGCAGCGCCAACACCTTTCCTTGCACCAACCCGCTGTAGCCGGCGGCAGGATCAAAGCTGAACGATAGTCCCGGCTGTGTGATCACATCAATGTAGTGCTTGAGCACGTAGGGGATCCCGAAGTTCCACATCGGCACACTGAACACGTACTTGTCGGCAGCACTAAAGCGACTGGTGATCGCTTCGATTTCGCCCCAAGCTGCTTTTTCGGCGTCACTCGCATCGGCGCCATGCATTATTTGGTATTTGGCATTAAGACGATCGCCGTCAAAGCTCGGCAGCTTCTCTGCCCAAAGATCGAGGGTATCGACCGTATCATCGGGGTTTGCTTGGCTATAAGCATTGAGAAATGCTTGCGCCACGCGGATCCCATGAGAACGATCTTTCCGGGGGGATGCTTCGATATACAGCAAAGTAGCCATGAAATTTTTTCCTTTGTGATTTTTGAACGGATCTGAGTTTGAGATCCGCTAGCTAGAAATAAATAAGGGAATGCCAATCAGCGCGCCGTGGGCCCAGAACACAAACAGTGTGTAAATGCCGAGCCCGCCAACGACGGCGATCATGTCGTTTGCTCTCACCGGCGGCAGCGCAGGAACTTCTCGCGCTCGTCGTTGTTTGACCGATATGAGATCGACCACAGCCCAGAGCAAAAATCCCCCAAAGAGGATGGCGTCGGCAGCGGTACCATTGGCGATAAGATGCGCAAGCGCCCAAGTCTTGGTCGCCATCAACAGAGGATCCCTTACAACAGACTTAATCTTACCGGGTAGATTAGCCGCCAGAAACAAGACGAAAACCGGCAGCATTAACAGCATCGTGATGTGCCGGGCCCAGCCGGGCGGTTGATAGAGCACGAGAGGATCGAGCCGCGCATTACCGTAACCCATGCAGATCAAAGCGAAACCGACCAGCGAAATGATCGAGTACAGGCCTTTCCAGGGTCCCAGCCCCAGCTTAGTCACCAGCGCATCCCGCGTCGGCGCGGCGACGATTGATATCGAATGAATACCTAAAAAGATCACAATTCCGGCAATTAACATCGTCATTGCGCCAACCCTCCCCGAGTGGTCGCGATCTTAACGCTTGCGCCGGCCGAAGTCCGACCGGAGAATGCACGTTTAAAGTGCGTTTTCGCGAAGATCTCAAGGAGAGAACCATGGTTCAGGTCCAGCAAACTCAGCAGCCCCAGGAGGCGGGCGTAAGCTACGAGATTGCCGATGGCGTCGTAACGCTGACGCTAGCCCGTCCCGAGAAGTACAACACCCTCACCAGAGCCGTGTTGGCAGGGTTACAGATCCACTTGGATGCGATTGCCCAAAGCGACGCCGCGCGGGTGGTGATCATCGAATCGCAGGGCAAAGCGTTCTCCACAGGGCATGACCTCAAAGAGATGGCGGCCAATGAAGATAAAGCCTTCTACGAAGAGTTATTCGCCGAATGCGCGCACATGATGCAGAGCATCGTCGCGCTGCCGCAGCCGGTGATCGCGAAAGTTCAAGGGATCGCGACGGCCGCCGGCTGTCAATTGGTTGCAAGCTGCGATCTGGCGATTGCCACCGCGAGCGCGCGGTTCGCAACCAACGGCATTGCCAACGGTTTGTATTGCGCGACGCCGCAGGTGGCCTTATCGCGAGTGGTATCTCGCAAGCACGCGCTTGAAATGCTGCTGACCGGAGACTTTATAAGCGCGCAGCGTGCCTACGAGATAGGCCTGGTCAACCGCGTCGCGGCCGATGGCCAGCTCGACCAAGTCGCCGCCGATTTGGCTCAACGGATCGCGTCACATTCCCAGGCTGCGATGCGGATCGGAAAAGCCTCCTTCTATCGGCAGATCAACCAGCCATTGGACGTCGCCTATATTGGAACTTCCAATGACCTGGTTTGCAATTTACTCACCGAGGATGGCCAAGAAGGCTTGGACGCGTTTATCAACAAGCGCAAGCCCGTGTGGAAAGATAAGTAACAACTGAGTATTCAAAAATAAAAACTTTGCTATGAAAGCTTACGAACAAGATCTCGACCAAGTACCAGCGAATTACCAGCCCCTGTCGCCGCTCAGTTTTCTGGAGCGGGCGGCCGCGGTTTATCCGACGCGGCCGGCCGTTGTACACGGCCAGCGCCGTTGGACTTGGTCCGAAACTTTCGCCCGTTGCCGCCAGTTAGCATCGACGCTAAAGAAGCGTGGCCTAGGTAAAGGCGATACGGTCGCCATCGTTGCCACCAACATTCCAGCCTTCTACGAGTCCCTGTTCGGAGTGGCGGCCGCGCAAGCCGTGCTCAACCCCATCAACATCCGCTTGGATGCCGATGCGATTGCGTTCATTCTCGATCATGGCGAAGCCAAGGTCGTGCTCGTCGACACCGAATTCGGACCGGTTGTGAAAGCGGCGCTCGAAAAGTGCGAAGCGAAGCCGCTGGTCGTCGATATCGCCGACGATATGGCCCCCATCCACGATCGGATTGGGACCATCGAATACGAAGAATTCATCGCCGAGGGTGATCCCGATTTCCCGTGGCAGCTTCCGCCCAACGAATGGGATGCGATGGCACTTTGCTATACCTCCGGCACCACCGGAAATCCCAAAGGCGTGGTCTATCACCATCGGGGGGCTTATCTGAACGCCCTTGGCTGCGGCATGGCGTGGAATATGACCCATCACCCAGTGTACTTGTGGACACTTCCAATGTTTCACTGCTGCGGCTGGACCTTCCCGTGGACGATCGCCGCGATGGGCGGCACCAACATCTGTTTGCGGCGCATCGCCGCCCAGGACATTTACCAAGCCATCGATACGCACAAAGTGACCCACTTCTGTGGCGCGCCAATTGTTTTGAATTTCATAGTGAACGCCGCGGAAGATGAAAAAAAGCCGTTGCCGCACACCGTCGAAGTGATGACGGCAGGCGCCGCTCCTCCGGCTGCGATTTTGGATGGTATGGCCAAGTCGGGCTTTCACGTCACCCACACCTATGGCCTTACGGAAACCTACGGGCCTGCTGTATTTAATGCACCGCAAGACGATTGGGCCAACTTAAATGATGAGGACTTGGCGGAAAAAATGATCCGGCAAGGCGTGCGCTACCAGGTCTTGGAAGATCTTGAGGTCATGGATCCTGACACCATGACCCCTGTGCCGCGCGACGGCGAAACCATCGGTGAGGTGATGTT
>JBCCEV010000081.1:0-19039 GCA_039030125.1 Pseudomonadota bacterium | reverse complement strand
TCCTGCACCGTCGGGATGTCGTGGATCAGGCCAGCCACCATCCCGCACGACCATGCGCCAGCGTCCATCTCGCCCTCGAGCATTATCTTCGGATAAACGCCCGACACTTCCTTAACGATATCCTCGAATTTCAACTCCGCGCCTTTATCGCGCTCGGCTTCGAGGATCCGTTCCACCGCGGCGTTCGTTAAAACCCGCTCGGTATTTCGGAACGGCCGCATGATCAATCGCGTATCAACTTCGCTCGCAGCCAAAATTGCCTGCTTCACGTTTTCATGAACCGGGGCTTCCTTGGTCGCAATGAACCGGGTCCCCATATTCATACCGTCCGCGCCCATTGCCAGCGATGCGACTAATGATCGCGCGTCGGCCATGCCCCCGGACGATACAAATGGCACCTTAAGTTCTTCAGCGGCACGCGGTAACAAAATCATATTGGGGATATCGTCTTCCCCTGGGTGGCCGCCGCATTCGAAACCATCGATGGACAGTGCGTCGACACCGACGGATTCGGCTTTCAAAGCGTGACGAACGGTCGTGCATTTGTGGATCACGGTGATGTCGTGCTCTTTTAGGATCGGCATCCATTTCGCGGGGTTGTTACCCGCGGTCTCCACAACTCGCACGCCCCCTTCAACAATCGCTTTGACGTATCCAGGATAATCAGGCGCTTCGACGATCGGCAGAAAGGTCAAATTAACGCCAATCGGTTTATCGGTCATTTCGCGACAGCGGGCTATTTCACGCGCCAAGTCATCCGGCGTCTTTTGAGTAAGACCCGTAATTATTCCGAGGCCCCCGGCGTTGGACACCGCTGCAGCAAGTTCGGCGAAACCGACGTAATGCATGCCACCTTGGATAATTGGGTGCTCAATACCGAATAACTCGGTGATGCGTGTTTTCATTGGTTACTCCTAAAAAAATACGGCCGGCGTAAAGTCCCGAGCCCGGCGCAACTGAGGGCGAGAGTGTAACCGAGCATCAATATTGATGTGTGATGGCCGGTGAGACGGCGTGGCGCCCGGCAAGACTCGGGGCAGATGAATTGCTTAGTGTTGGTCTTTTCGCGGCGCCCGCCATGCAGCGACTCGCAAGAAAACCCGGCCGAGAATATCTTTATGTTTGAAATCACCGAGGCTCTCGCTGGTGGCGCTTAAAGCATTGAGTCCCGCCAGTTTGACGGCTTGTCCGTCTACGTCACTGACGCGCTTCAACACCAGCCCCTGCGAGCGCGACCGGCCCACCACGTCGTCACCTACGCGGGGCTTGCGGAACCAGTATCGAGAGACGAGCAAGTAGTCGCCCGGCACATAGACCGGGCGCATGCTATCGCCGGTGACCTTGAAAAGGCGCAAAATCACAAGTCTGGATAAACGACTTCCAATGCTGGCGGATAGGGGCAAACGCTCCGTTTGGTCGCGACATCTTTGGTTGCCCAAAAGATTTCCGCGAAACGGTTCACTTGCTCGACTAGGCTTAGCGCCTTATCGCGATCAACGGTCTGTTTGCATTGCGACGCCAGCATCATGATGTTGTGGGTGAGTTCGTGAATCTCAGGGAATTTCTCTAGCTGTGGCGCTTTGAAATAGTCGCCCCAGATGATGCGGATTTCATCTTTGCATTTGATCCCGTGCTCTTCCTTTACCGAAATAAAACGCACCATTGAATTGAGGCTGCTGGCGCTGCCGTTAGCCTCGGTTTCTTCGATGAGGTCAATCATTCTTACCACGGTTAGAGCCGCGATCTGCGCGGTGGAGGGATCGTAAATCTTACAAGGGATATCACAGTGGGCGGACACGGTTTCAAGCGGCGAAACGTGATCAAGCGATCTTAGGATTGCGTGGAACATTTGGGCTTCCTCGTTGGTTCGCAAATATTGGGTTAATTGGCCAATTGGGACTTAGCGCGGCGACGAATAATGACAGCGCCGAATATGATGGTCCCCGCTAAGATGGTGAGTCCCGGCAAATTGATATCAAATATAAAGTGCCAAAACGCTCCGCCTTCATGTCCTGGATGCGCGAAGCAACTAACGGACAACAAAAGTAAGGGCGCACAAAGGATGCGCCCGAGTAGGCTATTAGTTAGCAATGTCTTGCTCCTCTTTAATAAAAAATTTCAGCCTTCGCGCGAACGTGCGCCGAGTGCTCTGCACAAACAGAGCTAGACGGACCTTCACACCAATGATGCCGGCAGCTCGACGTGCGAGCTCCGCCAACAACTTATCGCCGTTGTCTTCAAGATAATCCTGCCATTCAATATTCAACCCGGCATTTCGAGAATGCTGCCGAAATGAGAATTCTTCGCCCGGAGCCGTGTTCGCAACCACCCGTAAGACGAGCCTCGCATTACCAAAACCCAACAGAGCCAACACCCAATTAGAGCGCGTGAGATAACAACCGCGATCCACTTCCTCGATAACAATATCCAGTGACAAGGGGGGCGCGCCGAGTTTACGATGACTCTCTAAAATCGGCGCCAGTGCTTGTTCCAAACGCTCCGCGGTGGATCTCCCTTCGGCAAGGCTACTGATCCCCGGCGCCAAGGTCGTTACTAAATGGATGTGAGAACGCATTTAAAAAACAGTGGGGTCGATAGGCTTTGGGACACCTGTAGGCGAGCGACGAAGTTAATCCGGGCGCTTGGCGCACAACCCGACAGTGCCGTCATTCACAGGTTTCTTGAATACTAACCACAATCATTATTATTATCATTTATCTATGCGGCATCGCAATATGCATCGCCGGCTTCCTTGCAGAACACCCACAACCCAGGCCGTCCAAAGGTTGAACAACAAACCGCACAAGGCGCTTGTTTCAGATCTGCGCGAGAAGGTCCGCTTCGACCGGAGCCCTGATACCTTCGGTGTTGGCCGCACTCGTTTGCTGTTCGATGATCCGTACCCGCTCGACGCGGCCCCTGCATCAGCGTGCGAGAAACTCGCGGTGCAATCCAGGGCAATAATGAGTGCGGGCGCGGCGCGGACCCGAGTAAAGTGCTGGCGCCTTACCTATCCCGATCACGCCTTGGGAACATTGCCGTCGGTGAGCCCGCTCACCAATGACCAACAATTGCAACGGCAATCGGGATTCGTTACCACCTCACCCGCCGCGACAAGCCAGGCAGCGGGTGGCACCCTTACCGATTGAGACCACTAACTAGCAGAGCACAATATGTCCCAAACCCGAATCGAAAAAGACAGCATGGGAGAAATGGAAGTCCCGGCGGATGCGCTGTACGCCGCGCAGACGCAGCGCGCCGTTAATAATTTTCCCGTCAGTCACCAGCGCATGCCCGAAAGTTTCATTCGCGCATTGCTGCTCGCCAAATTTGCCGCGGCCCGCGCCAACGGCAAACTGGGCTTAATCCCACCGGCCATGAGCGAGGCGATCTGCGATTCGGTCGATGCTTTGCTTGACGAGGATTTTATCCAGCATTTTCCCGTCGATGTCTTTCAAACGGGCTCTGGTACCAGTTCCAACATGAACGCCAACGAGGTGCTGGCCACCCTTGCCACCCGCCGTTATGGAGATCCGGTGGGCGCCAATGACCACATTAACTACGGGCAAAGCAGTAACGATGTCATACCCTCATCCATTCATATCAGCGCCGCCATGGAAGTCGAACAACAGCTTCTTCCGGCGCTCAACCATTTGGAGCACAGCATTCGGGCCAAGGCTGAGGCGACCGAGCAGTATGTGAAAACTGGGCGCACGCATTTGATGGACGCGATGCCGGTTCGAATCAGTCAAAGCCTTGATGCCTGGGCCGATCAGATCGCACAGAACATCCATCATTTGAAACAACTGCAACCCAGCGTTCAAAGCTTAGCCCAAGGCGGCACTGCGGTCGGCACCGGTATCAACGCGGATCCAAATTTCGCCACCGCGTTTAATGACGCGTTGAGTGAAAAAACCGGCATTGCTTTTACACCAGCGAAGAACTTCTTCACGCACATTGGCTCCATGGACATTGCGGTTTCGCTTTCCGGGCAACTTAAAGCGAGCGCGGTCACCATTATGAAAATCGCCAACGATCTGCGGTGGATGAACTCGGGCCCGCTCGCCGGTCTCGGCGAAATCGAGCTGCAGGCCCTGCAACCAGGCTCGTCAATAATGCCTGGCAAGGTGAATCCGGTGATCCCTGAAGCGGCGACCATGGTCGCCGCCCAGGTCATCGGCAATGACACCACGCTCACGGTGGCCGGACAATCTGGTAACTTTGAGCTCAACGTGATGTTGCCGCTGGTGGCCAAGAACCTGCTGGAAAGCATCACGCTACTCAGCAATATCTGTCCGCTTCTCGCGGACAAGGCCATCGCCACGTTCACGGTAAAAGAGGAGAAACTGCAAGAGGCGCTGTCCCGCAATCCGATCCTGGTCACGGCGCTGAACCCCATCATCGGCTACCTCAAGGCCGCCGATATCGCCAAGGCGGCCTACAAGGAAGGTCGCCCAATCATCGACGTGGCGGCAGAGCAGACCGACTTAAGCCGTGAAGAACTGGCGCGATTGCTGGATCCCGCAAAGCTCACCGAAGGTGGAGTGAATGAGTGACGAAGTTGATTGCGCAATTCGTGTGATCGAAAGCAATCTGAAAATCAACACTGCGGGCCCTTTACAGATCGAGCCATCAGTTCCAGCCTGCCAGGCGTCACTGCCAGATGCGAATTCTGGCGTAGGGGTGTACGCCAGTTTGAACGTGCCAGGGACCGCCACTAAAACCAACGGTAACAGACATGGTATTGGGGCTAGGAAATCTCACGAATGCGCCAAAGCTGGCACTGCCAGAGGAAGTTACGCCGGCCACCGAAATCGGATGCGAGCCGTCAGCGGATTGAGAGGCCTGCACCTCGATATTGGCGAAATCATAGGTACCAAGATTGTGGTTGAAGACAAAACTGCTTGTAGCACTGCCGGGGAGCGCGAACCAGCCTGAATCGTAATCTGGCGGAGGAAATCCCTGCAGCGCTGCAAAATTTGCGTTCACTTCGTCCGCATCAGCGACAGTACCGTTGGTAAAAGTGTGCGGCAGTGTAAGCGCGGCACCGCCCATACCAACGCCCAGCAGCATGAACGCGATTGGCACTCGAGCCGCCCGGTGGCGATTGGCTAAAACGATGCAGCCGCCGAGTACCAATCCTAAAATCAGCGTTGACCAGAAACCGAATGGCACCACTGTAGGGCTGGCGCCACCACCCCAAATCATTGATCCCCAGGTTTCGCCCCACATTTGATGGTCCTTAAGCCGCTAGCGCCCTGGGAGTATGCCAGATCCGCTTGGGTCGGATCGTAACGTTGGGTTAACGTTTCTGCCGGCTTGGTGCAACGCGGAAAAACGGCGGTGCACCCGTGCGGCTAGCGCTCGCACCGACCCCCTGAAATCTTGACCGAAGTAGGCTTACAATGAGCGGTCGAGCTGCCCAACAGGATGCTTGCAGGATGAGCACAGCAGCCTTCTCGATGCCGGCCGCGAACGACCGCGCCGGCTGGAAATTCACTAACGTGTTTTTACTATCTCAATAACACTGACGGCAGCAAGGACGTCAATCAAAGAGGAGAGGTATATGAACCTATCTATGTTAATTAACGGCGAGATGGTGTCATCGGATAAAACGATCGACGTCCTGAATCCTGCCACCGAAGAACCCTTTGCCACGGTGCCCCATTGCTCCGAAGCGCAATTGGACGAAGCCGTAGCCGCGGCCACGGAAGCACAAAAGAAATGGCGCGAAACGGATATGTCCGAACGCCGCGAGTTGCTGCAAACCTTGGGTGCTGCAATCGCGGAGAACGAAGCCGAGCTCGCTGAACTGATCACCAAGGAACAAGGCAAACCATTGGCCGAAGCCACCGGTGAAGTTCAATGGGCAGTGGGCTACGCCGGCCACACCGCAACGCTGGAACTTCCCGATCGAGTGATCCAGGACGATGAAGACTTGTTTGTCGAAATGCGCCACAAGCCACTAGGCGTTGTGGGCGGCATCGTCGCGTGGAACTTCCCGTTCCTGCTCGCAGTCTGGAAAATCGCGCCCGCCATCCTGGCCGGTAACGCAATTGTGTTGAAACCCGCGCCGACCACCCCGGTATCGACGCTGAAGCTTGCTGAGATCTGCAAAGAGATTTTCCCCCCGGGGCTCATCAACATCATTACCGACAACAATGACTTGGGTCCCAAGATGACCAAGCACCCAGGGATCTCAAAAATCGGTTTTACCGGCTCATCAGCAACCGGCAAGAAGATCATGGAAAGCGCTGCGAGCACCATGAAACGTGTGACGCTTGAAATGGGCGGCAACGATCCGTCAATCGTCATGCCCGATGTCAACGTCAAAGAAGCAGCCGAGAAAGTCTACGCCGGTGCATTCGCCAACGCTGGCCAGGTTTGCCTGGCGGTGAAACGTGCTTACGTCCATTCTGATATCTATGACGAGTTCTGCGACGAGCTTCAAAAGATCGCCGAGCAAGCAGTCGTTGGAGATGGCATGCAGCCTGACACGACGATTGGCCCGATTCAGAACAAGATGCAATACGAGAAGGTCAAGGGCTACATGGAAGATGCGAAAGCCAACGGCAAGATCGTCGCTGGTGGCGATGTGCCCGAAGGCAAAGGCTACTTCGTCCAACCAACCATCGTGCGCGATGTGAAGGATGGCCAGAAGATTGTCGACGAAGAGCAGTTTGGTCCAATCTTGCCGGTGATTCCATTCGATGATATCGACGAGGTCATTGAGCGTGCCAACGCGTCCGAGTACGGACTCGGCGGCGCGGTGCACTCATCCGATGTCGATTGGGCAACCGAAGTTGCGGGACGCATCGAGTCCGGCACCGTGTGGGTCAATCAGCAGCTCAACATTGGGCCGCATATTCCGATGGCGGGTTTCAAGGGCTCCGGTCTTGGTGTAGAGCAGTCCGTCGAAGGCCTCTCTGAATACACTCAGACGCAAGTCATCAACGTCGCCCGCAAATAATTAGCTCACCACTGCAAGAGCGGCACGCAATGTGCCGCTCTTTTTTTTGCGCCGGCTTTAGCGAGCAGCAACATTTGCTCGGCTGGACCGGCAAGCCACCACGACAATCTATGTGAGCATTCCCTCATCATGAGACCCGGCGTCGCTCCGATTTCCACATTCTGGTTCCTCTACATGGCGGCTCTGGGGGTTATGTTCCCCTACCAAAGTCTTTATTTCCAAGAAAATGTCGGCTTAAGCGGCTCGCAGCTCGGTATGGTGCTGGCCGTGCATCCGTTGATGGGGATCATCGCCTCACCGTTGTGGGGCCAATGGGCAGACCGGACCGGCCGCAGGCGCGGTGCCGTTTTCATACTCGCGCTTGGCTCGGCGGTGGGATATTTTTTGGTGCCGCTTGCTTCAAGCTTTCTGATCCTGCTTTTGTGTTTAGTGCTCCTCTCGGCTTTTGCAGCGCCGACCATGCCGGTTGCGTCATCACTTTCGTTTGCGGTGCTTGGTGAGCAAGCCGCCAGCCGCTTCGGGCGCGTGCGCGTTTGGGGAACATTGGGTTATCTGTTCATGATTCTGCTCTTTCCGAGCCTCCTCGAGCGGATGGGCGGCGACGCCGCGGTCGCCGGCAGCACGGCGGGCTTGGAATTGATTTTTCCGATGGCCGGGGCGTTGTGCGTGTGCGCCGCCTTTGTTCTCTTGCGGGTACCGCCGGCCAACGCGGTTTCGGTCCGCGCTAGGCGCGAAGACCTCAACGCACTGCTCAAACAAGTTTCCTATATTCGCTTGCTGCTCTTAGCCTTTCTGGCCTTTCTCTTGCTATCGGGCCCCATCGTTTTATTTCCGGTCTTTGTTGCCGAGCGTGGCGGTAACCTCGAAATGGTCAGCCGTCTGTGGATACCCATGTTGTTGCTCGAGATCCCGCTGATTTATTACGCTGGCGCGGGCCTGCGGCGAGTGGGTGCCCGGGGCCTTATCGCGGCGGGCATTGCCGTGGATGGCGCACGGTGGTTGATCGTCGCACTTGCGCCAAGCTTTCATTGGATATTTGCTATCCAGCTCCTCCATGGTGCCGTCGTGGTGGGATTAATTATTGGCATGCAGCTTTATGTGGAGGAAGAAGTTCCCGACCGTCTACGCGCTACTGGGCAAACCGTGTTATCCACAACGATGAGCCTCGGCGCGGTGCTTTCGCACCTGTGGGCCGGCAGCACACTCGAGCACTTCGGTGCCGCCACCCCCTACCTGATCGCAGGCCCAATCTCGATTGCGCTCGGCGTCTTCGCTTGGTTCTTCCTATCGGCACATGTGATAAAGCCAACTGGCGGTGCATCCGTTTAAAGGATGGACGACGCTCGGTTAGCCGAACTTTGCGCGACATCTTTATAATTCCGCTATCGTGACGTGCGGTACTCGCCGTTCCCCACGCACCCCTAAATATTTACGACGGCCACCATGCCCATTGACCCTATCGTCCTTGCTCTTTGCATAATGATCTCCTTTTTAGCTGCGGTGATTCACGGGGTGGTCGGCTTTGGGTTCAACTTTCTATGCGCGCCACTGTTACTGCTGGTCTATCCGAAATTGGTACCCGCGCCGCTCATTATTATGGGCACCGCTATGGTTTGCCTGGTGGCCTGGACGAACCGTAAGGATGTCGCGTTCGATGCGCTGGGTTGGCTCGTTGGCGCTTGCGCGCTTGGATCGTTAGCCGCAGGGGTAGCGCTTTCGATGATCAAAGAATCCGCTTATAGCGCCCTTTTCGGCAGCCTGTTATTGCTGGCAGTAGTACTCAGTTTGCTGGGCTGGCGACCCAAGGTCACGGCAATGAGCGCCTCGATAGCCGGCGGTATTTCGGGATTCATGGGAACGATTACAGCGGTCGGGGGGCCGCCGGCCGCCCTGCTATTACACGGCCTCTCAGCACAGCAATTGCGCGGCACAATGTCGGCCTACTTCTTAATGTCGGCGCCGTTTATTTTCTTGGCGCTTTATGGGGCCGGCCGTCTGGGTTGGCAGGAGGTGAAACTTGCACCGGTCCTGCTCCCGGGTATGTTGCTCGGTTTTGCATGTTCAAAATACTTAACAAAGTATCTCAGTACCCTCATCGTACGCAGGCTGGTGCTGTCGATCTGTGCCGGCAGCGGTGTGGTGCTGCTAGTCCGTAGCTGGTGATACGCGTCTCAAGCCAGCAAGCACCATGAGGGCCGGTGCTAAAAGTCCAAGCGTTGCGGGGATTGGAACAACCAGCTCACTGGCGGTGAAGGTTGCCGTGAATGCGCCGCCGCCGACGAACGCAAGGTTGAAAGCGATGACGTCGTAGAAGCCTGGTCCCAATGGGATGGTGGTGGAGCTGGGATCGGTGCCATTGATGAAGATATTGTCGGTTAGGGCGAAAACGCGATCGGTGGCAGTCTGCCAGGCGGTATTCAGATGTTCTGGCGTGCGGATCACTCCGTTACCATCGGGCGGTCCGGCAAAAATCCAGAGCTGTTCGGCCGTGCCATCGATGTTATCAACATCGAACTCGGTCAGCGTCACTTGCAAGCCATCCGGGACTTCCATACGAAATGAGTCGTAACTGTCATTGCAGCTGAAGCCTATGCAATTACCCAACCCGCCAATGGCGATATTAAGGCCGAGCTCAACGACGAGCGTGGTCACGCCATTGAAACCAATGAGAGCCTCACCAGGACTATTAGGAAATGTATCGAGCGCGTTATTGGGATTTTCCGCAACGCTGAACGCGAGCGCCGAGGGGGCTAGCGACACCGAAGCGCCGAGCGTAATTGCGATCAAAACCAGAACGCGACGAATTTGAGTCATGGCTATTCCCTCACCGACGGACCGTTACATCTTTGTGCGAGAAATACCCTAACACGGGCAATCCTCGCGAAACGGTTAAATTACCGTTCGACTAAAAAATATCGCTAAATGTCTTTGGCCGGCGCTTGAAAACCACCTTCTTCCCCTAGCGCTCCACCTGTTTGGTGCCCGGGAGTTCTGGGCGGGCAAGCTCAAAACGATCGCGGGTGCGAACATAATCGTTACCGGCCATCCGCCCGACGGTCGCTAACGCATCGGCGTCGATACGGTAGTCATCAACGATTTCATCATCAATATGAAAATGCAGGACTTCCCCGATCACGAAAGCGCCACCGAGCACTTCCTGACTGATGTCGACCACCTGCACCAATCGGCATTCCATACTCACGCGGGCTTCGGCAACGCGGGGCGCGGCGACGATGTTGCTCGCTAATGGCGTGAGACCCGAAAGTTCGAATTCATCGACATCGGGTGGCACGTCAACGGCGGTATCGTTCATTTGGTTGACGAACGATTCAGAGACCACGTTAACCACAAACTCACCGCTCGCTTCGATATTGTTGCGACTGTCCCGGCGGTTGTGTTGAAAATTAACCATGGGGCTGAAACCGATCACGGGTGGGTTAGCGCTGACTCCGGTAAAAAAGCTAAACGGTGCGAGGTTGTAAACACCGTCTTCGCCAACCGTAGAAACAAAGGCGATTGGCCGCGGCGTGATCGCGCCAATCAAAAGTTTGTAGGATTGGACAGCCGTCAAATCTTGGGCGTCGATATTCATAACGCGAAGCTACGCCGCTCGAACTTCGCGCGCGAGGCTCGCGAACTCGGGCATGATTTCGTGCTGCATTTGCAGCACCGAGTACAGCGATTGTTCAACGGTCAAATCGCCAAACGCCAACCGGCACAAAAGATAGTTGATCCCGGACCTCTCTATTTCTTCGGCGAGCTGCGCTCGCACCGAGGTTGCGGTCCCAGCGATACAAAGCCCAAGCTTCATTGCCTCGTCGGGATCCTCCGGAAAATTCAGCGGGATCTGCTTGTTATGCGCCCGCCACAGATGCAGCAGGCTATCGAACCAGTGTCGATAGCCTGATCGGGCAATGGCCCGAGCTTCATCATCGCTTGCGGCGACCACGATATGCCTGGACATCCCGATTTTTGGGAGCGGTTCCTTGGCGTGAGGGGTCGCACGCCACGCCTCGCGGAATCTATCGGCGATTTCGCGTACCGAGTGCGACGGGCCGTTCATCACAACATTCATGCCTCGTGCGGCCGTCCAGGCTGCGCGCTCCGGCTTGGCCACACCGTACCAAAGCGGCGGATGGGGATTTTGTATCGGACGCATCTCCATCGGTACATCGTCAAAGCTAAAGTGCTCGCCTTGAAAGCTCAGGCGATCATTGGCGAGGCCTTTAAGCACGATCTCCAAAGCCTCTTCGTACACAGCGACGGCTTCCTCGCCAACGCCATAAAAACTCAATTCGATGGGCGATACGCCTTTGCCCACTCCAAGTTCAAACCGGCCACCGCTTAAGTTATCCAACATGCAGATTTCTTCAACGAGCCGCAGCGGGTGGTAGAAACACAGCGGATAAACCAAAGGCCCGAAACGCAGGGTTCTGGTTCGCTGCGCGACGGCGGCAAGAAGCACGCTCGGCGAGGAGGCAAGCCCCAGTGGCGTGCCATGATGTTCAGCAAGGTGGTAGGCGTAAAACCCAGCGCGGTCATAGGCCTCGATGAGCTGCAATCGATCACGGTATTGGTGACCAAGACTGAGGCCATTGCGATCAAGATGGTCAAAAACACCAAAATGCATGCGTTCTCCCCAAATTCCTGACTAGCCAGCGTTTGCTCAATTGATACTAGCATGCGCTGAACTTGTATCAGGCTGTTTGCTCTGCGGGCCGCCAGGCTTTGAAAGAATTAGCGCTGCGAAGTGCTGCTGGATTTGCCCGGTACTGGGATGTTCTGGCCGAGATGGGTGGATGCATCGGGCGGCTGCCGGCCCCTGGGCCGCCGTTGGCGAAGTTTGGCGACAATAAGGATCGGCGAGCGTCGAACACCTGGTATTCATAAACTGCTTTGAACACGAGCCCTTGCCCAAACGCCAGGACTCTGCGGCGCAAACGCTGGCCTAGCGCTGCAACTTCCCGGCGGCACCACACTCTTACCCATTGAAAACCGCCATCTTTGGCGGCCAGGGCCGCATGAGTATCGATTTCTACCGATGCGCCGTATTGGAAGGTGAGCGGCGATGAAAGGCCGCGACGATTAACGAGTTCCTAGAAAACACGGATCATGACGCAAACGGACCGAGTTCAAGCTTGGGAGATCGACGAGCGCCGCTGGGCCCAATGGATGGCGTTGGCCCATCAGGGCGACGAAGCGGCCTATCGGCGCCTGCTCGAAGCGCTGGGCGAGGCCATTGAGAACTACATACGTGTGCGTTTCGGTCCCATTCGTAACATCGAGGATTGCGTGCAGGAATCTCTGTTAGCGGTGCACAAAGCGCGTCATACCTACGATCCACAGCGACCGTTTAGGCCCTGGCTCTTCACGCTGGTGCGACACCGCACCATCGACGTGCTGCGTCAGGCCAAGAACGAAGCAGCGAACGTGGCACTCGACATGGCCGCCCTGGAAACTGAAGATCCAGCGACGCTGCACCGACGTTTAGACGGTGTCAAGATCCTGGAAACCCTGGCACCTGATCACCGAGAAGCTATAGCGCTCACACAATATGGGGGTTACACGGCAGCCGAGGCTGCAAGTTGGTTGGGGATCTCGGAAACCGCGCTCAAAGCCAGACTCCGGCGCGGTCTGAACGCCATCGGCAAGGTACTTGAAGCAGAAGGTGTACCGATATGAACAAGCGTGACGAACTCATCAGCGAACTCGCCGCGGATCTGAAGCCAGTGACCGGCGCGCCGCGCCCGGCAAGCTTGGCAATGTTGAGCCTCATCATCGGGACCGCGGTGACTTTAGCCTTGTTGCTGAGCCTCGGCGAACTTCGTCCCGGTCTTCAACAGCAAGTTTCAAGTTCGCCACGTTTCCTGTTGGAAAGCATTATCGGTGCGGCCGCCGTTGGCACACTTTTTTTTAGTGGCCTGCAGCTCGCCGTTCCGGCCATGCACAACCTGATAAAGCAAGTAACGATCCCGCTCACGTTGCTCAGCGTGTGGATAGGGTTCTATGTCTATGGCTTATTTGACCCGGCGCTGGCTCCGTCGATGGCCGGTAAACGCGAGCACTGCTGGCTGGAGACACTACTCGTCGCCATGCCCCCGTTAGTGATCGCGTTCTATATCTGTTCGCGCCTCTATCCGTTGCGCGGGCGTTGGAGCGGATTTCTTCTAGGTCTTGGCGCCGGAGCGATCCCTGCGTTAGTGATGCAATTTACTTGTATGTACCAGGCCCAACACATCCTCACCCACCACTTACTCCCTGGCTTAACGGTGGGACTGGTCGGTGTTGCCGCCGGGAGTGTTTTTCTGCGACCCAAATAGTATCGATTTCGCATTGCCCTGCGTATTGCAGATTAAGCGCCTGTGGGGCGCGACTAGCTGTTCTTAATCTTTTCTTAAATCTGCAACTATTTGGAGGGGCACAATGACCCGCAAGACCACAGCTACCTTATTGGTGGCTTTATCAGTTTCGCTATTCAGTTTTTCTTCTCAAGCCGCCGACGTCCGCGTCACCATCACCAACAATGCCACTGCCGGAGGAACTTACCTGACACCGCTTTGGGTCGGTTTTCATAACGGCACTTTCAACAGCTTCGACGTCGGGGCTGCTGCCAGCGCTGGTATTGAAGCGATCGCCGAGGACGGAAATCCTGGCCCCTTGGGCACCCTGTTCGCCGGTAACGGTCAAGATGGCGTCATTGGAGGACTGTTAGCACCGGGCGCGTCGGCGAGCGCGGAATTTTCTCTCAACACCGACGGTTCAAACAGTTATTTGTCGTTCGCCTCCATGGTGTTACCGACCTCTGATTTTTTCATCGGTAACGATGCTCCCCGAGCCATTTCTTTAGCCGGCATTCTCGATGGCACATTCTCAAGTGCGAGTTTCGAGGTGACTTCGGTGTTCGACGCTGGAACCGAAGTCAACGATTTCGCAACCTCGGCCGGCAACCCACTATTTGGGATCCCCGGCGGTCAAGGTGGACCGAACCAAGGGGCCAACGAGAATGGTGTCATCACACCGGCAAGCGGTCTCGATTTCGCGAGCTTCCTAAATGGCGGTGGGGTCGATGTTGCCCCGTTCAACTTCGACCTCTATCCATCCTTGGCAACAATCACGATTGAGGCGATCCCAGCACCGGTACCGGTGCCAGCAAGTCTCCCGCTGATTTTCTCGGCCCTCGCGGGTCTGGGATTGGTCGGGCGCAAACGCGCGGCGAATTAAACCTTCGAGTCAACCGGGTGAGGGCCCGCTTCCGGGCGGGCCCTATGCCAGGCACCATCCCGCTGCCCGCAGGATCGCGAGAAACCTACATACCCAGATCCCCGAAACCCTAATCCCAGCGTGGACATTGAGGACTAACGTGCCCGTTAGGCCCAATCTGATTCGCAACTTGGCCGAAACCACCCCGCACTCATCACATTGAGTAGATACTGCCTCACCTTCTCTTTGTGCCGCGGACTTGCCCCACCCCAATTGTAAAAAATGAGCGTTCTAAGCACCTTGCGTCGTTTTTCGTCAAACATTCTTAGCCATTTTGCGGTAAGGTATCGCACTTAAATCCACCGCGTATGCTGTGATCCGGGGATCGGGAGCTGCCTCGGCCTCAATGGCGGGTTTTGATTGTGTGTCGCACTGCACGCTTTCGATTAAATCTAATTTTTGACCGTGTCGCCGAACCTCCACCCAGGTCTGGCAGTCTGATTTTGAGTTCAGATCGGGCGCCAAATGCTTCCGTTTGTGATTTGGCGTTGAGCTTTTTAGTTTTTAAAACCTTGGCAGTAGCAAAATAATGAAGAACATCAGCATAAAAGCGTTGTTGATTCTGGTTTCCCTATCTTTTCAGGCAATGGCTAATCAGGAACCACCGGCGACTTTAAATCCCAGTAATTTGGTCGCTGAAATGATTTCCAAGGTAAAGGAACGGATTTTGGGCGGGTCGAGCAAAGCTGAAATCCGCCAAGTTTTTCAAGAAGAAGTCACTCAGCATCTCGCCTATGCAACATTGACGCGATGGATCGCTGGCGATCGTTGGGACGGTCTGCCGCAAAACGAGCGGGAGATGCTGAGCGAAGTCGTCATTCACCACGTCGGACGAAGCTACGGCACCTTACTTACCAACGCTGTGCGCGCCGAAGTCCTAATCAACAAGGACAGCCGGGTCTCGGGGCGCAAAGCCATCGTCTCGGCCCTGGCTAAGATCCCAAACGAACCGGATAAGGCCGTCGAGTTTCATCTAGTCTCGGAAGCGGGTGCGTGGAAGTTGATCGACGTCAAATTTGATGGGATCAGTTTTGCAAAAACCATTCGCGCTGAGCTGCGGCCACTGGTTCTAAACAGTCATGAGGCGCTGGCCGCCTATTTGGCCGATCACTCAAGCCCTTAAGCGTCCGCCGCTTATAGCGGCGGGTTTGACTTCTCGCCCCACACCTCCGTGAGCCGCGCGTCGCGTCCGCACCGGTAGCGGTAGAACCGATACCGCAAAGGATTCTTCTGATAGTAGTCTTGGTGGTAAGCCTCGGCTGGGTAGAAGACAGCGGCGTCAAGTAACTCAGTAGCTATCGGCTCTGCAAAAGGTCTGTGCTCCGCCAAGGCACGGATTGATTTTTGCGCGGCGCTTCTCTGTTCCTCATTGTGGAAGAAGATTGCGCTGCGATACTGGCCACCCACGTCGCAGAATTGGCCGTCGGGGTTTGTTGGGTCGATGTTGCGCCAGTACACCCGCAATAAAGTCTCGTACGTCACAACTCGAGGGTCGTACGCAACTTGCACAACCTCGATGTGACCACTATTACCCGCGGAGACTTGTTTGTAGGTGGGATCGACCAAGTGACCGCCCATGAAGCCCGCGGTGGTGGCAACCACGCCGTCCAGCTTGTCGAACGGTGGCTCCATACACCAGAAACAACCTCCGGCAAAGGTGGCCAACTCAACACGAGCACGCGCACCGGGATCGGCGCCGGCTTTAGCAATGCCTCCCGCGAACAAAATCCCAAGCATTAAAAAATAGATCTGGCGCATATTCGAAAGCCATCAAGTGCAGTTGTTCGACGTCCGACCAAACATCTGAAAATTAGTTTCGACGATCGGTGAAGCAGGATGAAAAGCCCGACCTGCAGCGACTGATGGTTAGCGATCTGAGACGCGTAGATAGTCTTTTGTTACATAAAAATAAATGTCGATTTATTTTGGAACCGAGCGGTTTAACGGCGGTCCACCGGTGCTAGTTGAAGCAACAATCACTGGGAGCCTTCATGTCGACCGGTCAGCAACCGCGGGATGCATTAACCCCGGGATACAAATTACTTTGGTGCGAAATCGAAGGTGTATTGGGCAAGGGCGGATTTGGAATCACTTATCTCGCACATGATTTAAACCTCGATAAGAAAGTCGCGATAAAAGAGTACCTGCCAAGCGACATGGCGACGCGCGACTCAGATCAAACCGTCATCGCGGATCCCGGCGCGGTTGAGGAATTCGAAAATGGGCTAATGCGCTTCATTCGCGAAGCTCGAACAGTGGCCAAATTTGAGCACCCGAATATCGTCAGAGTCCTCAACGTATTTGAGCAAAATCAAACAGCGTACATGTCCATGGCTTATGAGGAGGGCAAGGATCTAAAAACGCTCCTTGCCCCAAAGCGCACCATGGAAGAGGATGAATTGCTCAGCCTAATACTTCCAATTCTTGACGGGCTGGAATTGATCCACGACGCCGGGTTCGTTCACCGCGACATCAAACCTGGCAACATCATGATCAGAAAAGACGGCACACCAGTGCTGATCGATTTTGGTTCAGCGCACAAGATCAGAAAATCGGGAGAGCAACTCACCGCCCTCGTGTCGCCGGGCTATACACCGCACGAGCAATACACCGGTGCGGCCGAGGCCCAAGGGCCTTGGACCGACATTTATAGCCTCGGGGCGACTTTATATCGCGCCATCAGCGGACTTAATCCGATTGACGCTGTGACCCGCAGCAGTGCGTTGCTGAAAGGTAATGAAGATCCATTAGTGCCAGCGAGCCAGGTGGGCCAGGATCGTTACAGCGACGCGATGCTGGTCGCCATTGATCACGCTCTCGCTTTCGACGAGCAACATCGGCCTGAGAATATCGACACCTGGCGCAAGGAGCTCCTTGGCGAGCGCGAAACTACGCTCACCGCGACCACCGCGAGGCGCGTGCAACTGCAGCTCAATCATCGTCTTGGCGACACGCAAGAGCTTGCTTTCGAAGATGTTCGCACCGGCGAGGAGGCTGCGCTGACCCGCCAGGTGGGTTTGAGGATGCCCTCCGCCGTTGCCGCCGCTGTTTGTGCTGCATTAATTGTCGCCGGGGTGTCTCTGCTCACGCGCCCGCAAGAAGATGAAAGACCAGCCGTGACGGCGCAAAGCAACGTCGCCGCGAGCCCCATAGATGCCGTGTTAGCGCTACCAGAGGAGGACGACATCTCTCCATCGGCACTTGGCGCAAGCATGTTCGACCCGATGAGCGATGGTACTTCGTCTCCGGAAATGATCGTCGTGCCGCCGGGAAGCTTCATGGTGGGCAGTCAACCCAATGAGCACGGCCGCACTGACAACGAGGGCCCGCAGCGCCGGATTCATTTACTAGAACCTTTTGCCATCAGCAAAACGGAAGTCACGGTTGCGCAGTTCAGGCGCTTTGTCGAAGACACCGCCTATGTCACCGATGCGGAGCGCGCGCCGCAGCGCGGCTGCAGAGTGCATGACAACGGATGGCAATGGCGCGCCAATCTGAATTGGAAAAATCCCGGATATTCGCAGAACGAAGCGCACCCCGTCGTTTGTGTAAGCTGGGATGACGCTGTCGCCTACGTTAACTGGCTGAGCGAGCGTACGGGCGCCTTCTACTACCTGCCCTCGGAGACGCAATGGGAGTATGCGGCTCGCTCGGGTAACGCCACCGCGCGTTTTTGGGAAGCAAAGGGAGAGGCCGCCTGCCGCTATGCCAACGTTTCGGACGTAACGCGGGCCTCCGATCACGATTTAGACAGCTCGCCGAACAATATTTTTGTTTGCGAAGACGGGTTCACTTACTCCGCCCCCGTTGGTTCATTTGGCGAGAATGATTACGGACTCGTCGACATGCTAGGCAACGTTTGGGAGTGGACCGCCGATTGTTGGAATCAGACCTATAGCGGCGTACCGGTTAACGGTGATCCGCGACTCTCAGGCCACTGCGAAAACCGCGTCTATCGCGGTGGGTCTTGGGGCAATTTCCCCTCCTTAGTCAGAGCCGCCAAACGCGGCACCGATCCCCGAAACTTCCGTTACTACAACGTCGGCTTTCGGATCGGGCGGCTGATCGAGGCACCAGACAAATCGACACTAGCGATTTCCAGACAAAACGAATTGATTGGTCAACTCTAGCCATTTATCCAGCGAACGGTAGGACATTATGTTGCGAACCCCATCAACGATTTTGACAATGGCGCTCTTTAGCGCACTAAATTCACACGCACTAGTGCTTGGAGAGATCCAAACATCATCGACTCATCGTGAACCGTTTCGCGCCTCGATTCCGATCCTCGATGCCGGGCCCGCGCAAATTAAAACGATGCAGGCAACGCTGCCCTCTGAAATTGCCTATCGTGTGGGTAACCAACCCTACACCGACGATGTAAACGGTCTCGCAGTTTCGATCGTTAACGACCCCAAACGACCACACCTCAAAATCGCTGGAGTGAAACCCGTTCGCGAACCCTATCTTGAACTAATCGTCGATGTGGAGACGCTCGATCAGAAATTCAGCCGAACGTTCACGACACTTTTTGATCCAGACTCGAAGATCGTTAAAGTTCCGCGCGGGCCAGGCAACGTCAGGCAACCACGGCCCCCTGCAAATCCGGGGCTAAATAGGAAAGTCCCTACCGGGCCACACGATGTTGGCGACGATAGCGTTGCGAAAGCCTCTCACGGCATGGAATCACACAGCATGGAGAGCGAGGTCGCCAAGGCCTCTCACGGCATGGAATCGAACAGAATGGAGAGCGAGGTCGCCAAGGCCTCTCACGGAATGGAATCACACAGAATGGAGAGAGAGGTCGCC
>JBCCEV010000080.1:0-19209 GCA_039030125.1 Pseudomonadota bacterium | reverse complement strand
CAACGGTGACGCATTTGATGTCGAAACCCTAACGCTACTCGCCGAGTTGACCGAGCGTGCCTGGCAGGTCCCGTATTCGCGCCGGGTCTCATCGCTTGCGAACTATCAGCATACCTGGGCGCAAGATGATGATTTGATCGTCGAAGAGCTTGTCGGCCGGTCTAATCTGAATCGAGAACGCCTGACCTTGATCCGGGCGTTGGCGACCTCAGAACCGGACATCGTTGGCTCCTTTGCATCGGCTAATGGGGCGGCGCTGCAGATCGAAATTCGCTTGAGCTTACCGGCAGATAAGTTGGACGCTAATGATGAGGTTATGTCCTGGGTGCTTGACTGGCTTAATCCAATCCGCGGATCGCGATCAGATGTCGAAATTTTCGTCGGCGGCACGGTGGCCGCCGACGTCGATCTTGGTTTAGCGGTCAAGCGTGACGTGCGAGAGCTCGTGATCTTTAGCTACCTGGTCATCCTTGGCGGGCTGGTTTTCCTGCTGCGCCACGGGTTGGGCACCGCTGCAACGTTGGTGATTGTGACGCTTTCGATCACCGGCACCATGGGTATCTACGGCTGGTTCGGGCAAACGTTGGAGGCGGTATCCGGATTCGTGCCCAGCATTGTGATGACCATTGCGGTTGCCGACAGTGTTCACATCCTCAGCAGCTACTATCATGAGATTGTCCAAGGCAAACAAAAACAGCACGCGGTGTTGGGGGCTCTACGCGTCAATCTCATGCCGGTCGCACTCACCAGCGTAACCACCGCGCTCGGCGTGATGATGTTGAACTTCAGTGATTCGCCGCCCTACCACGACCTCGGGAATATGGTTGCCATGGGGGTTGGGCTCGCGTGGTTTCTTTCGATGACTTTGTTGCCGGCATTGTTGTTGTGGTTTCCGGAACCAAAGGTGCAGAGCGCTAGCGCGTTTAGCGACAAAATCGCGGCGATGGGCGCCTGGATCATCGTAAACCGCCGGGTTCTGTTACTGACCGTCGGGGGTTTATCGATTGCCATTGCGAGTTTTATTCCGCGCAACGAACTGACCGAGGATTGGAATGGCTACTTCGACGAGAGTTTCGAAATTCGTCGGGCTTCGAACGCCTTGGCGGAACATTTCGGCGGTTTGCATGCACTGCGCTATGTGGTGGATTCCGGCGTAGAGCACGGCATCGACGATCCAGCCTATCTCGCAGAGCTTCGTGATTTCACCGCTTGGCTGCGGGAACAACCCGAAGTGAGTTTTGTGGGTTCACTGACCGATTTGTTGGCGCGGCTCAATATGAACCTGCACGGCGACAATAGGGCCGAGCGCGTGGTCCCTAAGCGACGCGAGCTGGCCGCGCAATATCTCTTGCTCTACGAGATGTCATTGCCGTTGGGTCAAGGTCTAGAAGACACCATTAATGTTGATCGGTCGGCAACGCAGCTTGTGGCGTTGGTTAGCCCAAACAACTCCGAAGCACTGATCGCCTTTGATCTGCGCGCCCAGGCTTGGTTGGACGAACACGCCCCGCACATCCTGCCTAGCGAGGCGACTGGCGTGGATATGGTTTTTGCGCACATCAACCATCGCAATATCCGCGATCTCCTTAAGGGCGTATTGCTTGGGATCATGGGGATCGCGCTATTACTCTTCATCGCATTGCGCTCGTTGCGATTGGGGCTGTTGAGCATATTGACGAATCTGGCGCCCGCAACGCTGGCGTACGGCACCTGGGGAATATTTATCGGGGCGATTGATATGTCAGCGTCGGTCGTCATGTGCATGAGTCTTGGGATCGTCGTCGACGATACGGTGCATTTCATGAGCAAGTACCGTCATGCCCGTTTGTACGAAGGGCAGGCAGTTGACGAGGCGCTGCGTTACGCGTTTCGCACGGTCGGCCTTGCGTTGGTGGTAACCACCATCGTGCTGGTCGGTGGATTCGCCGTGTTGGGTGCCTCGCACTTCAGCCCCTCCGTGCGGACTGGAACCTTGATGGCGATCACGCTGAGTTATGCCTTGGTGATTGATTTTTTTGTGTTGCCGCCACTTCTCATGTTGTTGGAGCGCAGAGACGATCGGCAAACCGCGACGCAGCAGTTGCGGGAGAGCGCATGAAGCGCTTGCCCAAGCGCTGGTTGGGGTTGATCGGCAAATACATTCACGAGGACCCCGCTGGCGCTAAGATTGGAGAACTAGCCTGTTCGGTTTTGGCACTATGCCCGTCAAACCAACTACCCTGCGCGGGCTGTAGGTCGTCGATTTTACGGCGGCGGCAAAGTCAGTGGGCACTTTGTCATTAACAGGCAGCGCTGCTGCTTGTCTCATTAGATTTAAATCCCATTTTCGAGGGCACTTAACAGCATCAACATCGTGTGGACTCGAGTGGCGCTTAGAGGTGCCGCCGTATTTCGATGCGCGGGTTTGCGCCACGTCGATGTCGCGCCCCTTCGGTGGGGTAGGGTGAGCACCCGCCCGGTTATTCTTGTTGAATGCTCTCCAAGTAAATGAGTAGGTTAATCACTACCGCTTTCATTTCTGCTTCGTTCAGAGCTTCACCGTGACGCCGCCAAATGCGGCCCCAGACCGGCATCTCGCGAATGCCGTGCGCCAAAGGCATTGCGCGCCCGTCGATTGTTGAGCGCACCCTGCGCTTGGGAAACTGGCCGCCATTGTTGGCGCTGAGCTTGGTGAGATTCGTGGCGGGAGACGTCAACGCGGATGCCATTTTGCCGTTGCCATCGCCATTTTCCCCGTGGCAAACCGCGCAATAATCCTCGTACATTTGTGCTCCGGATTTGTTGGCCGCGAAAACATGACCAACGTTCAGTAAGGTAACCATGATCAAAACTATTTTGAGTCGCATATTTCACACCCTGGCCTACCGCGTTTACTAAAGTCAGCGTAGTTGTTGGCGTGCTAGAGCCCAATGTGCGGATCTCCCTAAGCCCCCTCGGTAATCCCTTATATCCGGCTTGACGGTTTTTGTCGGACTGCCATGGGGCCCAACGGCTCTGCTGTGCGCTTAAGGGAATTTAAATAGACGCATAAATTGATCTGCCTCAAACGAGATCCGCATACCCTACGTAGACTCGAAGTCTGGTTTGTGGTGGTGAGTAGTTATGACAGGTCGCACCCGTTTTCTTAATTCGATTGCACTGGGCGTTCTGCCATTCGTTTTCTCTTTGCCGACGACCGCGAGTCCCGCGCTGACTATGCGCGATGTTTTTGACGCGCTGGCCTATCTGTTACCTCTAAGCGCTCAATACTCCGCAGATATTGACGATGAAGATCGCGATCTTATTGATTCGCATTTGCATATTCTTCAATCGGCCTCTGAGGATCTGGTCAACCACGCCAGGGGCCATGAACGCGACTTTGAGCTACACGCGAAGTCTTTCGATTTGATGGTCGAACATACCGCGCATGCCTTTAAACGGGGTTGGCCGCAGCACGCGCATTATTCGATGCTGCAACTCACTGAGCATTGCGTAAGCTGCCATTCACGCTATCCGGCGCGCTCGGAGGACAGTTTTGGTCAACGCTTGATGGCGCGCATGAAGGTCGATGAAATTCCAGCCTGGCCGCGTGCCAGGCTTTATGTCGCTACCCGGCAGTTCGACGCCGCGCTCAGCGATATGGAGAAGAACCTGATGGCCCCGTGGACCGGTGCGGTTGATGCGGATCTGCAGGGCTCGCTGGTCGATTACCTGCGCATCTCGCTGTCGGTTTATGAGTCACTGACGCGACCGCGTGAGTTTCTCATCGAGTACCGCAAACGCGACTTGCCTTACTTTCTCGATAACCGGATCGAGCATTGGTTGGGCGCTTTAGATCGCAACGAAGTGCTTTTTACCACCGGGCTCGACGACCTGAATTTAGCCCAACAGCTATTCGAAGAAGCGACTACTTCGACGCTCGTGCCGGGGAGCTGGTTGCGGGCGGTGGAGGACTTCCTTGCCGCACGCATCTTTCGCGATTACTTGCGCAAGCATAAAGACGCCGCCCCGGCGGTGCAGGCAAAAATATACTATCAGCTCGCAATCATTACACTGCGCACGGCACAGCCGGACCCGACGGTGCCAGAAATGGAAATGCAACTGGTTGCGTGTATCGAGGCAGAACCGCGAGGACCCTACGCGCGTCGCGCGTTCGCACTCCTGCAGGAATACGGATATGTGCCAGATGATCATCTGGCCGATCACGATCCCTCAAACCCATTTATTGACATGGTTGCATTAAGGCAAAAGGTCGGGTTGGCGCGGTGAAAGCACCTCATTTCTTAATACTGCTCGGCATTGCCCTATTTGCTCATAGTGCGCCCGCCGCGGTTTCCGGGCCCGCCGAACTCGTCAGGGCGATTGTCGAGAAGGTCATCGGCCAAACAAAAATCGAACACCCTGCAGGCAAGCCCCACGATCCGGAATATCTGAGGGCGCTTTTCGAGCGTGAGATCTCACCTCATCTGGACTTTGACAGTATCACCCGGTGGGTCGCTGGTGCGCGGTGGAATCAATTTCGCACGGCCGAGCAACTTGTTTTAGTCAATACACTACGCGCGCATGTGGTACGCCTTTATGCGAGCTTGCTGGCGAGAGGATCAGAGGTCAACGTTGAGCTCAAAGAATGCACCCACAACACCGGGCGCAGTGCCCGCGTGGATGGCACCTTGGAGACAGACGGTGGGAAGAAGTTCGCCGTTCAGTTTCGCTTGGTAAATAACGGCGGCGTGTGGCAGCTCTACGACCTGGCCGTCGACGGTGTAAGCTTAGCGCGCGCTTTGCGTGCTGATCTTTGGCCCGTCTTAAGAGAAAGTGGAATCGAGGGTTTGAAGGATTATCTCGGTGCAAGAGATTGAAAGAAGCTGCTCAACCGTAAAGCTGGTTGTAAAGAACGCCGCCAAAAAACTGCACATCAACACCGAGCTGGCGACGACGAGCAGGCCCAGCAGATTCGCAAGCCCGTCGTGCGCTATCTGTCCGATCCCCAAAAACACCAGGGCGAAGGCCGGAACGTTGGCCAGAACTGGAAAGAATCCGAGTAAGAACAGCAATAGCGCCAGCACAATGGTTGTGGCGCCAACCGCAATGCCGGCGGCCTCGCCGGTTAAAGCCGGTAGGCGTGGCTGAAAAATGCGGTCAAAAATACGCGCCCAACGCGGGAGTTTTTTGAGAAGTAGACACTTTTAGCAAGCAATTGGGGATCCACGGGTGCTGGCACCTGATGACCATTTGAATGCCAATCAGTAACGCAATGGTGGTCACGACACCGGTGACGCCGGTGATTAAACCGGTCGGCAACAGTTGCAGCAGCGCGGCGATAAGGAACATCGGCCCGTATAACCATTGCCCAAGCGCTTCGACGAGTTCCTCGAAATGGATCACGCCGTCGTCGTCGCTTTCGCAGCGTCGCACAACAGTCGTTAAAAAAACTCGGTGTCGCCCTGATCGCAAGAATGCGCCGCCATAAATTCGCCATCCGGCAAGTGTTCGGCGATCATAGCTCCAAGGCTAGTCGTACCAGGTCGGCGAGCGAGCGCGCACCCATTTTCGACATTACCTTCGAGCGGTGGATCTCGACGGTGCGCTCGCTTAGTCCCAGGTCGACCGCGATCACCTTATTCGCCTGACCCGTGATGACCCGCTCCATGACTTCCCGTTCGCGCGGCGTCAGCGATGCGATCTTGTTTTCGACCTCGCGTGTTTGCTCACGCCGAGACCGCGAATTGAGGTCCTCGGAGAGGGCCTTATTGATACAGTCAAGCAGGGCTTGATCGTTGAACGGCTTCTCAAGAAAGTCGATTGCCCCGAGCTTGATGGCCTTGACGGCCATCGGCACATCGCCATGCCCGGTTAAAAAAACGATTGGAACTTGCAGTCCTCGCGCTATCAGTTCCTCCTGGAGCTCCAAGCCGGACATCCCTGGCATCCGGATATCGAGGATCAGGCAACTGTGAAGTTCTGGATCGAAGTTCTCAAGGAACTCGGCTGCGTCCGCGTAGCAATGGACCGGCCACTGCATAGAGCGGATTAACAACGCCAAGGACTCCCGCACTGGGGCATCATCGTCAACGACATAGATGACCGGGTTTTTGGTGTCAGACATCGGCTGGGATCTCGAAGGTGAAAATGGCGCCGCCGTCTTCGCGACTGGAAAAATAAAGCCGGCCATCGTGATTGCTGATGATCGAGTGGCTGATGGAGAGGCCCATGCCCATGCCTTGCTCTTTGGTGGTTTTAAACGGTTGAAAGAGCGTGTCTGCCACCGCTGCGCTAATCCCAGGTCCGTTGTCCGCAAAGCTGACCTCGACACCGCGTTCAAGGGCTGCTGTCAGGATCAGTATCTGGCGATTTTCCGTTTTGCTTTCGACTAAAGCATCAATGGCATTGCGCAGTAGATTTAGGCAAACCTGCTGAATCTGTACGCGATCAACGTGAACGGCCGGAAGATCGGAGGAGAGGTCCAAGTTGATTTCGACATCGGATTCGGTGGCATCAAACTGAGCAAGTTCGACGCTGCTAATAACAGTATCGTTGATGTTCTCAATCGTTCGGCTGCTTTCACGGTCCCTCACAAATGCCCGGATCCGGTGGACGACTTGTCCCGCGCGCATGGCTTGGTCGTAAATTGAACTAAACGAGGCGTTAATCGTGTCCGGGTCGTAATCGGCGGCCTCAATCAGGCGCTGGCAGGCCTGCGCGTACGCTGCGATTGCGGTCAATGGTTGATTAATTTCATGGGCGATCGCCGACGCCATCTCGCCGAGTGTCGCCACACGGCCAACCTGGGCGAGTTGGCGCTGTGCGTTGCGGAGCTCAGCCTGGGCGGCGATTTCTTCGCTGTGGTCGGCGACGTGACCAATAATGAAGGGCTCCGATGTCCGAATAATAGACATCCTGAGTTCCACGTGATGTTCCTCACCGTGTTTGTTTTGGCAGCGAACTCTCAACTGTTCGTTGTCGTTGGAACCGCTGCGCAAACGCTCAAGCGCACGTCGCAAACGGCTACGGTTTTCGGGTACGACAAAGTCTTCACAACGCACGCCCTCCTGCCCGGTATGACCCTGCAAGTCAGCCATGATGTTGTTGTAGTTGATAAGTGTGCCGTCCAGGTTTGCTGTAAATACCCCCACCGGTGCCTGGTCGAAAAGAACGCGGTGTTCGCGCTCGCTTGCGAGCAATTCGTTTTCGATGGTTCTTCTCTGCGTAATATCCTTAACAATCCCAACAAAGCGATTGCCCTCATCGGTGCTGGCATCGCCAACCGATAATTCCATCGGGAAGGTTTGCCCGTCCGCGCGCAGTCCAATCACCTCGCGCCCTTGCCCGATAATTTGCGGTTCACCACCGGCGATGTAGCGTGCGATGTATTCGCCGTGACGTTCTTTATCGGGGGTAGGCATAAGCTCCGAGACATTTCTGCCAACGACCTCGGCGGCGCTATAGCCAAAGATCTTTTCCGCCCCGGGATTGAAAAGTTGGATGATGCCCTCGCCGTTGATAACAATGACACCGTCAACGGCGGCCCGAAAAATGGCATCAAGTTGTGCTTGCACGTCTTTCTCGGCAACGCTTGATTTCGTTTCGCGGGACATTGGCTAACCATACTCGATTTCTGCTGCTCGTCGCCGAGTCTCGTTGGGGCACGTTCGCACACTATGAGTCGTGGTGGCCTTGAACTATCCGGAAGATCCGATAGTGGTTGTTCGGTTTTCCCGTATACCGCTGACGCCTCCGGCTCGATAACGTAAGCCGCACTAGGACAACAGCGCGGGCGCGATGTCAGCGGTTACCAGCATATTTGGGATCCCCGGTGTACTTATTGAACCCAGGTTCGCATTCCGTCAGCTTGCGAATCATCCGCCGAAGCCGGCGGACGTGTTCAAGGGTACGGCTCTGTGGCTCGGTGCCTTGCCTCCGGTTTTCGCCGCCATCGGTATGCATGAACACGGTTGGCGATTGGGTACGGTCGAACCGCTTTTGCTCTCGTGGGCCGCGACCATTTGGATCGCGATACTTTATTTCGGTGCTTTGCTGTTCGGTTTTCTTTCCAGCGCACTAGTCGGCCGCTGGATGGCGGCGACCTACGGCGCCAACCAAGATCTTGGATTGTATTTCGGATTACTCACCATTGTCGGGGCACCGCTGACTTTGGGCAGCGTGATGCATTTATATCCCGACGTCTTTCTCAATCTGTTGGTGCTCGTGCCCTGTCTGATTTGGTCAATGTATCTGCTCTATACCGGTGTGCCGCTGGCGCTGGGTATCGAGCCAGAGCGGGGCATGCTCATGGCTTCCTCGATCATTGGTTATCTATTCGTCGCGTTCGTCAGTTTGCTCGGAATATCCGCATTTCTTTGGACCGTGGGGATCGGTCCCCGCATTGGGGTTTAGAGCACGTGGATAACGCCGCAGATTACTATGAAGACCGGTTGGTTTTGGCGTTTACGGTCTGTTCCATTGTCTGGGCACTATTTGGCATGGCCGCCGGGCTTTACGCTGCGGCCGAACTGGTTTGGCCGCGGCTAAATTTTGGCGTGCCCGAGCTCTCGTTCGGGCGTTTGCGCACAGTACACACGAATGCGGTGTTATTTGGATTTGGGGTCTCAGCGTTGATGGCGACCTCGATCTACAGCGTGCAACGCACCTGTCACACGCGGTTATTTGCGCCAGAGTTTGCCTGGTACGTTTTCATTGGTTGGCAGCTTACGATTTTCTTTGGCATCGCGGGTATCGCGCTAGGCGCTACCGGCGGCAAAGAGTACGCGGAGATGGAATGGCCTTATGACGTGCTAATCACCGTGGTTTGGGTGGCCTACGCGGTCGTTTTTTTCGGCACCATCGCGACGCGCAAAATCCATGCGATCTATATCTCAAACTGGTTCTATGGCGCTTTTATTATCGTTGTTGCGATGCTGCACATCGTTAATAACCTGGCGGTCCCCGTGGATTTATTCAAGTCCTACTCCCTTTACGCCGGTGCCCAGGACGCCATCGTGCAATGGTGGTACGGGCACAACGCCGTAGGTTTTCTGCTCACCGGTGGTTTCCTTGGCATGATGTATTACTTCTTGCCTAAGCAAGCGGAACGGCCGATCTGGAGTTACCGCTTGTCGGTCGTCGCCTTCTGGGCATTCACGTACAGTTATATCTGGGCTGGCCCTCATCATTTGCACTTCAATTCAATCCCGGAGTGGGTGCAGTCGTTGGCCATGGTGATGAGCTTGGTGCTCTTGGCGCCTTCCTGGGCAACCATGATCAACGGGATCATGACTGTCGCCGGTGCCTGGCGGCGTCTGCGCGAGGATCCGGCGCTCAAATTTATCGTGCTGGCACTGGCGTTTTACGGCTTGGCGACCTTTGAAGGCCCGATGATGGCGATCCGCAGTGTCAACATCATCAGCCACTTTACTGAGTGGACCATTGGCCACGTTCACTCGGGTGCACTGGGTTGGAATGCGTTGATCACCTACGGGACCTTCTACTTTCTCATCCCGCGGATGTGCGGTTGCGATCTCTACAGCGTGCGCTGGGCCAATTGGCATTTCTACTTGGCGCTGGCAGGCACCATGCTTTATATCCTCTCGATGTGGGGTGCCGGCGTCACCCAAGGTTTGTTGTTACTCAGCCTCGATGAGTACGGCATTGTGAAGTACAGCTTTACCGACGTCATGGTCGCGATGCGCCCCTACTATCAGCTGCGCCTGATTGGTGGGGCGCTGTTTTTTGCCGGGACCTTGTTAATGGGCCTGAATCTTTACCGCACGATTGAGGCCGGCGAATTGGTCCGCGTGCGTCCCCCGCGGCCGGGCACCGGTGGCGTATTGGCAGGGGCGAGCGCATGAATCTTCTGGCCTTGCATAAACGCATCGAGCGCCACACCGGCCTGCTTATCTTCGGCATTCTGTTGGTCTCCTCGATCGGCGGTTTGGTGCAGATCGTGCCGAGCCTTTTCGAGAGCTCTCTCAGTACGCCGGGCGCGGGCGTTACGCCCTATACGCCGTTGGCCTTGGTCGGGCGTGACATCTACATTCGAGAAGGCTGTGCGGTGTGTCACTCCCAGCAAGTGCGCCCTCTCGTTGCCGAAGTGCGCCGCTATGGGCAGCATTCCCATGCCGACGAATTTGTCTACGATCGCCCGTTCTTGTGGGGATCGAAACGAACGGGACCCGATCTACATCGTCTCGGCGGCAAATACTCTGATGAATGGCATCGATTGCATTTAATTGATCCGCGCTCGGTGGTGCCCGAATCGATCATGCCTGCCTATCCGTGGCTCGCCGAGCGCCAGGCGAGTAGCGACGAATTAATCCGCAGCAAGCTGTCTGCCTTGCAGTGGCTGGGCCATCCGTACACCGATCGACAGATCTACGCCGCACCCAAGGACGTCCGTGGTAAGAGCGAACTCGACGCGTTAATCGCGTACTTGCAAGTGCTTGGCACACGTGTGGAGCCTTAGCCAATGATCTATCTGATCTTTATCGGCGACATGCTGGTGATGGCTTTCATGATCATTTTGGTGATGTGGTTGTTTCTACGCAACGATGTAACGACGATTGAAGAAGCCGCGCGGATCCCGCTCGATGACGAGGAGCATCAAGGTGGCTGATTTGCCGAGTGGTTTTTTCAGCGGCTGGATTATCGTACTGACCACCGGTGGTTTGATCGTTCTGGTGGCCTTGGTGATCAGCGTTTATTTCAACCGTGACGATGATGCTGACGTGCAGGCCCACGTTTGGGATGAAACCTTAACCGAGGGTACGGCGCCGGCGCCGATGTGGTGGTTTTGGCTCATTTTTGCGCTGCTTATTTTTTCCGTGATCTACTTACTGCTTTACCCCGGACTTGGCAGTTTTCAGGGCGCTTTGAAATGGTCACAAGGTAGGCGCTTGCAAGAAGCAACCGCGCTTTATCAACTTGAATTTCGCGAACAGCATGAAACCTTTTTGAGCTCTGGCAGCGAGCAATTAAACGATGACAAAAACGCCATGCGCAGCGCTGCCTCGTTGTACAAAGTGCATTGCGCCGCTTGTCATGGCCAAGATGGTGGCGGCCAGGCCAAGCGATTTCCCGCGCTGAACGACGATACCTGGCAATGGGGTAGTTCGCTTGAGCAGATCAAACAGAGCATCGCATTAGGCCGCATGGCGGTCATGCCGTCTTGGTATGAGGTGCTTGGCGATGACGGCGTGGCGGCGACAAGCGCCTACGTGATGGCCTTGCAAAAAAGTGACGGGCATGACCAGCACGCCCTTGGCAAAGCGAATTACGAGCAAATTTGCGCAGCATGTCACGGCCTCGATGGCCGGGGGAATGAAGCCCTTGGCGCGCCTAATCTAACGGATGATGTTTGGCTTTACGGGGCCAGTGAGAACGCCATCTACGCCTCGATTGCCAAGGGCCGCGCCGGGATCATGCCGGCCCACGGCGGGCGCCTTAAACCGTTTGAGATTAACCTCTTAGCGACTTGGATTGCAGACGGAATGCAGTAATGACGTTAAGGGATGAGCAGCACCGGCCGGTGAGCATGATTGACCACTTGGGTGGAAACGCTGCCGAGTAACAGTTTTGCGAAGTTGGAGCGGCCGCGAGTCCCAAGAACAATCATATCCGCTTCGACTTCCTCGGCGATCTCGCAAATCACGTTGCTGAGTTGACCCCAGCGCTGCAGTACGTCGATGTCATCGCTCGCGGCGAAAACCTTTGCGGTTTCTGCAATCGCGCTTTGTGCGGCATGTTTTTCAACCGCCGCCTTGAGTTCGCTCACGCTCATCGCGCTATATGGTACGGCGCCTGGCAGCACGGCGGGCCCCAATGCTTCCATGTATAAGCCGTCTTCAGCGTGCGCCATCACGATCGTCACTTTCGCCTGTGCTGACTGCGCGAGTTTGGCCGCGTAATCGGCCGCTCGGAGTGCGTTAGAAGAGCCGTCGGTGGCCATTAGGATGTGACTGAGAGCTTCCATATTTTTTTCTCCCGGGTAGAACGACAGAGAAGAAGCCGGGCCGAACCCATTGGGGGAGGGGATAATTTGGTCCGGCCCGGCACGGTATCAATGAACCTTAATTTGCCGGGGCTTTTCTTTTTGTGGCACGGCCTTGGGGGCTTTCAGGCTCAGAACACCGTTTTCGAATTTCGCCGAGACTTGTCCGTCCTGGCATTCGGAACCCAGCATGAACGAACGCGCGAATTAACCGAAACGCCGCTCTTGGCGAATAATCTTGCCATCCTTTTCTTCTTTGTTTTCAGACCGGCTTATGGCCTCGATACTAAGTACACCTTCGTTGAGGGTGACGTTAATGTCCTCTCGCGCGACGCCTGGCAGATCGGCGGTGATCTCGTAGTGATCGCCCTTGTCTGTTACATCGACGCGCGGCATGAAGGTGTTGCCATTAGCCGGCTCGGGTGCCTGCGATCGGCCCCAGAAATCAAGTAAGTGATCGAGGTCGAAAAGGGATTGGCTAGGGACTAAGTTCATGAGTGACTCCTGCTTCGTTTCAACGATGTCCCGAGTTTACGCAAGCTTGGGATCGCGATTTTGATCCCGATCAATTTTTTTGGCGAGACCGTTTGCCGATGGGGTCTATCGTGTTTCTGATTTGATCGAGATCATGTTGCTGTCGCCGCTGTCGCGATTCAATGGCCCGGAGACGATTAGACTAGGAGCTGCCGATGGCCAAACGCGTGCCGCAAGTACTTTCCGCAATGACCCCATTTCCGCATTCGGTCGATCGCAAAGCGACGATCAGCGAGGCGCAAATTTTCATGCTCAAGCACTGGATTCGCCATTTGCCGGTGACCGACGGAACCGAATTGGTTGGCCTTGTGACCGATCGCGATATTAAGTTAATGCAAAGCCTACCGCGGGCAGCAGATGATGATTTGTTGCAGGTGCACGACATCTGCGTTGAAGACATCTATACCGCTGATATCAGCGAGTCGCTTTGTAAGGTGTTGGAGACCATGGTCAAAAGGCATATTGGTTGTGCGTTGGTTACCAAGGCGGACAAGCTGGTGGGGATTTTCACCAGCACCGATGCTTGCGAGCGTTTCGCTGATTACCTTGCGCGCGATTACAGCCTGACGCCTGACGACACCGCGGCCTAATGCGCCAGTGTTGATCCACATCAATTCGGATCTCCGAGCGTGAGCTAGGTTTTGTACAAAGCCAACGAACGAGGGCCGATAGTGAATCGACACGCATTTATTACCTTGGCGCTGACCCTATTCACCATCGCCGGCTGTGACAACAACGAGCCACGTGCGGTCCGCGGCTTTGTTCTCCCCAGCGGTAATGTCGAGGTGGGTAAATCCGATTTCGCGAATCTCGGTTGCACGCAGTGCCATACTGTCGCGAACACTGATTTGCCGGCTCATCCAGGCCCAGGACCAATGCGCTTCAACATTGAATTGGGTGGCGAGGTCATCAAAGTCAAAAGCTACGGCGAATTGCTAACCGCTGTGGTCAACCCCGGTCATACGCTCGCGCGGCAATACGTAGAGGAGTTTCCGATTGACGAGCAGCCACAGCAATCTCCGATGCCACGCTTTGAGAGCACCATGACCGTTCGGGAGCTGATCGATGTGGTGGAATTTCTGCACACGACTTACGCCGCGGCCATCCCTGAGTATCATGGGTATATGGCGGTGCCCTAGGCCGAAATAAGTAGTTTCCGAAATCAGTTTCGGGGATACCCCGATTTTTCCCGCTGTTGAACAGTGACAAGATTTGATCACGTTCTTCGAGCGGGGATCTCAGATGGCATCGAATGTTATTGGATTCAAACATCCGGCAATAAAATGTTGCGAGTGTTTGTGGCGAGAGAACTGCATCGCGGCGGATGTTAGTGAAATGCGCGGAGGCGCCTTGGATTCCGAGGCGTGGCCCCGCAAGGCGTTCAAATCCGGGGCCTCAATTCATGTGCAAGGGCAACTTATCGATCACGTTTCGATCTTGCGCGCGGGCAGTGCCAAAGCCGTTGTTGGCGATGACTCCGGGGCCGAGCAAATCGTGGCTTTCCTTTTCCCGGGCGACTTGCTTGGTGCGGTCGCGATGGGTGGCGGCGGTGTTTCTTCTTCGATCATAACTTTAGAACAAGCTGCGGTGTGTCGAGTCCCTTATCGGGTATTCAACGATCCGCACCCAACACTATGGTCGAACATGATGCGTGCGATTGCGCGGCAAGAAAGAGCTGTGGGTCGTCATCTGTTGAGCATTGGCCAACATTCGGCGCATGAACGATTCGCGTACTTCTTGCTTAATCTGTCCGCGCGCTATGCAAGCTGTGGCCTTGCCCCGGACGAATTCAATTTGCCGATGTCGCGCCAGGATATCGCGAACTATCTCGGTCTGGCGGTGGAGACCGTGAGCCGCCTTTTCGGCGAATTGGACGCCATGGGTCTGATCGCTGTCGAACGCCGGTTTGTGCGCTTGCCTTCACTCGCAGATCTTGAGGCTTACGCAGCCGGGGAACCCATGGAAAACGCGCACGCGAATGATCTGAATCAAGTGAGCGGGCAGCGGATCTGACACAGTTGACTTATGTCAACGGTGAGTAAGCATCCCATGCCGAGCGAGTTAGTTCACGAATGCGTAAGTACCTGTATGACGCCGTTTCTGATCACCGTCGGCCGGTACACAACGCTAGGTGAGGCGTACGAATTGATGATGTCCAATCGTATTCGCCGGCTACCGGTTGTCGAGAACCAAGAATTAGTCGGTATAGTCACGCTCTCCGATCTGCTGGCAGCCACACCCATAACGCACCGGCCCGGCCAACTACCCGATGGCTTCGCCGCTTTTGGCCGCTTGAGCGTGGGTGTGGCGATGTCGCACCCGGTAGTCGCGGTTTATCAAAGTGATCCGATCGGCCGTGCGGCCGAATTAATGATGAATCACAAAGTGGGTGGGCTTCCGGTCTTGGATGCCGTGCGATCATTGGTCGGCTTGATTACGGAGTCGAATATTTTTCACGAGCTTGCGCGTCGCTGGCGCGACGATAACTTGCTGTTCTCAGGGGCTCGCCTGCGGAACAATGAAACTGGCCTACACAATGGTTAGTCTGCCAAATCATGTGTGCGCGGAGTTGGAACAAATGCTCGTAGCGTTACGGACTGATCTCGATGAACGATTGGCAAGAATAAAATCTCACTACCGGCGCACTGTCCCGCCAGATAGGTTTGAGCAGGCCGGCGAGAGAAACAACGATGACGTTGTTATCGCATTAGATGTTCACAGCGACAAGGAACTGCGGCGCGTGGAGCAGGCGCTCGCGCGCTTGCGTCACGGCAGCTATGGTGCGTGTGAGTGTTGTACGCGGCCGATTGAGCTTGCGAGACTGTATGCAATTCCATTCGTCGAACGCTGCGCAGATTGCGCCGATGACTAGTCCTCTGCGGTGAGGGCCGTGATCTTTGCGACCACACTATCCAGGTCAATGGGCTTGGTGTCGTAGTCGTCACATCCGGCCGCCAGTGCCTTTTCGCGATCGCCGCTCATCGCGTGCGCGGTCAGCGCGATGATCGGAATATTGGCGGTTGACGCCTGTGCTTTGAGGCGGGAAGCGGCCTCCCAGCCATCCATCACGGGCAAACTGAGATCCATCAATACGCAGTCGGGTTGTTCGCTCGCTGTCATTTCGACAGCTTGCGCGCCGTCGCTTGCCAAGACCACCTCGAATCCGCGACGCGCCAAGCGGCGTGACAGCATGTCCCGGTTCATTTCATGGTCCTCAACCAGCAAGATCTTGAGCATTATTGGTCCTCCGTGTTGTGCTCGCTGAGCCAGGCGTCAATGGCCTGACTGGTAAGCGCACCCGCCGCTATCAATTCCCGCAACGCGGGCTCGATAGCGTGCGGCGCGTTTTGACATTGATGCTCAAGCGTTTTGCACACCTCGCCGTAGTGAAACGCGCCAACCGAGAGGGCAGAAGATTTAAGGCGATGGGCGAGTTGTCGCGCGTTCTCGGCTTGTGGGGTTTCCACATACATCTGCCAATCGGGCGTGGCCTCGGCGATTTGCTGGCGAAATTCCACTAAAAGAACTTTCGCCAGGCTTCGATCGTTGCCGATAAGGTCGAGTAACGCAGCAACATTAAGTATCGTATTTGTGCTCTTAAGCGGTTCGACCGCTGGTTCATCTGGGACGTTGGGTTCGCCAACCACAGCGCGAATGCGCGCGTCGAGGAGCGTCTTCGCGACGGGTTTGACCAGATAGTCGTCAAACCCTCGTGCGACTGGTGAATGACTTGCGTCGTGGGCGCTAACGGCAATGACAGGCACTTGTGCGGTCGCGTTTCTCGCATTCGCCCGGATCCGGCGCAACAGTTCGTAGCCGTCCATTCGGGGCATTTGCAAATCGGCCAGTACAACATCGTAGGTATGCGTGGCGAGCTTAATCAATGCATCTTCTCCGTTGTCGGCGGTGTCGAACTCGTAGCCGAGCCGGCCAAGTTGCCGCGCAAACAGGTCTTGGTTAACGGGGTTATCGTCAACCACCAATACTCTCATCATCGTGGTCCCAAATCGTGATCGGACTGTTGTGCATGAGTTTAGGTTTGCGATTTGACAGTGTCCATTGCCGGTTAACGGCCTTTGGAAGTCCTCCCGTGCAGCGTTAGACTTGGTTGATGCAGGTTGCGCTCGACATCGGAGATGAAAGCCTTAAAACGGCGGTCGCCCAAGAGATCACACACTCTTCGCACGAGCTATTGCAAGCCGGTACGCCCCGCCACGCGGCTGAGGTGATCATCAGCGACAATCTTGAGCGCACCAGAAATCTTGAGCAACAATCCGAGCATTTGTTGGCCTTGGTGCAACCTGATGAGCTTGGTCTGTTAGCCGGGTCCGAAGGTGACTTCGCGATATTGCCACTGTTCCCGGGTGAAATAGCAACGCGGCTTGACGCCCTGGCTTTGCGGCCCGGTCCGCGAGATGTGTTGCGCTCGAAGTTGCTAACCACCGCCGTCGAAGCGGCTCATGATGTCATCGAGCTGACCGACGCTAGCGCCGTCATGCAATACATTAACCCGGCTTACGAACGGGTATTGGGCTACCGCTTTGACGAGGCCGTGGGGAGAACGCCTGCGGATTTAGTGCGCAGCGGTGAGCATCCGCCGGAGTTTTTTGCCGAAATCGACCGCTGCTTGGCGAATGGCGAAGCCTGGGAAGGGGTTTTGATATCGACCACCCGGGATGGACGCACGGTCCATCTGGAAACAACGCTTTCCCCGGTTAACGACGACGACGGCAACATTACCCATCATGTTGCTGTTAAGCGCGATATCACTGAACGCTTGGAGCGGGAAAAGGCGTTGAACGAAACCAACCGTGCGCTTGAACAAGCGCGCGACGCGGCATTGGCGGCGAGCCGCGCAAAGTCGGAGTTCTTAGCCAACATGAGCCATGAACTTCGCACCCCATTGAACGCAATCATCGGCTACAGCGAAATCTTGATCGAGGATTTTGAAGCGGACACGGCAGTGACTACCGACCTATCTCGGATCCGGACTTCCGGCGCGCACCTGCTGGATTTGATCAACGATGTGCTCGATATCTCCAAGATCGAGGCCGATAAATTAGAGCTTTATTTCGAGCCCGTCGCGCTTGATGAAATCGTCCGTTCAGTGAGCGCCACTATCGAACCGCTCGCCAAGGCACGGGACAACGAATATCACGTCGAGAATCACTGTGAAGGCCGCGTCATACCGTGTGACCGGGTACGTCTGAGGCAGGTGCTTCTGAACCTGCTGGGCAATGCGTGCAAATTTACCGAGCACGGCCGTGTTGATTTTTCAATTACCGAGCTCACCCCCGGCAAGTTGCAGTTCAGCGTGAAGGACACCGGCGTTGGGATCGCCGCGGATGAACGGGAGAAAATCTTTGCGCCTTTCGTGCAAGCGGATTCGTCGACAACCCGCGAATACGGAGGGAGTGGCCTGGGACTGGCGATATCCTCAAGGCTCATCGACATGATGAACGGAGATATCAGTGTTGACAGTACCCTGGGTCAGGGATCGGAATTTGTGCTGACGCTCAATATTGACGAGCCTCAAGCGATGCGAACGGCAGCCAGCACCGAATCGACGTTGCGTGACCTGCGAGTGTTGGTGATCGATGACGATGAAACGATCCATGATCTCGTATCGCGCTCGTTTACCAAGTATGACATTGGTCTGTTGTCCGCAAGGACCGGGGAGGAAGGTTTGAAACTCGCGCAAAGCGCGCCAGACCTCATCATCCTCGATGTAAAACTGCCGGGAATGAGTGGCTGGGATGTGCTCTCGGAGCTGAAGATCAACGAGCGAACCGCTGAAATACCCGTGATCATGATGACTGTCTTATCAGAAAGCAAAGTGGGGCATTCGCTGGGCGCGGTGGACTATGTCGTGAAACCGGTTGTCGGTGAGCGCTTGGCACGGTTGGTCCAAAGGCACCTTGGAAGCCGTAAGGCGAAAGTTTTGGTGGTCGAAGATCACCCCGCCACCCGCGAGGTGATTACCCGGACACTGGAGAGCTCGGGATATGATGTTGCCGAAGCCGTTAACGGCGCGCAGGGTCTTGAGCAAGTCAGGGCTTGGGCGCCGGAACTTGTCGTCCTTGACCTCATGATGCCCGTAATGGATGGCTACGAATTCCTGGAGTGTTTGCGGGCGATCCCGAAATATGCGGATCTGCCGGTCGTAGTCGCGACGGCTCGCTCGTTGTCGCCTCAGGAGCGCGAAGAGTTAGAGGCGGTGGTAACGCGCGTGATCGAAAAGAACGCTTACACACGCGAGGAGTTAATCGCGCAAATCGATCAGTACGTCGCGCGATTCCTCAGTCCTACTGAGAGGCCTTGAGGTCAAATTTCAATCGACAGTTCTTGAGCGAGACCGCCCAGCGTCCTCGCGGCCGCCGTGAAGTTAAGCGTTTCCAACTGTTCTTCTAATTCAATAAGCACTTCCTCGGTGCCGTCAAGATTGAACTGGTTCTGCATCGCTTGGAAGGCAGTGAGTGATTCTAGATTGTGAGCGCCAATGAGTTTCGAGAGCTGTTTGAACTCCCGCTCCAGGATCTCAGCGGACAACGATGACAATGATTGGACGGCTTCGGCATCACGGCCCGCGCCCGGACCTACCTTGCGCCCCTGATTCGCGGCGAGGACTACCCGCCTTACAAGAATGGCCTGCCCGTCTATGTGGCGCTCAAGAATCACCCGGTGAAGCCCAAACTGAACGACGGCTTTGTGGT
>JBCCEV010000079.1:0-19497 GCA_039030125.1 Pseudomonadota bacterium | reverse complement strand
GCTAACCTCGTAGTCGTCGGCGCGCGCCGCTTTGCGCGTCTGCTCCGTGTAGTCGTCCATGGTGGCGGGCCAATTGGTCACGAAGCGGCCCGACTTGGAGCGGTAGTAGAAATCGCCACCGCAAGCGGCTTGCCAAACGTCAATACACTTAACGTTTTCTTGTAGGCGTTCGTTAAACGACGACATCACCTCGGGACGCACATCGATCCAAGCCAGGTTCTCCTCATCCATACGTTCGATCTGGCGCATGACGTATTCCACCTCGCGCTCGATCATGTAGAGGATCGATCCCTGATTCGTGTTCGGCCCGTAGAGCATGAACAGGTTCGGGAAGCCTGCGGTCACCACGCCGTAGTAAGCCTGGGCTCCATCCTGCCAAGCATCGGCAAGACGTTGACCTTCACGCCCTCTCACATCAATCGCTGACAAATAGGTGGTTGTCTCAAACCCCGTCGAATAAATGATGGTGTCGACTTGGCGTTCCTCACCGTCTCGATTAATGATCGAATTCTTTGTGACCCGCTCGATGTTGCCGTCGAGCAACTCGACGTTGTCACGGTTGAACACCGGATAATAGATGTCCGAAAACAACGGCCGGCGACAACCGAATGGGTGATTTGGGGTAAGCCGTTCACGGGTTTTCGGGTCTTGCACCTCGGCGATCCGCTCAAGGCCTGATTTTTCAATCTCTGCCATCAGCGCCTTGTCTTGAAAAGTGCAAAGCTGATTCCAAGTGCGGTAGATCTCCTCGCGATTGTCAGTGACTAACTGCGGATTCTTTAGGAACTCGTCGAGTTGCGCTTGGGTGTAGGGGGTGTTGCCCTTAGGGACTACCCAATTGGCCGTGCGCTGATAGAGAAATAATTCACCCACGAGCGGTGCGACTTGCGGCACAAACTGAATGGCACTTGCCGCGATCCCAATCACCCCTACGCGCTCGCCGCTAAGATCGTGATCATGGTTCCAACGTGCGGAGTGAAACGTCGTCCCTTCGAAGTCGCCCATGCCCGCGATTTCCGGCATCACAATGTTGTTGAACATGCCCAAAGCGCTGATCAAGATCTGGGCACTAATGACATCGCCTTCGGTCGTTTCCACGAGCCATCGCCCCGAGGCCTCGTTCCAATTCGCCGCGGCGACCTCTGTTTCGAAGCGAATATGAGGTCGCACATCGTACTTATCGGCGCAGTGATTCAGGTAGTCGAGAATTTCGGCCTGGCCGGCAAACGGCTGCGACCAATCGTTTTTTTGCTCGAATGAAAACGAGTAAAGGTGGGATTGCACGTCGCACTCAGCGCCCGGATAAGAGTTATGCCACCAAGTGCCACCCAGACCAGATGCTTTTTCTAAGATCAGAATGTCGTCGTGTCCGGCTTTCTTAAGATTGATTGCCATACACAACCCGGAAGAACCCGCGCCAATGACAACCACACGTCGCTCTTCAACAACTACCCCACCCATGGCAATCCCCTCGTCAAGATTTAAGCTAGCCGTGAGATTATCGCGAACAGACGGCCAGGGCCTAGAAATTTTCGATTGTATTGGGTTGCCAAGATGAAGAATTTGGCGATGATTAACCCGCGCCGCCGAGGCCTTTCCCAGCACCAAGGTCATCAGAAAGGCTATGCGGTTGCTGAAGGTTTACAACCGCCCTGCAGATTTACGCGGTTCTTTAACAGCTACCCCACAATCAAGCTTCGCTGCGCATGATCCCAAAGCCCGCCACCCATTGTGGGATCGCGCGATAGTACAGTTGTTCCAACTTTGCGACCCCAGCGGCTTGCGAAGCTGCGGCGACCGCGATCCACGACCTGATCTCATGACCACCGCAGCCCCCTTCACGGGTAATTGTCTCATCGGTCATTTCACCAATGTCAGCAAAATCAAACGACGCAAGCCTTTGTAAAAATTTTTGATCCCATTCGGGATTGAGGGGCAGCCGATCGCTGATACCCTGCGCCTGGTTAGCAGCATCGTCCAATACCCGTTGTTGCCGGGCCTGCCGCGCTTCGGGATTGAGCGTGCCGCCTTGAACCAAACGATCTCGCACCGGCGGCGAAGCATCAGCGAGCTGCGGAAGCGGCGGATCGTGCGACAAGCCACCCGAGGCGATCATCAAAGTACGCCCGCCAAGTTCGTCTACGAACTCACCCAGGCGTTGTCCGAAACGAACAACGCGCGCGATTGGAGGCCGTGGGGGCGCCGCGCAATTAATGAAGACCGGCAATACAGTCGGCATCTGCTGCCATTCAAAAAGCTGGTTGATGATTTGAGAAATACCGTGATCGACGTCCATATCGTAAGAAATAGCGACGTCGACCCCACCCCGATGCATCGAAGATACACAACGCTCGGCCAGAGAGACATCGACATTCAGCGCACCGCTCGGCGTCGCCCAATCACCGACCGACGTGGCGGCCGCGCCTACGCAAAAGCTCGGCATCACGCGATAAAAAAAACCGTTGAAGTGATCCGGACCCATTACGATGACCCGTTCAGGGTTGAAGGCCGCTACCGCACCTCGAAGTTCGGCGAAACACCGTTCAACCGCATCCCGGACTCCGGGATCGGGATCGTGAAAATCCATTAGCGGCGTGTGCGACGAAAAGATTGCCTGGACGGGCATCAATAAAACCGTTTGAAACTCCCCGGACAATGATGCCCAGGGCTCCCCCCATTGAGCAAGATGTCGCGATCGACGCCGGGCGGAAATCCTGTCCGCCCGACGCCGATATCACCATGCTAGGCGGCTTTGGTCGAGCGCTCCGCCCAGCGATTCAATCGCAATAAACGCCCTGGTGTTCTATTGGTGCATTGGCCATCCTTAAAGGTGACCTCGCCGTTGACTATGATCCATCGATAACCTTCCGCCCGCTGGATCCGGCGCCATTGATCTGCCGGAAAATCAAACGCCACTTCATAGTCGATTTCTGGCGTTCGTCTTAGATTCTGCAGGTCATAAACCACAATGTCGGCTGGGGCGCCTTCACGAAGGAATCCGCGATCCGTAAAACCGGCCGCCTGCGCGGGTAAATAGCTCAACCGGTAGTGAGCCTGTTCGAGCGTTAACTCAGCGGTATCGCGCACTAGCCAAGTGAGGAGATCCGTCGTGAACGAGCCGCCGGTAAAAAACTTGGTATGGGCGCCGCCGTCGGAGATCCCAGGCATTACGTGTTGATTTCTGATCAACTCGCCGACTTTCCTCGGGTCGGTGCTGCCAATATCCTCTGTGCGATAGAGGACCTTGAGCTCACCGGCTACGCCAATGTCCAACATCGCCTCGACCGGATGCTTACCGACTTCCTTGGCGATGTCGCCGATCTTACGACCGACATATTGCTCAAGCTCCGGGTGACCGGGGGTTTCCTGCACCGTAAGGTTTTCGATGGTGCCACCGACTCCGGTGGTCACGAGCATTTCCTCTTCTTCGATCATCTGACGACGGATCTCGGGATCGGCAAGCTTTTGAAGTTTCTCTTCCCGCGTCCCCTGAGTTGCGAAATTCCACGCGGGGCTCGAATCGTAAAGATTCCAATGCTCAAGAGTGAATTGAAATGGCGCACGCACGGTTACCGATTGGCCGTAGATCTGCAGGCCGCGTTCAAAGCAGGAATCGATCCACGCCAACGACTGCCGATGGATGTCTTCAAAACCTTCATCGTCGAGCGCAATGAGCGCGTTATAAAGGATCGGGCGCCCTGAGCGTCTTGCGACCTCTTCAACAAAATCAATGTCATCAGTCGATTTTGACTTCAGAGGCTCACCGTTTGTCGCGTTCAAGATTTGGATAAAACCTTCACCGCGCTCGGCAAGCAATTCGCTGAACGCGAGCAGGGTTTCGTCCGGCATCACATCGGTAGGCATCGGCGTACCGTCGTAATCTGCCTGAACCGAATGCTTGCCAAAGCGTTGGGCGCTGAAACCCATCATCCCGGCATCCATGGCCTCGGCGATCAGTCGCTTCATCTCGCCGAGTTCGTCGGCCGTAGCCTGACGTCCCGCTTTCGCGCCTTCTAACCCCATCACATAGACCAACAGCGGATTGAGCGGTACATAGCTCAGCAGGTTCACACCTTTAGGGATGCTATCGAGGTGGTCCATCCATTGCGGCAGACTCTCCCAGTCCCAATCGAGTCCCATGCCCTCGATCATGGATTCATAAGGGATCTGCTCGGTGCGCGTCATCATCTTTAACAGACGTTCGCGATTCTCCTCGCGGGCCGGCGCAAAGCCGAACCCGCAATTGCCGATCGCAACCGACGTAACACCGTGCCAGCCCGAGATGGTGCAATAGGGATCCCAGTGAATCTGCGCGTCGTAGTGCGTGTGTAAGTCGACAAACCCGGGGGCAACGATGAGCCCTTCGGCATCGATCACCTCCCGGGCAAGCGAACTGTCAATTTTTCCGATTTTTGCGATACGTCCGTTGTTGATTGCAATGTCGCCCTTGAAACGAGGTAGCCCAGTACCCTCAACGATCGTCCCGTTCTTGATTACTTTCTCAAAAGTCGCCATGGGCGAAGCCCCTCTCCCCGATTCCCTAGTGAAAACTTAGTACACCTTCGGGCAGCGGTCATTACTGCACGTGCAGCATTGACGAGGAAATGAACCATCGCGAATGGGCCTTGGCGGCAAACGCAAGCCCTGACCGTGTTCACAAGCTGCTCTCGCACTCGTCCGTAGGCCACGGATTTACAAGACTTACTCGGGCAGGTGGGCGACCACGGCCTGCCATTGATCGATAAAAAACTCCGGCAACAGATAGACATCACCGGAAGGCCAGGTGCGCACGTAGGTTAAAGCGCCATCGAGATTCTGGCCCCCGATCTCGATGAGGATCTTATCGTGGTGGTTATACCCAAGCTCAATGGAGAGATCGGTTTCTAAAAAACGCATCTCATCAATACTTGCTCGCGTGAGCGAAGCATTAGCAATTCGACGAACGGGGTTGGCCGTATTCAGGAACTGTAAAGCGGTGCCAAGAAGCTCTTTCCCTGCCGCTTCGTGGCGGTCAGGCAGCATCCAACTGCCATCACTGAAGACCAACTCATGGTGGCGCGCATGATGTTTAACTGCGATACGCGTCAGCACACCGATCGGTACTTCTAGTATCCCGGCGGCTTGCGCTTCGATGCGCTGACCTCTTTTGGGTTGCTCGCCGGCCCACCACATCACCATCAAAAAACCGAACGCAAAAACTATCGTTAACGCACGTTTCATACTTTTACCGTCCCCGCCAGCGACGCCAGTTGGCGGCACCACCGGCCATCAATGCCAAGGCCGGTACGGCGAACACCAAAGAAACGTACATGAGCTTCACCTGTTGACTCGTCAACAATATTTGCTCTGGCGCGGCGATATGGCGCTCAATATTGTGAAGTTGTTCATCTTTAAGCAGCCAGCGCACAAAAGCGCGCGCCAATTCATGATTCGAGGCATACGGAAAAAAAGAATTGGTCACAAAGTCTGCGTCTCCAACGACAATCAAACGTGCCTTCGACGCCGTTTCGATTGCGACCGCAAGCGTTTGCGCACCCTCGGCTTGCGCTGAATGCCGGTGATCGGAATGCGGCGTTACGACCTCACTCGCATCACTGGAAACCAACAGCGGATAAGGAGCAAAGGCTGGTCCCCGCACAGGCTTCGAGATTCTGAGCGCTCTAGCCCCAGCCAGATAGGTCAGGGCTACATCCCGAGTGGCCTCATGTTTGGCCGGTCTAGGCACTGCAATGAGCGAGGAGTCTTCGGCTTGGTGAAATTTAGCATCGAGCACCATGCCCTCAGTGACTTCGACCCCAAGGCGCCACAAATACTGATCAACCAGCGGCGAATCGCGCGCATCGAGTTCATAGAGGAATAGTGCCGCCCCCCCGTGCTCCAAGTAAGCCAGCAACGCACCGACCTCGGCGTCGCTTTTCCGCGTGCGCGGCGCCGCATCAACAACTGCATTGCAACGAGACGGGACCCGATCGCGCCCGCTTAAGAGTAACTCTTCAACCTCATACCCCATTCCCAAAAGCGCGCGCCGCCAGTGGCCGATCCCGTGGCCCGCACCTTTGATTAGCGCCGAGTCCACGGCGCCATGCGAATGATCGGAGGCCGATTCGAGGTGGGTATGAAATTCATCGTCGTACAGATCCGGTTGTCCATGACCAGTAAGGAAACAAATGATCGAACTCACCTGGCCGGTCGCGCGCTGCACGCCCACCGCGATATCGGTAATATGGGCTGATCGGATCAGGATTTCTCGTTCACCGGATTTGATCACCGCCGCGTTTTGAAAACGCATGCCGGCCGCCCGCGCGCGCGCGAGCTCACGGTCGGGATCGATCAAATCCACCTCCAGGAACTCGCTTGACCGATCGAGGACACGAAGTTGATCTATCAGCGTCAACGCGGCGGGGTGCTCTGCTTGATAGAAGTAGCTGATCTTAAGCGGCGCCATAAGATCTCTAATGATGGCGACCGCCGCCGCCGGCGGCGTGAATCGATGGCTTTCGGTGGTATCAAATCGGACATCGTGGGTCACCAAAGCACGATACGCGAGCGCGCCGGCCCCAAATGTCAAAACCAGCAGCAGAGATTCGAAAGCCAAACGCGATCGTATTGTAGCGATTGGCAAACTCATCGCGCCGGCAAATAACGCGACAATCGCGATAAACCATCCCAGCGCCCAAAGATAACTGGCAGCTTCGTTCAAGGTCGACGACCGAGGAGACGGTGAGCAAGAACTAAAGCGATCATCGTGGCGAGCACAAAGAACCCAAGATCAGAGAGGTAGATCAAACCCGTAGCAAACGGCCGAAGATGACCGTGCAAGGACAACGCCAGAGGCAGGTGATCGAATGGATCCGGTAGCAGCACCGCAAGCGTCCCCGCCATCCACAGCAGCAAACTGACCCCGATTGCCGATACCGCGGCGATTGCTTGGTGCGTGGTAGCTGCGGACGCGCAAATACCGATAGCAACCAGCACCGAGCTTAAGCCCAATAATCCGAGGTAACCGCTGAGGATCGGCCCCCAGTCTGGCGCGCCCAACCATGCTAGCGTTAAGGGAAAAACGACCGTTGTACCGATTAGAGCCGCTACGGTGATATACGCGCCAACGAACTTGGCCAATACCAATTGATATGACGGAACCGGGGCCGTGATCAGCAGCTCAAAGGTTGCCGAACGCCGCTCTTCTGCAAAACTGCGCATCGTCAAGATTGGCACGACCACCAACAATAAATTCGCTGATTGAAAAACCGTGTGCACAAACGTCGGCACCCGCGTGAGATAAAGCACCGAAGAAAACGTGTAGCCCAATACGGCTAGGAATACCGCGACCACGATATAGGCGATCGGCGAGCGGAAGAGGCTGCGCAGCTCCTTAAGGATCAGTGCCGACATTCTGAGTCGCTCGTTGGCTTGCGAGCGCGTCGAGAAACGCGCTCTCCAACGGGCTGCTGGGCCTGTTTGCGTTAAGTAGCTTGTTCGTCTCGATGTTAAGCAAGCGTCCGCCGACCAAGAAACCCACGCGATCCGCGATGCGCTCGACTTCGGACAACACATGCGAACTGAAAATCACGCTGCCTTCGCTTGCAAAGTCACGGACCAACTCGTAGAAAACGAATGCTTGCTCTAGATCTAAGCCACTTGTGGCTTCATCGAGAATCAAGAGTTTGGGCTTCGCCAGAAGCGCCTGTCCTAAAGCCACCCGTTGCCGGAAACCTTTGGACAAGCGAGCGATAAGGCGATCGGCAACGCTAGCCAACTCAAGCTGATCGATCACCCGCCCAACCGCATTCTTGAGCGCGGCGCCCTTGATACCCCTTAAACGTCCGGCGAAAGACAAATTTTCAAGAACCGATAGTTCAGGGTACAGGGGCGCCTGCTCCGGGACGTAGCCGATAGCACGCCGGGCGTGCAGTGGATCTTTATCGACCCGGTAGCCGTCGACTTCGACCTGGCCGGTGTCCTCTTCCAGGTAACCGGCGATTAGTCGCAGCAGCGTGGTTTTGCCGCTGCCGTTCGGACCCAACAGACCGAAAACCTCGCCGCTATCAATCGACAGATCGACACAGTCGATCACCAAAGCTCCGCCCCGGCGCTTGGAAACGTTGTTAAGTTTAAGGACCGACATAGGGCGCGTGCAGCGCACGCCAGCGGCAATGTTCTCTAGCCGATTGGCGCCGCGTCTAGTCGTAGAACTCCGGCGGCTTCTTCAGTGTTTTGAATTGATCCGGGTCATGCGAGCAGAAGAAATCCGCATCCTCACGTGCCATCACCTCCATGATCCAGTCATAACCGCGAATGATTCCAGGTGGGTCGTAGGCCAGCGCGATGTTGGGAAGCTGACGTTTGAACACATTGTCGCGAAAGTAGGCAGAGTCGCCGGTCAAAATAACCGAGCCGGTGTTTGGCAAACGCACCAATAACATTTGGCTCCCTTTGGTGTGCCCCCGCGACCGTTTCACGATGACAGAACCGTCACCGAACAGATCGTGATCACCCATTAAACGGATCATATTCATGCTGTTAGGCTGAGTCTCACCCAAACCGGAGCGCAGCGGGTTCACATCGCCAGGGATGAAAGCGCCCGCGAAAGGCTCATCGGGGAAAAACGCGTACTCCAATTCGTCGCGTTGAATTACGAGCGTCGATTTGGGAAATTTCCAAACGTTACCGCCATGATCGAGGTGCATGTGGCTGACCACCACGAAATCAATGTCTTCAGGGCTCAAACCGACACGTCCAAGTTGCGCCTCAATCGAAATGTCCGGGGTATTTACCACCTTGAAGGATTCGAAATATTTGCCCCAGTAACTTGGGTCTTCAATGATCTTGTCGTTATTACCGGTGTCGAATAGCACATTCCCTCGCGGGTGTTTGACCACAAACATCGCCACCGGAACCTGGATCGGCGGCGTCATCGGTTTAAGGTTCGTCAACATCCCCTCGGGCAAGGTTAGCGGCCCCGAGTTCAGCACATAGAGCTTCATACCGCTGGGAGATTCGGCATACGCGTGGAGCGCAAATAGCGCGGCAAACGAGATCAAATAGCGAAAAATGGCCTTCATGAATCTCCCCAATCGATGCGCCAGCATCTTTTAGTGTTACGGCGTCCATCGGCATTACCGCAGCGAAGCGCGTGCCGCCCAGATGAACTGCGCTGCTTACCGCATTATATGCGCGATCATTGCGGGCATGGCAGACCGCGGCGGCAGCGGCAGGCATGCATGCGCTATGCAACTCGATGAGGGGAACGTCCATGCGCTTTAGCAAGCTTTCATCTACCTGCCTATGACCCTGATTCACACGGGAGCGAGGCGGATTTACTGAATCGGATCCTTGAGGAGGCCGAGCTTGCGGAGAGCATTGGACTCGATACCATTTGGTTGGCCGAGCATCACTTCAGCGCATATGGACCCTCCGTCATCGGGCGTTACGCGTTCCTCGCCGCCCAACTCGGATCACGGTTGGAATCGCTGACGCGCGACCCTGAAGCCAGACAGGCCAAGCAATGGCACAAGTCACTGACAGGTTGGTTCACAGTGATCCCAGGCCAGGAGCCATTTCAAACGATTCCAGCAGCGCATGATGCTTTTTCAGATAGTTCTCGATGCTTTGAAAAGTTGCTGTGTATACCGGCCCGTCATGATCGCTGGTTCGGATCCCGTCGCGAAAAATGACACCCAGGCGAAGCTTGAATTGACTGAGCCGCACGCGGTGGGCGTTGAAGTGCGCCCTCTCATTCGCCTTAATCTGCGCTAGATCATCGGTTTGGTACAACGCGGCGGTGATCACGTCGATCACGAATTCCGTACAGTTTTGAAAACGTCGATCATATGGATTTGCGAGCACGGAATATTCGGAGCGGTGGAGCCCGCGATACAGCGGCCCGGTAATGATAGTGATCAAACGCCTTTGTAATTCTGGCTCCGGTATCAGCACACCGGCAGGGCTCGGGGTAGTGGTGCTAAAAAAATCCACGGGATAATCAGTTTTCAAAATACTGCGATCACCGTTTTGATAAAGGTTATAGAACGCATAGCCAGGCAAGGACCGCCCATCGGCGGTGGTGATGTTGGAGTAAAGGGCAAAACCAACATGCGTATAGCGAATGCCCGCAGGCATGGCCTCTAACGGTCGGCCCCGACGTGCCACGATAGCAACCCGGGCGCCGCGTTCCGCAAGGGCTATCTCAACCTTTTTTGCAAACGTTGCCCGCCTGGCCAATTCGTCCATCGACAACGGTTTGGGTTGGTGACTGCCCGCAAAAACGAATAGCGGCACCCAGGCGATCACCAGCAACGACAGGCGCGAAATACCACGCACCTTAGTCAACCGGCTTTCGGATCGTTACGATCTCATCGGCTATCGGTAGCGCCGTTTCGCACGCTGGTGTACATCCCGATCGCTCGGGACCGTCAACCAGCGATACGGAACCCGCAACGGGCACGGCGGCAACGGCCGAGACCACCATCGCCGCCCCCACGGCGGCCGACAACGGCGCCACGGATATCAGCGCGCTGCCCTCGGCACTTGCTTGTGAGACATCAGCCGCGTTTGCGATGGCGCCGATAAACGATAACGATACTGCAAAAAAAAAACGTTTCATGGTGTGTTCCTTCGAATGAATTTATTAGCGCTCGTAGCGCTGTTGCACAGGAAGATATTTCTTGAAAAGCGCATGAGTTGGCAGGTAGACCAACAGCGGCAAGCCGACCATCAATAGCGCCACCCAAAGATTGGGATTCATAAATTGCTGCGGTCCTGCGTCACTCAGTCCATAGACATAGTTGATGTTGACGGGCGGATTCGTTTCACCAGGGATCCGGGGCGCCCCCGTGGGAGGCGGCATGAACAGATAGCAAACAATAATCAAGAGCTCAGCAAGAACAACCCACAATAAGAAGCCGCGCTTGTCGTAACCAAGCCTCCAAACCAGATAAACCAATAGGAACGGCAACCAGCCATGAAACAGCGACAAACCCCGGTAGAACAGTTTTAGATTCGGATCGAACATATAGGCAGTCATTCCGAGGGGCGGAACTCCGACTAAATGCCCTAGAAAGTCCGCAACCCAAACGATCTGAGGAAGAACAATGCCTACCGCTGCGGCGCTGACCAGTAAGCGGTTGTTTGTCCACACCGCGGCCAGCGTGAGGAACAGAGCTACATCACAGAAATACAGGAAATTGGTCGGGCCATAAGAAGCCCAATAGCTGGGGACCAGTACCATCATGAAAGCTGTGAAGCCGAGTTTTAGCGGGGTCGGGACCGGGGTGCGGGAAACCTGGTTCATGTTTGTTCCTTACGCCAATCAATTTGGCGGGAGGAATCATCCAAAAAGGGGGGAAGTGACGGCAAGCGTTTGTGCAAGAGTTTCGTTACTCACACCCCGAGGGTGCATTAAACGCTACCGCTTTCGAATTTGGCGCACCGTCAGTTGCGCGATGACCATTGGCCGCCGCGGGCCTTGAGGGAAGGACGGGCGCCGCGACGTTGTTTGTGAGCAGGTACTAGCTGCGCTTTGCCTGTGCCAATCAAGTGGCGACGGCCCATTCGAATTAAAGCTTCGCGCAGGGTATCGCCGTTGGCTTCATCGTGATAGCGCAAGAATGCCTTGTGCAAACGCCGCTGCTCAAGTTTCTTGGCGGTGTACAACTTTTCGGATTTGTAACTTAAGCGTTTTAGCGGATTACGACCTGAATGGTACATCGCTGTCGCCAGTGCCATCGGCGATGGATAGAAGGTTTGCACCTGATCGACGCGAAAATTGTTCTTTTTAAGCCAGCGAGCGAGCTCAAGCATATCTTCATCCGTGCAACCAGGATGCGCAGCGATGAAGTAGGGAATTAAATATTGCTTCTTGCCCGCGAGCCTGGAGTATTTTTCAAAAAGCTTTTTGAATTTGTAGTAGCTACCCATGCCGGGCTTCATCATCAAACTCAGTGTGCCATTCTCACTGTGCTCGGGAGCAATCTTCAGATATCCACCCACGTGATGAGTGACCAGTTCTTTAACGTATTCCTCGTCTTCGACTGCAAGGTCATAACGCAATCCAGAGGCGATCATTATTCGTTTGATTCCGGGTAAGTCGCGGGCCTTTCGATAAAGCTGCGTGGTCTGAGAATGATCAGTATCCAAATTAGAACAAATCGTGGGATACACGCACGACAGGCGGCGGCACGCCGCCTGGATTTGATCATCTTTGCAGTTGAGCCCGTACATATTCGCAGTGGGGCCGCCGAGATCGGAAATTACCCCGGTGAAACCTGGAACTTTGTTTCGAATGTCCTCGATTTCTTCGAGGATCGATTGCTCACTTCTGCTTTGAATCACGCGCCCTTCGTGTTCCGTGATCGAACAGAACGTACAGCCCCCAAAACATCCCCGCATAATGTTCACAGACGTTTTAATCATGTCGTAGGCGGGGATATTGGCGTCACCGTATGAGGGGTGAGGTCGACGTTGATAAGGCAATCCAAAAACCCCGTCCATTTCCTCGGTACTCAAAGGGATCGGCGGCGGGTTGATCCAAACTTCGTGGCCGCCGTCGGCCTGTATCAAGGGCCGTGCGTTGTGCGGATTGGACTCTTGATGCAATACCCGGGACGCGTGCGCGTAAAGCACGGCGTCACCACGCACCTTCTCATAGGACGGTAAGCGAATATAAACCCGATGGTCTTTGCCGCGGACTTGCCGCTGCAAGGGCATGGGGATCACCGTGATGGGCTTTGCATCAGGCGCCTTCTCGCATGCCTCCTCCCCGTAGTCGTACGGGTTAGGCAGCTTGTCGATGCGCTGCGGCCAGTCAATTCGAGTGGAATCGAGTTCTGTCCAGCCGCTCGGAGAAGATTTTTGCAGCACTGCCGTTCCCCTAATCGAATCGAGATCGGACAGCTTTCGGCCGCGCCCCAATTCGTAAGCGATATCGGCTATCGCCCGCTCAGCGTTTCCATAAAGCAGGATATCGGCGTTGGCATCGATCAAGATCGAGCGACGAACCTTATCGCTCCAATAATCATACTGCGCAATGCGGCGCAGGCTGGCTTCGATACCGCCGATCACGATTGGCGTGTCAACAAACGCTTCGCGGCACTTTTGCGAATACACAATCACGGAACGGTCAGGCCGTCTGCCGGCCTCCCCGCCAGGGGTGTACGCGTCGTCGCTGCGAATGCGTAAATCGGCGGTGTAGCGATTGATTAACGAATCCATGTTGCCGGCGGTTACCCCAAAAAAGAGGTTGGGCCGACCCAAGGCACCAAAAGCCTCAATATCATTCCAATCGGGTTGTGCAATGATCCCGACGCGAAAACCTTGCGATTCCAAGAACCGGCCCATAACGGCCATCCCGAAGCTCGGATGATCAACATAGGCATCGCCGGTGACAATTATGATGTCGCACGAATCCCACCCTAAGGTGTCCATTTCCCTTCGCGACATCGGCAAATACGGCGCCGTGCCGTAGCACTCGGCCCAGTATTTAGGACGGGAAAAAAGATGTGGGGCAGATTTGATCACCGGCACATTTTAGACGCCCGCGCATGGACTTGCCCAAGCTCGATCTGAGAACCCGGATCAGCGATGATTCTGGCCTCAGTGTTTGAGGGGAATCTGGATGAGCGTTACTGTCGACGACTCACAATTCGCGCGCGGCACCTATAGCGACCGTCGCCGCTACCTATGGCTAACGCAACCATTTTTGCCACTACTTCCGAGCATTGGCTGTTTGCTGGCGCTGTGGACCGAATGGTCGGCGTTTTTCTGGCTGGCCGCGTTTGCGTGGTTCGGCCTCACGGCGCTGCTCGACGAACTTCTACCTAACGATGACAACAACCCGCCCATATCGATCCTGGACGATATCGAAGAAGACAAATACTACGAACGTGTTCTGGTCGCCTCAGTCCCATCCTATCTCGTGAATTTCACCTTTGTGTGTTGGTTTATCGCCAACCACGAGATGAGCGTGTGGTCCTATATCGGCTGCGCGGTTTCGATGGGCATAGTTTCGGGATTAGCGCTGGCGGTTGGCCATGAGTTTGGCCACAAGACATCGTACCGGGAGCGCTGGATCGGCAAATTCTTATTGGGGATCGCGGGCGTCGGTCAATTTCTGACCGCGCATTTGCGCCGGCACCATGTCGACGTCGCAACCCCCAAGGACATCGCCAGCTCACGCATGGGTGAAACGCTCTATCACTTCGGCGCGTGTCGGCAACAGCCGGGCTTTTTTCGCGAGTCATGGAAAATTGAAAAAGAAAGATTGGCACGCAAAGGCCTAAGTGTTTGGAACCTCAAAAACGAAACGCTCCAACAATACTTGGTGACGGTCACGCTTTTTGCTTCACTAACTATAGCCTTCGGCTGGATCGTCCTACCGATGTTGCTTCTCCAGATGTATGTTTGTTGGTGGTATCTATCCCTTATTGAATACACCCAGCACTATGGACTCCTGCGCGATCAAAAGGATGACGGTACCTATGCGTTGCCCACCGAGCGGCATAGTTGGAACACGAACATGATCGTATCGAACAATTTACTGCTCAACTTTGTGCGACACTCCCCGCATCACCTGCGCGCGACCCGCTGGTACCACGCGCTGCGCGATCACGATAGCGCTCCGCAACTTCCTTTTTGCTATCCCATAATGTTCATGGCTTCGATGGTTCCACCCCTCTTTTGGTGGCTGATGAACAAGCGGGTTATGGCGTGGGCGAATGGTGACCTCGATAAGATCCATATTTACGAACCAGCGCGTGAACGCCTCGAGCGAACATACCAAGGTAACTAGTCGGCCGGCGCATCGACACCTTTTAACCTGAGTTAAATCCGAGACCATCTATGAGTGAAAAAGCAGATTTCGATGCGATCGTCGTCGGCGCGGGCATGGCCGGCATGTACTTTCATTACCGGCTTCGCAGGCTCGGCCTCTCCGTCAAAGGTTTTGAAGCCGGAACCAACGTCGGGGGTACTTGGTACTGGAACCGCTACCCAGGTGCGCGATTCGACTCGGAAAGCTATAGCTACGGCTTCTCGTTCTCAGAACAATTGCTTGATGAGTGGGAATGGAGCGAACACTTCGCGCCACAACCTGAGACTTTACGCTACTTAAACTTCGTTGCCGATAAGTTCGAACTCCGTCGCGACATCCAATTCGAAACCCGCGTCGCAGGCGCGCACTATCACGGCGATGCCCGGATCTGGACTGTAGAAACCGAGGACGGGGAGAAATTTAATTGCCGTTATTTCTTGTTGGCCACTGGCGTTTTGTCGGCGCCGTTCATTCCAGAAATCGAAGGCTTGGACGATTATCAAGGTCAGTCCTGGCACACCGCTGATTGGCCGCGCGAGCCTGTTTCCCTCAGCGACAAACGCGTTGGCGTCATTGGCACCGGCGCGACGGCCGTGCAGATGATCACCGAAATCGCCAAGGACATTGGTGACCTCACCATCTTCCAGCGCACCCCAAACTATTGCAAACCCCTGCGCAACGCTCCAATCACCGCTGAGGAGCAAGCCGATATCAAAAAGCGCTATCCCGAGATCTTTAAAACCTGTAATGAGAGTTGGGGAGGCTTCCTGCACACCGCCGACGAACGCTCGGCATTTGATGTGAGTGATCAAGAACGCGAGAAGATCTATGAGGAGCTTTGGGCAGGCCCTGGATTCTCATTCTGGCTAGCCAACTTTCAAGATATTTTCTTCGATGAAAATGCCGCGGAAACGGCCGCCGAGTTTGCGCGCGAGAAGATCCGCGAGCGAGTCGATGATCCCGACGTCGCTGAACTGCTGGCCCCCACAGATCATCAATTCGGCACCAAGCGACAACCCATGGAGAGCGGATATTACGAGGTCTTCAATCAATCAAACGTGCATCTCGTTGACCTTAAGACGACACCCATCGATCGTTTTACACAAAAGGGCCTTAGAACCACCGACAAGGAATATGAATTTGATGTCGTGATCCTGGCAACGGGCTTCGATGCCGTGACCGGCGCGCTTAACCGCATGGATATTCGGGGCGAGAACGGCCAGAGCCTTAAAGAAAAATGGGCCGAATGTCCGCAGGTGTATTTGGGAATCGGGTCGGCCGGTTTTCCCAATATGTTTATCGCCGGCGGTCCCCATAGCACAACGAGTTTTTGCAATATCCCGCGCTGCATTGAGCATTATGTTGAGTGGATCAGCGATTGCATCGAGCATATGGAAAACCGCGGTCTCACCCGTATTGAGGCGACGCAGGAAGCCGAAGACGCCTGGACCGATCACGTCCTCGAAACCGCCGAAGCCACATTGTTTGTGAAATACGATTCATGGTTCATGGGTTCGAATGTTCCCGGCAAGAAACGCGTATTCCTAAACTACGTTGGGGGCACGCCTTATTTTCTCGAAAAATCGGCCGCCGTCGCAGCCGCTGGCTATGAAGGGTTTGTCCTCGACTGAGCTCCGGCAGCCGGCGGAGCAATGATCCGCCGCTGCGCCGCGATTCATGACGGTAAATACGCCGCCACCATGGCGTTGTCGGCGATACTTGTCCAAACCCCTTTTATCTCGTCCATCCTATTTTTGATCTAGATTGGCGGTGCTGTCGTACTTTTGAGCAGTGCATAAATTGTTCATAGGCATAAGCACCTCATTCAATTGCAAAAAAGGCCTAGACAAAGCCTGACAGGATGGAAATCATGAATCAAGAAAACCAGTTAATCATTGCTGGCGTCGCCGCCGGACCGCTGCTGCTGCTCCTTACCTTTGCTCTCCACGGCGCGCTATAAACGTCTGGCTTGCCGGCGAAATACGTCATCTAGGCGGTAGTAAAATGGGCCAGGGCAGGTCAACGAGCTCAGCTTCGGCAATCGTGTCGGGAAACGCGGCCGCGGCAGGCGAGGGTTTGGTGCCGATTGACAGCGAGGCGTCGGTTGGCGTCCTCAGGCGCTGCTACGCTGGCTCGCGAGGCCGTCCTTTCTCGCGGCCCACGTTGCGTTATCGCATTTAACGATGGCCGAATCGGAGATCCGAGCAACCGCCGAGGAGCAACCTGCTCCAGTCGCCGTTATCCATGGCGCATCCGGAGGGGTCGGCGGCGCTGCGGTCGAATACCTTCTCGAACAGGGCCGGTTTGTGTTTGCCACCTGCCGTAACCCCGATGGCGCTCATGCACTGATCAAACTCGGGCGCGCGTTTCCGCGACACCTCGAAATACGGGCGATGGATCTCACCAGCGAGAGTTCGGTCCGCGCAGCGGCCGCGCACGCTCGTGGCCTAAATCGCCCCCTGGATCTGATGTTGAATTGTGTGGGGCTCTTGCATGCTGGCGAAATTCAGCCTGAGCGCCGGCTGAGCGATTTCGACCCCGAAATCGCCTTGCATGTGCTGCGGGTAAACGCGGTTGGCCCATTGCTCGCAATCAAGCATTTTTCGCCTTTACTTGAAAGAACAAGGCAAACCATTGTTGCCAATATCTCGGCCCGCGTCGGCAGTATCGGCGACAACAAACTCGGCGGCTGGTACAGCTACCGCGGCTCTAAGGCGGCGCTCAATATGTTTACCCGTAATGCCGCCATCGAACTTAGAAGACGTTATCCAAATGTGGTCTGCGTCGCACTCCACCCGGGTACGGTCGCCACAGCCTTGTCCGACCCGTTCACTGCGCGCTTACCCGCCGGGCAGCTACAACAAGCTGAACAATCGGCGGCAAATCTTTTTGACGTGATTGGCAGCCTCAAGTCCACCGACAATGGGCAATTTTTTGCCTGGGACGGCGCGCGGCTGCCGTGGTAGCCACCCGCTTCCCTCGGGTATTCTCAATTTATTGAATCTAGAAGGGAGTGCAACATCGTGCATATCAGTTCGCGAAGTGCTTGGAACTGGAAAGAAATCACGCACTTTCTCAACGATACCGTGGTCCCGTGTCGCTTCTCTTGTTTGACGCCTGAGGGTTTCCCCCATGTCACTTCACTATGGTTTCTTCTGGTTGATCAAACCCTGCTCTTTAGCGTGCAAAAAAACATGGCGTTAAACCGCTGGCTGGCGGACAGCCCCAAGTGCGGTTTTGAGGTCGCACCGGATGCGCCACCTTACCGCGGCGTTCGCGGGCGCGGTACGGGACATGTTTATCCCGCTGAGGACGGTGTCCTCAAAGCCATGATTGATCGCTACATTGACGACGCTAATGGTGGGCTTGCAAAGTGGCTTTTGTCGCGCCATGAGAGCGAGTTGACGATCCGGTTACAGCTAGAGTGGCTCACTTCCTGGGATTATGGCGCTCGAATGTGAGCGATATCGAGTGGGGTGTATCAGGCGAAGCAGTGAGGAAGGGTAAAAAAAAGCGGGATCGTGTTTATCGATCCCGCATTTAGCAACGCTTTATGACGCGGGAAGGATGACCTTGTCGATCACATGAATGACGCCATTGGAAGCTTCAATGTCGGTCGTGGTGACCCGAGCGTCATTAATCATCACGCCGCTATCAGACGCACTGACTTTCACGCTCCCACCTTGGACCGTTTTCGCGGCATCCAGTCCGACCACCGTCTCGGCTTTAACCGCACCCGGAACGACGTGGTAGGTCAAAATGGCCACGAGCTGCGCTTTATTCTCTGGCTTTAGCAAGCTTTCGAGAGTGCCATCCGGTAGGGCTGCAAAGGCTTCGTCGGTTGGAGCGAAAACCGTAAAAGGCCCTTCACCTTGGAGGGTTTCAACTAAGCCCGCAGCCTTGACCGCGGCAACCAGTGTGGAAAAGTTCTCGTTCGATGCAGCAACCTCGACTATGTTTGGCGTGTGAGCGTCGTGGTCAGCGGCGCCATGTCCATCGGCGGACGCGCCAAAAATCGTCAGCGCGGCAACGCCGGCGAGTGTAATAATCGTCTTTTTTAAGCTCATTTAGATATTCCTTAGCAGTAAAAACACAAATGCGGCCGAGCATATCGACCATGAATTGCACTGTGCAGTTACGGTCCCTATCTCTGGCTAGATCAGCGGCCCGTCTAGTTTTTTCCGGGTCGGCGCCATTTAAGGAAAGAGGAATACAAGCGCTCGAGGACCACCTGAATGGTCCGCGGCGTGGTCAACCACGCGAGCCAACGCCAGTGGGCTAAACGCGCCCATACCAGTCGGAAGGCGGCAATACCGGAAACCACCTGGCCGTTCGCATCTTCAACATGAAACCTGGCCAATGCGGCGTCTCGGGTCAAAAACGCTGGACGTTGCGCCTGGAAATCCGAGGAATTCACGTCAACCCACTGGATGGTCTCGGCCCCTCTTTCGCGTCGGTAAAAATCGATTTCCCGACTGCACAGAGGACAAGCCCCGTCATAAAAGACCACGAGGGACTTCGGCGATTGGCGATTCGAGAAGGCTGCTCCGGCGATCATATCAATGCACACCTCAGGGGATTTCTTGGTTGTTGCACAGGGCAATACTTGGAACAATAAACATGCTCGTCTTAGACTTGCCCTGTGCAATACCTATGCATTAAACTTCAAAACCTGCCCAGCGGTCAACTTT
>JBCCEV010000078.1:0-19615 GCA_039030125.1 Pseudomonadota bacterium | reverse complement strand
TGTTGATAGCCGACACGATGTCGCGCGTCTATGACGGCAATCGCACGAACCCGGTCGTTTTCGGTTATGGGGGTCAGGTTTAGCTGCCACATCATGTGTTCGGAAAGCGACTCGCCAGCCGATGAGTCACGCTCGAAATCCCCCAAACTCTCTTCGCTCGCTTGAGACCGGGGGGCGCTGGCCGGCATGCCATCGTAGATTTCATCCCAGTTGCTATCGACCGGCAACTCCTCTGGAATATCGTGCTGCTGAGCCTGGGTTTCCTGATCAGCCGGATCGCCACCGCCGACTTCGAAAGCGGCCTCAAACTCCGCGTCATCGCTGTCATTCGCACTGGCTTCGGCGTCCGGCGCGTCAGCGCCTTCCTCGGCCGGTTCCAGCATCATATTGGATTCCAATGCGTCCTGGATCTCGACGTTCAGCTCCAGCGCTGATAGCTGCAGCAGCCTGATGGCCTGCTGCAGTTGAGGCGTCATGGTTAGATGTTGCCCCAGCTTGAGCTGGATCGATTGCTTCATGGACTGATTATTGCTTGCATCTTGAGCGCGAGTTTAACCGAAAATCCGCCACGCCACGGCACCACGATTGTTACAGACTGAAATCTTCCCCCAGGTAGACTCGCTTAACCCGTTCGTTTTGAAGGATTTGTTCGGCGCTACCCTCGGCAATGATCTGGCCCTCGTTGACGATATAGGCTCGATCGCAGATCCCCAGCGTCTCCCGCACGTTGTGATCCGTGATTAGGACGCCGATCCCGGCGTCACGCAGGTGCACCACGATCCGTTGAATATCCCCCACCGAAATTGGATCGACGCCGGCGAATGGTTCGTCCAACAACATAAACCTTGGCTCGCTGGCCAACGCCCGCGCGATTTCCACCCGCCGGCGCTCACCGCCGGAGAGTGCGACACCCAAATTGTCCTTGATGTGCCCAATATGGAACTCCCGAAGCAGTGCCTCTAAACGCCGCTGTCTTTGTATATCGTCCAGACCCGGCACAATCTCAAGGACCGACGCGATATTTTGCTCAACGGTGAGTTTGCGAAAAACCGAGGCCTCCTGAGGCAAATATCCCAGACCGGCGCGCGCCCTTTGATCCATCGGCATTCGCGTGAGCTCCTGAGCATCGAGATGGATGCTTCCCGCATCGCTCGCGATCAGACCCACGATCATGTAGAAGCTGGTCGTCTTGCCCGCGCCATTGGGGCCCAGCAGTCCAACGACCTCGCCACTGTCGACCGTTACGCTGACATCGCGCACAACGCGACGGGCACGATAACGTTTAGCGAGGTGGCGAACCGCGAGGACGCTCATAGTGGCTGTTGGGAAGCGGTTGAGATCGGGGATCAGACCTAAGGATTTTTCTTTTTCGGCGGGATGATGATCCGCACCCGCCCTTGTCGTTGCTTCGGCGCCGTGTCCTCGGCGGGCGTGGCCGCGCTCGCCGAGCGGGCAGTGATAATACTTTTTTCGGTGTCGTAGTTGATGCGATGCCCTTGGAACAGCCGCGCGCCCTGCGTGACCTTGGCCTTCTCTATCAAGTGTATTTTATTAATTAAAGCATGGTATTCCATCAGCAACGCCTCGCCTTCCACGTCATGCTCAGCATTATCCGGGGTCTGCTTGAAGGTCGCAGGCCGACCTTCCATATAGGCGTCTTGGACTTCACGTTCCTCGCTCAGGATGACCCTTAGCCGGTCCCCGGTCATCCGCATGGAGCCCTGAATGACAACCACGTTACCGATGTAGATGGTGGTCCCCTCTTCGTCATCGAGCTCAGCAAAATCTGCTTCGATTTCGATCGGTTGATCGCGATCTGTCGACAGCGCCCAACCGCTCGAACAGCACAGGCTCAAACCGAGTAACAGGCTAACCTTGAGGCTCAACTTCATAGCGACTCCTGACGCGCTCTAGTAACTCCAGTCGATCACGCGCGAAATTGGCTCGCATTCCCACGCTATGGGTAATGCTGGAAGGCCCAATAATCGTGGCTGGGTTATCCGTTTCTGCGTATTTTTCGTGAGGCAACACCCGAAGCTCGGACGTGAGCACTTGGTACATTCGTGTGCCACCGTCGTCATTCTTCCAAATCTCCACCTCGCCGTGAAGCAAAACAACATCATTGCCGGAGGCAACCCAGCCGCGCTCGGCGATGACATGCCAAGGCTTAGGACGCCCGTTGTAGATTTCAAGATGTGGTGATTCGAGTTCCGTGGAATCGTCATCGGGATAGTGGGTCACCAGATCGGCGCGCAGAATGCTCCTCAGTTCGCCACCAACGCCAGTGACCCGACGGGTCATCTTTTCAATGAAGTAATCGGGATCATGGCCACTGAGGTCGATTTCGACCGCCTCATCCTCATCAAGCGCTTGCCACAGCCAGAAACTCCCGACCCCAAGGGCAAGCAGCGCTACAGCCGCTATCCATGCGCGCATTAATTTCGCCCGCCGCGTTTATTCATCGATATGCCGCGACGATATCCGCCAGCAAGCCATTCGCTTCCAAGATCAACTCGCAGACCTCGCGCACCGCCCCACGGCCACCGCCGGCGTCGGTGACCGCGGCCGCGACTTCGAGAACGCGGGGGTCGGCGTCACGCACTGTCAGTGGTAAACCCACACTTAACATGACGCTGAGATCGGGAAGGTCATCACCCACATAGCAAACCTGTTGCGCTTTAAGCTCATTGCGCTTGAGGATATCGGCAAGCTTTGCAGACTTATCTCTCACGCCCTGATGGACTTCTTCGATGCCCAGCTCGCTCATACGTTCCGCGACGACTTGCGATTGGCGCCCGGTAATGATGCCAACCTCAATGCCCGCGGCGCGCAGCATCGCGATACCTTGGCCATCGCGGACGTCGAAACACTTGTACTCGCCACCATCCGGACCCAGGATGATGCGCCCGTCGGTGAGTACACCATCGACATCGAAAAGCGCCATTTTTATATCCGCGCCGCGAGCTAGGAGCGCTGCCGTACGGCGCATGTCTGCTTACAGGACCCGTGCCGAAAGCAGGTCATGCATATTTAATATCCCGGTCAAGCGGCCGCCATCATCAACCACCAACAGCGCATTGATTTTGTGCTCTTCCATAAGCTTCACGGCCTCCGCGGCGAGTAAATCACCGTTCACCGTTTTGCACTCGCGGGTCATGACATCGCCGATTTTGGCGGTCGCGACGTCGGTCTCGGAGTCGATCAGGCGCCGCAAATCGCCATCGGTGAAAATTCCCAGTAAGCGGCCCTCAGCATCCGCGATTGCGGTCACGCCAAGGCCTTTTCGCGTCATTTCAACCAGCGCCTCGGTCACCGGCGTCGTGGGTCCAACCCTGGGTACTTCGCTTCCGGTATGCACCAGATCTGAAATCTTCAATAGCAGTCGACGCCCAAGGATCCCGCCTGGATGCGCGCGCGCGAAGTCGCGCTCGGTAAACCCGCGGGCCTGCAGTAAAGCAATGGCCAATGCGTCGCCCATGGCCAATGCCGCAGTCGTGCTAGACGTTGGCGCAAGTCCGAGCGGGCACGCTTCCTGTTCGACCTTGACGTCGATATGGACGCTTGAAGCACCAGCAAGCGTGGAGTCGGGATTGCCGGTCATCGCAATTAGCGGCACGCCAAGACGCTTGATCAGCGGCAGCAAAACCCTGAGTTCATCGGTCTCGCCAGAATGAGAGATCGCCAACACCACATCGGTGCTCGTGATCATACCCATATCGCCGTGGCTCGCTTCGCCGGGATGGACAAAGAAAGCCGGCGTTCCGGTGCTGGCCAGGGTCGCAGCGATTTTGCCTCCAACATGCCCGGACTTACCCATGCCAAGCACGACCACGCGCCCCTCGCAGGCGAGAATCGTTCGCGCCGCGACAACGAAAGATCGCCCGATCGAGTCTCTTAAAGCGCCGAGGGTATCGGCCTCGATGGCCAGCACCGCACGGCCCATCTCCACGAGGGCTTGATCGGCATTTGTTTTTTCAGCTTCCGCAACCACCATGTCTTGTCCGTTTAAGTCCCTGCGTGACCCTGGGTGAACAATAGCGCTTGATAGACGACAAATGCGGTGAGCAGCACCGCGCCATAACCACGAGTGATGACACCCGCTCCCCGGCCGGACAATGCCATAAGATATAAAAGCGCACTGAGACCGATCATAATCGGCACATCGCGGTAGATCACCTCGGCACCAAAAGCCGTCGGCGCCAGCAATCCTGGCATCGCCAGAACACCGAGGATATTGAACATATTCGAGCCCAAAATATTCCCTAACGCCATATCGGGCTGATTTTTCAATGCGCTCGTCAACGATGCCGCTAACTCCGGCAAACTGGTGCCGATCGCGACGATAGTCAGACCGATAACGACGTCGCTGATCCCAAGTGCTCTGGCGATATCAACGGCCCCGGAGACCAAGGCCTTCGAACCTATCAACAAAAGCGCCAGACCAACAAGCAACCAAAATATCGCTTTCGCTAGCGACAGCTCGCCCGCGGCGGGCGGCGGCATTGAGCCTGGGTCGCCGCCCGAGATGCGCAGCGTAACCGCCATCAACACCAGCAGCGAGACCAACAGCACGATCGCATCCAGGGCACCCAACCGCTGGTCGAGAAGCATTCCAGCGCCGATGGCCAAAGCCACAAACATCAGGGGAAACTCGCGGGTGCGAGAGCCAGGTTGAACCGCCAGCGGGCAAACGACAGCCGTCGCGCCGATCACCAGACCAATATTCGCAACGTTCGACCCCAGTGCGTTCCCGATCCCAACGACCGGATTGCCATCTAGCGCGGCGACAGCGGATACCAGCATCTCGGGCGCCGAAGTCGCGAAACCGACCACGACGACACCAACCATCAAAGCGGACATGCCGCTGACCCGGGCCAGCGCCGACGCGCCATCGATAAACCTATCGGCACCGTAGCTCAGCATGGCTAAGCCAATGAGAACAGCGGCAACGGCCATCAACATGCGATTGGGGATCTCCGCGGGAGAATCGGGTGAACAGAGGTTAATTGCATTAAATGATGACAGAATGCTTTTTGCAATCGACGTTTCCTCGCACTAAGCGCTCGGAATTCCGAGCCTTGGAGATCAGTTTTTGAAAGCGATGATCCTGGCGGCGGGTCTGGGCACACGTCTCGCTCCCCTTACCGATCACCGGCCAAAACCACTGCTCGAAGTTGGTGGCGCACCGCTTATCGATCATCATCTAACGCGGCTGGCCGCGGCTGGCTTCAAGGATGTCGTGGTGAATACTTCGCACCTCGCGTCGCTTATCGAAGAGCATCTGGGTAACGGCCAACGCTGGGGTCTGCAGATCATCATCTCCAGGGAACCATCGCCACCGTTAGATACCGGTGGCGGAATCAAGCACGCGCTGACGCTGCTCGGCGACGCGCCGTTCCTGGTCATCAACGGCGATGTCTATACCGATATGCCACTCATACCCCGTGACCTAGGCGATGATCTCGCACACCTCTTTTTGGTTGATAACCCAGGTCATAATTCAGCCGGGGATTTCGTGTTGGTCCGCGACCGTGTCCTAAACCCGACGAAAAACAGTGAAGAAAAAACACTGACATTCTCTGGTACCGGTATTTACGACCCGCGCCTGTTTCGTCATCACGACGCCTCGCGATTCCCACTCGCGCCGCTGTTGCGCGAGAGCTGTGAGCGAAATCTCGTAAGCGGCGAACATTACGGCGGGCGCTGGGTTGATGTTGGCACAGTGCAACGCTTGGAGGCCGCTCGATTGCTCGCTCTTGGCAATTAGCCGTAGCGCGTCGGATCCTCAATGCCGGCAGCCATGAAGCCATTACGGCGCAGACGACAGGCATCACAAGCACCACAGGCGCGGCCCTCATCGGTGGCCCTATAGCATGAGACAGTTTCCGAAAACGGCACGTCCAACGCTGAACCCTTTTCAACGATGGCCTGCTTGGAAAGATCGATCAGCGGCGCCCGAATTTGAAGTTTGCCGCCCTCCACGCCGGCTTTCGTTGCCAGGGCAGCAAGTTGTTCAAACTCAGCAATAAATTCAGGGCGGCAATCTGGATAACCAGAGTAATCAAGCGCGTTGACGCCAATATAGATTGCCTGCGCACCCAAAACCTCTGCCCAGCCGAGGGCCAAGGACAAAAACAACGTGTTGCGCGCCGGCACATAGGTGACCGGTATACCGGGCGCCGGCGTCGTTGGCACTTCGATGTCATCATCGGTTAACGCTGACCCACCGATTTGCCCGATATCAACGTTCACGATGCGATGCTCTCGGACCTCGAAACGTTTTGCGATTGCACGCGCTGCGTTTAGCTCCGCTGCATGACGCTGCCCGTAGTTGATGCTCAACGCGTAACAGTGCGCGACTTCACCGCTGGCGATAGCGAGTACGGTGGCGGAATCGAGGCCGCCGGATAGCAGCACGATGGCGCTAGCGGCCTGGTTCATTGCCCCACAGATATTTATGCAATTGAATTTGGAGCCTCGCTTCTAGCTTGGCCTCCAGCAACCACTCACCGAGTTTGCGAGGATGGAGGTGTTCGTGGACTGGCGATAACAGCACTTCAACGCCAGGCGGCAGCGTATTAGCTTGCAGCCAATCGTGCGACCAATCGAAATCTTCTCGATCACTAATCACGAACTTCAATTGATCGCCGCTGTTCAACGAAGCGATTAGATCGACCTCGAGATTGCGTTCGACCTCCCCAGACCCGGGGGTCTTGATATCGATCACTTTCATCACCCTTGGGTCAACGGTTTTGCAATTGAGCGCGCCACTCGTTTCAAGCGAAACGAAGTAGCCTTCATCACATAGCCGTTCGAGTAATTCGATGGTCGGTCGTTGTGCCAAAGGTTCGCCGCCGGTCACGGTGACATGGCGCGCGCCGTGCATCTTAACCTCCGCCAATATGGCCTTGAGCGTTAGCTGCTGACCACCCGAGAAGGCGTAGGACGTATCACAATAAACACAGCGCAGCGGACATCCGGTCAGCCGCACGAATACGGTAGGCAGGCCCACCGTTGTCGATTCTCCCTGCAGCGAGAGAAAAATTTCGGTGACGCGTAACTTATCCATCGAGCGGTATTTGAGAGATAGCGCTCACCGCCAACGACGGGGCGGCGACACAAATCCGTTTAGAACCCGTCTTGCTGGATCCGCTCAAGGCGCTCGTCCGCCAAGCGCGCCGCTGCTGATGACGGGAATTTCTGCTTGAGATCGTTGAGTACGCCACGCGCCTGCTCGCGAAGGCCCAGCTCATAGTAGCTATAACCTACTTTGAGCATCGCATGCGATTGTTTTTTGCTGCCGGGGAATTTTGTGAGCAGTTGCTGATATTGCTCGATGGCCGGTTCAAACTGGCGCATCACGTAATACGCCTCACCGATCCAATATTGTGCGTTGTCAGCATATTGGCTCTGCGGATAGCCCTGCAGGAAAGTACTGAAACCGACAATCGATTCATCGTATTGGCCAGCCTTCAGCAATGAAAAAGCGGCGCGATAGGCGGCCTCCGATTCTGGCGTATCAATTGTGGGACTGCTGGCGGTGATCGCATTTGCTGGCGGTTGGACAACCGGCGCTGGATCCGCCGCGGCACTCGCTGCTGGCGTGCCGGCAAGGCTGGTGCCATCACCAGGCGTTAAATTAGTGGGGGGAACCATCGGCCCTCCGGCATTAATGGGTTCGACCCCCACCACGTCTGGAGTGTTATTTGTCCCCGCGGACTCCGAGACCGCCGCCGGGTCAGCACTGGGCGGTTCGTTCCCGATAATAACGGCCGGCGTGTTCTCGACCGCGATTGCTTGCGCCGATGGGGTTCCGGCAATCGTGCCGCCATCGGTACCCGGTAGGGTGGACAGAGGCGGATCGAGCGTTGGCGCGATGGTTGTGGTGGTTCCTTGCTCGACAATCTGAGCCGGACCTGGTGTTCGGGTCCGCCCCTCAAGCCCCTGAAGTCGACGATCAAGGTCAACATATTGCTGCCGTTGCGCATTGCGCTGCTGTTCGAGCAGAAAAATCTGATTCTCCAGTTGTCCACGCAACGCTCTGAGTTCCGCCCTCAGCGCATCCATCTCATTGACGAGTTCGACCAAACCTTGGCGGTCGAGCGTGCGTTCTATCTTGCTCACCCGGGCGTTGAGATCGTCAACCTCATCAGCGTTTGCGACCGGCATAACCGCCCACCCGCAGGCCAAAACCATCACCGCCGAGCAGGCATTCAAAGTCCAACAATTGTGACCAACAACAGCTAACGATGAGCGCACGGCTTAATACACCAATTCGACGCGGCGGTTTTGGCCGTAGGAAGAATCATCATGGCCTTCTGCCACCGGACGTTCCTCGCCATAGCTAACGGTTCGGATTTGCCCGGCGGCCGCGCCCAGCAAGACCAAGCGCTTGCGCACCGCCAACGCCCGGCGTTCGCCTAATGCCAAATTGTACTCGCGGGAACCACGCTCATCGGCATGGCCTTCCAAGGTCACGCTGAGCCCAGGGTTGGCCTCCAGATAACGAGCATGGGCGGCAACGGTGTCGCTAAAATCAGCGCGAATGTCTGAGGAGTCGTAATCGAAGTAGATCACCCGCACCGCCAAGGGACTATTGGGGTCATCGAGCGAATAGACATCGACTTCCCGTTCGTCATCGACGCCATAGGATTGACCGTCGCTCTCCGCTTCGCTGCTTCCGGCCGACCCCACTCCACGCTCCACCACCGGCGACGGTGCGCTCTTCGAGCCACCCGAGGAGCCACAACCGGCGATTAGGGTCATCAGCAGTCCGAGCACTATCAACGCTGAAACTCTGGCGCGGATACCATTCATGAACGTCTCCTTAAAGATGAAATAGCGCCGTCTGGCACCTAGTTTAGGAACGGTCCCCAGGCAGGCTCCCTAACTTCACCGTTTTGCACGGCGAGGCGCTGCTTTAAGCGACCGTCCGTCGAAACGGCGGCCAGCTCGGTGCCCTGACTGCCCATTGAGGTATAAATTATCATACTGCCGTTGGGCGCGAAGCTCGGCGATTCATCAAGCCGCGCGCTGGTGAGGATCTCGAAGTTGCCGGATGTTAGATGCAACACCCCGATGCGGTACCCGCTATCACCACCGTTGACTAACGCGATTTTCTCACCGTCGGGCGAAATTCGCGGCCGCGCGTTGTAATTTCCCATGTTGAACGTGAGGCGTCGCGCCGGCGCGCCGTCCAGCGACTGCCGGTAAAGCTGCGGGCCACCACCGCGATCGGAAGTAAAAATAACCGCGTTCCCGCTGGGATCCCAAACCGCTTCGGTGTCGATCGCATCGTTGTTCGTCAACCGGCTGAGGTTCTTCGTCGCAAACGAGTAAAGGTAGATTTCGGGATTGCCTTCACGCGACGCCGTCAACGCTAAACGCCGTCCATCCGGGGAGAACGCCGGAGCACTATTGATACCGGGGCCATAAACCACTTTCTCGCGTTTGCCGGTGCGAATTTCCTGCACGAAGATTGCCGAGTTTTTGTCTTCAAACGAGACATAGGCAATCTTCTTGCCGTCGGGGGACCATGCGGGCGACAACAACGGCTGCGAGGATTCACGCACGGTATGCGGGTCGTAACCGTCGGCATCGGCAACCTGCAATCGATAGCGTTTCTTACCATTGCCTAACCGATCGACGGTGACGTAGGCGATGCGCGTGGAAAACGCACCTTTCTCGTTGAGCAGCGCCTCGTAAATCAAATCACTGATGTGATGCGCGGTTAATCTCAGGTTTTGTAGCGTGGTGGGAATACGATAACCAACGAGCTGTTCGCTTTTAAACACATCAACAAGACGAAACTCAACCACATAGCCACCTTCGGCCGCGGGCACGATTTTGCCGATGAGCAAGTATTCCATACCCGTTAGACGCCAGTCTTTGAAATTAATCGCTGAAAAACTTTGCGGGCGAGAGGGCAAATCAGCCACAGGCATTGGTGCGAATTGACCACTGCGGGCCAAATTAGAACGAACGATCGCGCTGACGTCATGCGGCAGCCCGCGGCCACCGACGCTTGCGAAAGGAACGACGGCAATCGGTAGGGCAGAGGCCATGCCTTGGTCGATAGTGATGGTTAGGTCGCTGGACTCAGCGTAACCGAGCGTCGAGTAACCTAGGATTAGCGCGGCAATGAAATGACAGCGCATCGCGAACTGGCTAGCCTTGTGGATCAAAAACAAAATTGATGTTCCTCATTTTTTCAAACAGCCGGGGTTGCTCGGGCACCGGCAGTGGTGCGGCCTTTCGCACCGCGTTCTCCGCTTGACGATCGAAGGTAGCGTTACCGCTGGAGCGCACCACTTGCACGCCGGCGACTTCGCCGCCCGGGATCAACGAGATCCTCAATGTGCACACTAAACCCTCGAGGCCGGGAAGCACCGTAAACGAGCTAATCACGCGATTGCGGATTGCCGCCACATAGCGTGCCAGTTGGGCTTCGTCCCGGCGGGCCTGGGCTTGCGCCTCCAACGCCGCTTCCTCGGCCGCCAGCTCGCTAGCCCGTTGTTCGGCATCGCGTTGGGCAATCTCAGCCGCCCGCGCCTCGGCTTCCTTCTGTTCTCGCTCCGCTTGCGCGCGTTGACGCTCCTCTTCTTTACGTTTTGCCTCAGCCTGCCGTTGCGCCTCGAGCTTGCGCTCCTTTTCACGTTCCGCCGCGGCGGCACGCTCGGCGTCTTGCTGTTTCTTGAGCGCGGTTTCCGCCGCTTGGCGCTGTTGCTCGGCTTCCTTGCGGCGCTGGTCCTCAAGCTGGCGCTCTTTGCTCAGACGCTGTTTTTCTGCTTTGAGTTCTTCCAAGCGCTTTAGTTCTTGCTCTTTGGCCTTTTTGGCCTCGGCAGCGCGCCGCTCCTCTTCGCGTCTCAGCGCTTGCGCCTCGCGCTGCCGGTCAGCATCAGCAGCCTTCAACTTCGCCAGCTCGGCCTCAACTTGTGCGCTATCGACCATCACGGCGTTGATAATTCGCTCGGATTTCTTGCCGCCTATTTCATTCGGCGTGAAATTGACACTAACGCTAAGCAACGCGACGACTCCAGCGTGCACCAACAATGAAAAGAGCAGGCCTGTAAATCGATGATCCCTGGCACTGTAGGCGGGGCGGGCCGGCGCCGGTGAACTGGCAAGATCGTTCAAACGCGAGACGCCTCACCGACTCGATCGTGGTTCAGAAATGAGACCAACCGAACCGATCCCGGCGGTCTGGATAGCAGACATCACCTCTACAATTCGGCCGTAGCCGACGCCGCTGTCGCCTTTCACCAGCACCTCAACCTGAGGGCGATACTTGTGCACGGCCGCGAGACGATTGACTAATGTTTGGTCGGTGATGGCCTCCTCAGGGGTCTCACCAATATCAACATAGGTTTGACCTTGGGCATCAACGGTTACGATCACCGGTTCTTCTTCCTTGGCGTCAATCACTTTGGAGTTGGCTTGTGGGAGCTCAACCTTGACACCCTGAGTGATCAAGGGCGCGGTGATCATGAATATGATGAGTAGCACCAGCATCACGTCGATGTAAGGTACAACGTTGATATCAGACATCATCCGGCGTTGGCGTCTCATGAGCCAGCGCCTTCGGTGCGCGCCTGGCGCTGCAAGATAGAGACGAACTCTTCGACGAAGATATCGTAACGACCGGTGATCCGATCGATATCGGCGGAAAACCGGTTGTAGGCAATGACGGCAGGGATGGCGGCGAACAGTCCCATCGCGGTCGCAACCAGAGCCTCTGAGATACCGGGGGCGACCATTGCTAACGTGGCCTGATGAACGTTCCCCAAGGCTTGAAACGAATTCATGATCCCCCACACTGTGCCGAACAACCCGATGTAGGGGCTTACCGACCCGACGGTCGCCAAAAAAGCCAACCCGCCTTCCAAAGATTCCATTTCGCGCGCCGCCGCGACCCGCATCGCCCGCTCAGAACCGCTAAGGACATCCATCGGTTGCAGCCCGGCCTGGTTATGCAAGCGGGCAAACTCTCTAAAACCGGCGGCAAATAGTTTCTCCATCCCTGAAGCGCCGCGCTCCAGATGCTTGGAAACGCGGTTGTAGAGCGCGGTCAGATTTTCATTGGCCCTGAATTGATCTTCGAAACGAACAACATCCCGCCTTGCGGCCAGCAGTTGCTTACGCTTGGCGTAGATCATTGCCCAAGACGCGACCGAGGCCGCCAGCAATAACAACATGACAAGCTTCACCAGCAGGCTTGCACCGACTATCAAGCTTGCGATCGATAAATCAGCTTCCATTCTTGGCCCCTTTTCTCACAAAGCCTGTCTCAGTTCTTGGGGTATCCGGCAAGGGGCCAGCGATTCAACGTCAACGCAGGCGATTTGATTCGCTCCCTCGCAGAGTAGATCGTCCGCGCTCGATCGCACCGATTGCTTGAATGTGATGCTAGCCCCATGCACAGCCTCGACCTCGGTATTCACGGTTAGTTGATCGTCGAGCCGTGCTGGTTTGACAAATTTCAAGGTGCTTTTATGAATCACGAACATGACGCCAGTGCGTATGGACAGCAGGCGCTGCTCGAAGCCGAGCTTGCGCAACCACTCTGTGCGCCCGCGCTCCATAAACTTCAAATAGTTTGCGTGATAGACAACGCCAGCGGCGTCCGTATCTTCGTAATAGACGGTGATATTTAGCTTCGTCAGCTTCGACACTTAAGCGCCCGTGATGTTCATTGCGATGCATCGGATCCGGATTGATCAAAGAGATCGCTTATCGCGGGATCGTGTGCCTGCGCGGGCATGCTCATATCGAAGTGAGACCACGCGCTGCGGGTCGCGACGCGCCCGCGCGGCGTGCGCATCATGAAACCTTGTTGTATCAGATAAGGCTCAAGCACATCCTCAATCGTGCCGCGTTCTTCGCCGATGGCCGCGGCTAGTGAGTCGATGCCGACCGGGCCGCCATCGAATTTTTGGATAATGGCCAACAGTAACTTGCGATCCATAACGTCAAAACCATGCTCATCGACGTTAAGCATGTCGAGCGCGCGGCTCGCGACATTCTCTTCAAGATGACCATCGGCCTTTACCTCGGCGTAATCGCGCGCTCGGCGCAGCAGACGATTCGCAATTCGTGGTGTCCCGCGTGAGCGCCGCGCTATTTCACGCGCGCCGGTGTCGTCGATGGAAACACCTAGGATTTTCGCCGAGCGCAGTACGATCGACGCGAGATCATCAACGGTATAGAACTCCAAACGTTGCACGATGCCGAAACGATCGCGCAGCGGCGAGGTCAACAAGCCAGCGCGCGTGGTTGCGCCAACCAGCGTGAAGCGGGGCAGGTCGAGTTTGATGGCACGAGCCGCCGGCCCCTCGCCGATCATGATGTCGAGTTGGTAATCCTCCATCGCCGGATAAAGGATCTCTTCCACGACCGGGCTTAAGCGATGGATCTCATCGATGAAAAGCACATCGTTTGCTTCGAGATTGGTTAGCAACGCTGCTAAATCACCAGCCCGCTCAAGCACGGGACCGGCGGTTTGACGGAGATTGACCCCCATTTCGTTCGCTATGATGTTGGCCAAGGTGGTCTTACCCAATCCGGGCGGGCCGAAAATCAGCACATGATCGAGCGCCTCGTTACGCCGACGCGCGGCGTCGATGAAGATTTCCATTTGTTCATGAACGGGCGCCTGGCCAATATAATCAGCCAGGAACTTAGGGCGGATCGCGCCATCTTCAAGCGTGTCTTCATCACGCTCAAGGGCGGTCGTAAAACGCTGCTTATCTTCGCTTTCAGAATTCACGTTAATGACAAGGACGTCTCAATGACCCTGAACGGGTTAAGGCGACATGCGATCGCGACGCTGCGCATTAGTTCACCAACGTCCGCAGCACCTCTTTAATGATCGCCTCACTCGATAGCCCCTCGGTGTCCACCGCGAGGACATATTTACTGGCTTCCTGGGGCTTGTAACCCAAAGCGATTAGACCGCTGATCGCGTCGTTCGCTGGATTGCCAGCCGAGACACTGTGTGGTGCGCTCGACGCGTTCACAACCGCGCTAACCTGCGGTTGCCAATCTGCAACGCGATCTCGCATTTCCACGATCAAACGCTCCGCGGTTTTTTTTCCTACGCCGGGAACGGCAGTTAAGCGTGCCGTGTCGCCAGCGTGGATGCATTCGGCAAATGCCTTGGCGTCCATACCGGACAAGATCGCCAAGGCCATGCGCGCGCCGATCCCACTGACTTTAAGCAGCGCGCGAAACATGCGGCGTTCGGAATCAGAGGAAAAACCAAACAGCAGGTGCGCATCGTCACGAACCACTAAATGGGTAAACAATGTGACCTCGCCATCAAGCTGTCCGATCTCGTAGATCGTGGTCATCGGAGCTTCGACTTCATAGCCCACGCCAGCGCATTCGATAAGCAGAGACGGCGGGTTTTTGGCGATTAGGGTCCCTCGAAGCCGACCGATCATCGTTGCAAACTCGCTATCGCCAAGCTCGCAACCCCTTGGCGGGTATGCGCGTGACACAGGGCAACCGCGAGCGCATCGGCAGCATCGGCTTGTGGTGCTTTCTCCAAGCTCAACAAGGCGCGCACCATATGTTGCACCTGCTGCTTGTCAGCGTGGCCGCGACCGACGATGGCTTGCTTGATTTCGTTTGGCGAGTACTCAGCGACGGCCAAACCATTATTCGCGGCCGCGACTATCGCGGCGCCTCGGGCCTGGCCCAGTTTTAGCGCCGAATCGACATTGGCGTGAACAAAAACCTTTTCGATCGCGACCTCATCCGGTCGCAGACGTTCGATCGCCTCTCCTAATTCGGAAAAGATCTCAGCGAGCCGCCGTGGCAGCGAGCGGTCGGTAACCTTGATGCAACCGGCCTCAACGTATTCCGCGCGGTGACCATCCATCCGCACCACCCCGAACCCAGTGATGCGGGATCCGGGATCGATGCCTAAGATGGTGGTCAAGCTCGCCGATGCCTAGAGATCGAGTTCGGCCAAGATGTCGTCCGATATACCCGCATTGGAATAAACCTTTTGAACATCGTCGAGGTCTTCGAGCATATCAAGCATGCGCATCATCTTACCGGCGGCATCAAGGTCGAGTTCACTTGCATTATCCGCGCGCATCGTGACCTCCGCGCTTTCGGGCTCCAAGCCTGCGCTCACCATCGCGTCTTTTACCTCGGTGAAGGCGTCGGGATCGGTAAGCACTTCAAACGAACCATCACCGGCGCTGATCACATCATCGGCGCCGGCTTCGAGCGCCATATCCATCACCGTTTCTTCATCGGCGGTGTCACTGAAATTAAGCAGCCCCACCTTTTTAAACATGTAAGAAACCGAGCCATCAGTGCCGAGATTACCGCCGCACTTCGTGAACACATGCCGGACTTCGGCGACGGTACGATTACGATTGTCGGTCATGCAATCGACCATCACCGCTGTTCCCCCCGGACCATAGCCTTCGTAACGGATCTCGTCGAAATTCTCCCCGTCGGCCGCGCCCGAACCCCGCGCCACCGCGCGATCGATGGTGTCTTTGGGCATGTTGTTGCCGAGCGCGTTGTCGATAGCAGCGCGCAGTCGCGGGTTAGCATTTGCGTCGCCGCCGCCGAGACGAGCAGCAACCGTGATTTCGCGAATCAAGCGAGTAAAAAGCTTGCCGCGCTTCGCGTCCTGGCGACCCTTGCGATGGCGAATATTCGCCCATTTACTGTGTCCAGCCATTCCTTTAGAGCGTGTTTTAAAAGGCGGCTGTCATTTTCGCAAATCATGGCGTAATTTGCAGCGTCTTCGAGAAGTTATGCGTCGTTGTTACCGTAAATTATCTGCTTGGAGGACGCTGAAAAATCGAGCAACCGCTTGATCGGCCGCAAGGCCTGACGCCTGATCTCGGGTGCGACTTCCACGCAATTGGTTTCCTCACGCAACGTATCGCGCAATTTCTTAAGCCCATTCATCGCCATCCAAGGACAGGCCGCACAGCTATGGCAGGTCGCGCTCTTGCCGCTGGTGGGCGCTTCGAGCAGATTTTTATCAGGCGCTGCGGCGCGCATTTTATAAAAAATGCCCTTATCCGTTGCCACGATAAAGGTTTGTGCCGCGCGAGTCTTAACCGCATTGATGAGGCCTGAAGTCGACCCCACGTAATCCGCTTGCTCGATGACCGAGGGCGGCGATTCGGGATGCACCAGAACGTCGGCCTCGGGGTTTTGAGCACGCAGTTGCTTGAGTTCCTGGCCCTTAAACTCTTCGTGCACCACGCACGCACCGTTCCATAACAACATATCCGCGCCGGTGTTGTGCCGAATGTAGTCGCCAAGATATCGATCGGGTGCCCAGAGAATCTTCTCGCCGCGCTCATGCAAAGCACGGACAACTTCGAGCGCGCTGCCGGAGGTCACCATCCAGTCGGCTCGCGCCTTTACCGCGGCGCTGGTGTTGGCGTAGACCACGACGGTACGCTCGGGGTGCTGGTCGCAAAATGCGGCAAACTCTTGCGGCGGGCAGCCTCGGTCAAGAGAACAATCGGCGCTCAAATCCGGCATCAACACGCGCTTTTCGGGATTCAGGATCTTGGCCGTCTCGCCCATGAAACGAACGCCCGCCACGACCAGAAGCTGCGCGGCGTGTTCGTGACCAAAACGCGCCATATCCAGGGAATCTGATACGTGACCGCCCGTTTCGTCGGCTAAACGCTGAAGCTCGGGATCGGTGTAGTAATGGGCAACCAAAACGCCCTTTTTCTGGGCGAGCAGGGTCTTAATCTCGTCACGCAGCATCTCGCGCTCGGCGAGGTCCAACGATTCGGTGTGCGTTGGCGGCACGACAATGGGCGGCCTGGCGGTAACCACGTTGGATATTGATTCACGAATAGCGGCGTCGGTCATCGGCCTACCAGCTTATGCCTCTCAAGGAAATATGGGTATCTAAGGCAATAAACTCAAGTCGTCGATTCGTTTTCTTTATCGCTTGTGGACTTGCGAACACGGATCGACAAGTCGCGAAGCTGGCGTTCAGGAACGTCAGCCGGTGCTCCGGTGAGCGGGCAGCTCGCGGTTTGGGTTTTGGGGAAAGCAATCACATCGCGAATGGAGGCTTCTCCAGCAATAAGCGCCACCAGACGGTCAAGTCCGAACGCGATCCCGCCATGTGGTGGGCATCCGTATTTCAAGGCATCGAGCAAAAAACCGAACTTGGTGCGCGCTTGTTCAGCGCCGATATCCAGCAATTCGAAGACTTGGGATTGCATTTCGGCCTGATGGATACGAATTGAACCGCCGCCGATTTCGGTGCCATTTAAGACCAAGTCATAAGCACGGGACAATGCACCACCGGGATCGCCAGCCACCTCTGATGCGCTTGCAACCGGTGCGGTAAAAGGGTGATGCAGCGCCTCCCAGCGTTTGTCATCGGCATTCCAGTCAAACATTGGGAAGTCAACCACCCACACGGGGCGCCACGTATCTTCGACCAAACCGAGATCCGCGGCGACCTTGTTGCGCAGCGCGCCCAACGAGTCATTCACAATCTGCGCGCGATCGGCCCCAAAAAAAATCAAATCCCCATTGTGCGCACCGCAACGGTCCATGATTGCGGTGATGACTTCATCGGGCAGGAATTTCAGAATTGGCGATTGCAGGCCCTCGCGGCCGGCACTCAGATCGTTGACCTTGATATAGGCCAGCCCCTTGGCGCCGTGGTTACCAACAAATTCAGTGTATTCATCGATCTGCTTGCGGGTCAGTGCGCCCGCCCCGGGTGCGCGGAGCGCTGCGACGCGCCCATCGAGCTGTTTGGCGGGCTCAGCGAACACTTTGAACTCAACGTCCTGCATTAAGTCACCAACCTCAACGAGTTCCAGAGGATTGCGCAGATCCGGGCGATCAATACCGTAACGGGCCACGGCATCGGCGTAGGTGAGCCTCGGAAAGGGATCGCTGAGATCGATATTTAACACGGCTTTGAAGAGCGTCCTGATCATGGACTCCATCAATTCAGTAATGATGGCCTCGTCAACAAATGAGAGCTCGATATCGAGTTGTGTGAATTCGGGTTGGCGATCAGCACGCAGGTCTTCGTCGCGGAAACAACGCACGACCTGGTAGTACCGATCGAAGCCCGACATCATCAAAAGCTGCTTGAATAATTGCGGGGACTGCGGCAACGCGAAAAAGCGTCCACCTTGCGTGCGGCTCGGCACCAGGTAGTCGCGCGCGCCTTCAGGCGTTGCCTTGGTGAGCATCGGGGTTTCGATTTCCAAAAATCCCTCTTGCTCGAGGAAATCGCGTAGCGCACGGGTGATTTGGGCGCGCAAGATGATGTTTTCACGCATGCGATCGGTGCGCAAATCGATGTATCGATACCGCAGCCGGTTGTCTTCGTGTACCCCCTCATCGTCGAGTTGAAAAGGTGGTGTCTCGGCACTGTTGAGAACCTCGAGGTCCTTGACCAGCACCTCGATCTCGCCCGTTGGTTTTTCTGGGTTTACGGTGCCATCGGGACGCGCGCGAACTTTACCCCGAGCGCGTAAGACGTACTCGTTACGGGCCCGATCGGCGGTGGCGAATGCTTCGGGGGTGTCTGGGTCGATCACAATTTGGGCGACGCCTTCACGATCGCGCAAATCAATAAAAATCACGCCACCGTGATCACGGCGATTGTGAACCCACCCACACAGCGTCACTTCCTCGCCGATGGCGTCAGCGCGCAGTTCGCCACAATAGTGATCTCTCATGGTGTTCTCGAAGACGACCGCCCCACCATGGGGCATCTTTAGGAGCGCGGCATGATACGAGATGACGTTGCAGTGCCGCAAACGCGAGCGCGGCTGAAACTACTCGCTGGGAGACGCGGAGGCGCTTGATTTTGTCTCTTTTTTTGCGGAGTCAGGCTTACCAGTGTCCGCTTTTTTGTTGTCTTTGGCCCCATCCTCTTTCTTGGACCCACCGTCGTCGCTCTTACCGTCAGCCGGTTTCTTGCCGTTATTTTTAAAATCCGTTTCATACCAACCCGTGCCCTTGAGCTGAAATCCAACCTTTGAAATCAATTTCTGCAGCGACTCCGCCGCACACTCCGGGCAGGTACTGAGGCGGTCGTCCGACATCTTCTGCATGATCTCAAACTGATGGCCGCAGTCACCGCACTGATATTCGTAGATTGGCATCACAAAAGACTCTGATATAGGCGCACAGGGGTATACGGGTGCTAGGGCGAAATTTCAAGCCCCTGGCATAGCGTAAAAAGCACTCGCGCATGTACAGCTCAATCGAGATTCGCTAGGATCGCGCGCCTTCTCCTGCGGGTCGTTAGCTCAGTTGGTAGAGCACCGGACTTTTAATCCGATGGTCGTAGGTTCGAGCCCTACACGACCCACCATCTTTTCAAACACTTACCGTTGATAGACTTCTTGACGTAGGTGTTTTTCCAAAACTCTCTACGAAGACCTCGCATAACCGGGCGCATGGCCGCCTAGCTCGATACGTCGCTCAACATTGAGCCGAGCACTTTATCAACGACCTTGGCCGGCAAGGGGATGTAACCGTCTTTAATGACAACTTCCTGACCTTGTTGGGATAGCACCATTGTTAAAAATGCGCGCTCCAAAGGCGGTAGCGGCTTGGCGGGATGCTTGTTCAC
>JBCCEV010000077.1:0-19720 GCA_039030125.1 Pseudomonadota bacterium | reverse complement strand
TTACTCGATATCTACGGCATTCGTTTCTTCTGAACCATTTTGTATCTTGTATCTATTAGCCTAGGTCATATATCAATTACAGGTTTTCTGATATTGATAGTGACCGCCTAGGACTGATCCTGTTTGGCCAACAAGCCTACCTTCATGTGCCCCTAACCTTCGATCGAGCAACCGTGGTCCGCTTGTTAGATGAAGCAGTGATCGGTATCGCCGGGCGGCAAACCGCAATTGGCGACGCTATCGGGCTTGCCGTAAAACGTTTGCGTGATGAGGGCACACCCGAGAAAGTCCTCATATTAATCACCGACGGTCATAATACCGCCGGGAGTGTCGAGCCGCTGCGCGCGGCTGAGCTTGCCGCCGATGTCGGCCTCACCATCCATACAATTGGGATCGGTGCCGACGAACAAATTCGACGAGGCTTTTTTGGTTCTGTGCGCGTAAACCCATCAGCGGATCTTGACGAGCAGACGCTGCAACAAATCGCGGAGCTGACGGGGGGGCAATATTTCCGGGCACACAACACGGAAGAATTCGAAAAAATCTATCGAGAACTCGACCGCCTGCAGCCTATCGAACATGAGGGCGAGCATTATCGTCCCAAGACAGCGTTATTTTTTTGGCCGCTTGGTACGGCGTTGCTGCTAGCCACCGTGATGTTGCTGGCGACAAGCGTGACTTTGCGATCAGGTCGTTTTGATGATTGAAACCTTCCATTTTTTGAGGCCGCTGTGGTTCTGGGCCTTAGTGCCCTTCGCGGCGTTTTGCGTTATTGCGATGCGGCGGCGCGCTAAGCAAAATCTATGGCGACAGCTCGTCGATGAGGATCTCCTTCCCCACGTCGTTCGAACGCTGGACCCGTGGGCGACAAAAATATGGATACCGGCCGCGCTGCTTGGCACGGGCCTGGCGATCATCGCGATGGCTGGCCCCACCTGGGAGAGAGAAGCCGTGCCGGTCTTTAGGGATCAGCAAGCACTGGTAGTCATCCTCGATCTTTCGGCGTCGATGAACGCCAAGGATATCGCGCCCTCCAGATTGAGACGCGCGAAGTTTAAGATCGCCGATCTGCTGGCCAAACGCCAAACCGGACAAACCGCGCTAGTGGTTTATGCGGCCTATCCCTTTGTCGTCACGCCGCTGACCACCGATACCGCTACGATTGAAGCCCAGCTCAACGCCATAGAAACCGGCATCATGCCGCGGCAGGGCAGCAACCCGCTCGCCGCGCTGCAAATGGCGAACGACCTTCTAAAGCAATCGGGCGTCAGTAATGGCGACGTGTTGATCGTAACGGACGGGATCTCCGAGGGCGCCGTTGCGCCAATGGTCGATCTCGCTAAAGCGGATCAGCTTAAGGTTTCGGTGCTCGGGATTGGGACCGAAGGCGGGGCGCCCATTCCCAGCGGTAATGGGAATTTTCTGAAAGATGATACGGATGCCGAGATCATCGTCGCGAAACTCGAAACGGCCCCCTTACGCGCCCTGGCGTTTGGCACCGGCGGCCGCTATGAAACTGCGCGGACCGACAGCGAGGAAATACAAACTTTAATTGCCGATCGTCATGCGCTGGATGAGAACTCCGAGGCCGCAGACCTTGAAGGCGCCCGATGGCGGGAGTTCGGACCGACCCTGCTGCTCCCCCTACTCATGATTGGCGCCCTCACCTTTCGCCGCGGTCTGCTCGCGAGCTATCTGCTCCCGCTCTTACTCCTTACCCAGCACTGGGATGCCGAAGCCTCGCCGTGGCTTACCCGCGATCAGGAAGGCCAACGCTCATTTGACGCAGAGCGGTATGACGAGGCTTCCACCGTTTTCGAAAACGAGGCTTGGAAAGGGGCGTCCTCTTATCGTGACGGAGATTTCGCCGGTACCGTTGATCACCTTGCCAAGCGCGACGACGTGACAAGCCTTTATAACCGCGGCAACGCGCTTGCCCGTCTAGGACGCTATGAAGAGGCTTTGGAAAGCTACGAAAACGCCCTAGCACAGGCACCCGAGCACGCCGACGCGATTCATAATCGTGACCTAATCAAGGCGTTGCTTGCCCAACAACAGCAGTCCGATGAAAAGGGCGAGGAGCAACAGCAACAGCAACAGCAACAGCAACAAGACGACAATAGCGGTGAGCAGGGTCAGCAGAACGCGCAGAACAGCGACAGTGACGGTTCGCAACAAGGTAGCGACACGCAACAACACGGCGATCAAAGCCAACAAGCGGAGCAAACCGACAGCAGCGACTCACCAAGCGATGAGCAGGCGGACAATGACGCAGACCAAGCTTCTCAGGGCGAGGATGACTCAGAGAATGACGCCGACGGCGAGCGCGCGGCACAAACCGAGCGACCGGGTACGAGCGATGAAGAGTTGGCGCAGGCTACCGAACAATGGCTACGCCAGATCCCAGATGACCCGGGTGGCTTGCTGCGCAGGAAGTTCGAATATCAATACAAGCGCATCTACGGTGGCCAACCGCCGCTTGGTCAAGGCTGGTAGATCTTTTAATGAAAATCGCGTTAAAAAGCTCAGGGCTTGCTGGCTTAGTTTCCTTGGTGTTGATCGGTGTCTTGGTTGCCCCGCCAGCGCAATCATTTGTTGGCGTTGAAGTTGAGCCTGAAGCGCCTCGCGCTGGCGAATCGTTTCAACTGACCTTCCACACCGATCAGCCGATCGACGACCCTCCAGACTTCAGCGCTCTGGAGAATATTTTGCGGGTACTTGGTGTGCAATCGCAGACCTCGATCCGGTGGGTCAACGGCAAGCAAATGCAAACAAAAAGCTGGGCAGTGTCGGTGATCGCCGAGCAAACCGGTCCTATCGAGATCCCCTCATTCAGGATCGGATCGTTCCGCTCCCCTCGCCGCACCATTATCGTCGGGGCCTCCGCAGATCGCCGTTCTGGATCAGTCGAGGAGATTCTTCTGCAGGTGGAGGTGGACAACGACCGCCCTTACGTTCAGCAGCAAGTCATTTACACGGTGCGCCTCCTGCATCGTGTGCAGCTTTCCAGTCCGCGCCTATCCCAGGTCACTTCCAAGGGCGATGCGGTTATTAAGGCCCTCGATAAAGGGCGACAGTTTGCGACCACCGTTGACGGACACACCTACGAAGGCTACGAACAACGCTACGCAATTTTCCCCCAAGCCAGCGGCACTTTGACCATTGAACCGATTCAGTTGAGCGCCAACATCGTCGTTGGACGACGATCTTTTTTTGACCCGCTGGGCTCGGTGAGTCCACGGTCGTTGTTATCGGAAGCACTAACGGTCAACGTTCAGCCGATCCCCGCGGATTACCCAGATGGCGCCGCTTGGCTGCCCGCGAAGCGACTGCGCTTCTACGACGAATGGACGCCCGAGGAAACAAGCATCAGCATCGGAGCACCTTTGGAACGCACCATCCGTTTATGGGCAGACGGCTTAATTGCAGGCCAGCTACCAGAGTTCGAGCTTCCTGCTGTACCGGGCGCCAAGATCTACGCGGATAAGCCGCAAACGAACGAACAAAATTTAACGAGCGGCTTCACCGCAGTGCGGCAGGAAAAATATGCGGTGGTGCCAAACCAGGCCGGAGAAGTCGCATTTCCAGCGCTTCGGCTGCCCTGGTGGAATACCCAAACAGACGCGTTGGAGTACGCCGAAGTTCAACCCCGGTTATTCTCAGTCAACCGCAACGCGGACCCGCCTGGCGCTACCCCACCGGCAAAACCCAGCGTTGTAACGAACCCTGATCTGCGAGCTGTCGTCCCGGGCGCTGAATTATGGCGCTGGCAAGCGGCTGCCGCCGTGTTGCTGGCGTTCTGGCTAATTACTGTCGTGGCTTGGTGGAAAAGCACAGCGACCAGGCGCGATGAAACCAGTGGCGAAGATTTCGAACACCAAGAGAATACCGCCAAGGCCTACAAAAGGTTCGAGCACGCGTGCCGCGCCAATGACCCCCAAGCGGCGATGGAGGCGCTGCGTGTTTGGTTTCAACACGCGTTGAGCACCAACGCTCGACCCACCATCAATACCATTCGACACCACGTTGATAAGGATTTCGCAGCCGCCCTGCAGATCTTGGAGGAACACTGTTATGCAAACGCCGATCGCAAAACAAAATGGCAGGGAAGCGTCATACTGGGCCTTAGCAGAGAGATCTTAAAAAAGCAGAAAAAACAAAATCTTAAAGAATATAAGGAAAGTAATTTCTTCAAATTTGCTGAATTGTGAAAGATCCGCAACATTTTGAAAGCGGCTTCTCAAATCTTTTAGATAACTCCCTTCCCAGACTAAGAATTTTATTGCGGCTATCCGACCAGAGCGTCTAAACTTGACGGCCCCGGCCCGCATGGTCGGATCAGGTCAGATATTGTTTAGATTCCTCGGAGGTAGTATGACGCGCTCCGCCTGTGTGCTCGCGGTTGATGACAACCCCACAATCCGCAAGGCGATTTCCGTTCGCCTCTCAGCGAAAGGGTTCAGCGTCGCAACCGCCTGTGATGGCGCACAAGCGCTCCAACTCATCGAAGATCAGCCTTTTGATCTGGTGATCCTCGACCTCCAAATGCCGGGGATTGGTGGCGACGAGGTGCTTGAACGCATACGCCACACCTACTCGGAAAACGAACTGCCCGTAATCATGCTGGCGGCAAGCGGCGACAAGTCCGACATCAATCGAACGCTTGAACTCGGCGCCAACGACTACATTGTGAAACCGGGCGACATGCCCGTGCTCCTGGCTAGGATAAAGACTCAACTCACGCTTAAAGAATCGATAGCGCGACTGCGCGTTCAGGAAACGGGCGAAGACGCGGCAGAACCAATCGACCGAATGAACCTCACGCTCGATGGTCCGCAGCTCAGAGCTGATGAGTTTGGCCATGATCAACTGCGATACAGCGTGATCTATGACAACACGCCAATGACCTGTTTCACGCTCGACCGCGATGCCACAATCTTATACGCCAACCGGTTCGGACTTACGACCTTGGGATACGGCCGTAATGAGCTTGAAGGTCGCCCGGCGCTCGATCTCTACGTTGAGGAAGACCGACTCACCGCAGATGAATATTTGAAGAATGCAATTGAAATCCCGGGCCGGCTACATCGTTGGGAAGTTCGTATGCTGCGCCGCGACGGTAGCGCATTTTGGATGCGCACTACTGCGCGGGCGATCGGCGACAACGGCAATTTAATGGTCTTGATGACCTGTGAGGATATTGACGACACCTATCGTTTGACCGAGCAGCTTAATTTCAAATCCCAACACGACGATCTAACCGGCCTTGCGAACCGCCGCATGCTTGAGGAGCGTCTGACTCAAGTCATCGAAAGCGCGCATGCCGAAGGTACCGAGCATTCCCTCGCGATTGTCGATCTTGACCAATTCAAAATCATTAACGACACCTGCGGGCACGATGCAGGAGATGAATTGCTGCGGCAGTTGGCGCGGATCCTAAAATCAATCGTTCGAAAACGGGATACGATTGCGCGGATCGGAGGCGATGAATTCGCGATTTTGATCGAAGATTGCCCGGCCCAGGCCGCGCGTGCTGCCGCAGAGGCGCTGCGCCAAGCGATCGAAAATCATTCTTTCTCGTGGGAGGGTAACCGGCATAAGCTTTCCGCCAGTGTCGGCATCGTGCCCATCAATCGCGCCTGCGAAAGCACCAGCAATGTTCTAAGTATGGCCGATACCGCTTGTTACGCCGCTAAAGACTCGGGTCGAAACCGGATCCATACCTATCAAGAAGATAATCAGTTGGTAACTACCCACCATGGGGAAATGCGATGGGCCACGCGGATCAACGACGCGCTGGCCGATGATCGATTTGACTTGAGGTTTCAAGCCATCACCCCACTGCAGAGTGCACCACAGGCCAATGGCGCCCACTACGAATTGCTGGTGCGCATGCATGATGAAAACGGCGCCATTATCATGCCGCATGAGTTTTTACCGGCAGCCGAGCGCTACAACCTCGCTGGCCGCCTCGATCGTTGGGTGATCGCGCGCGTCTTCAATTGGCTGGCGGAAAATCCAGAACTACTCACCCATATCAATATTCTGGGGATCAATCTCTCCGGCCAGTCGATTGGTAATGACGAAATGCTCGAATTTATCATCAGCCGTTTCGAGCGCAGTTCGATCTCACCCACAAAATTTTGTTTCGAAATCACCGAGTCCGCAGCGATTTCCGATTTGATTCAGGCCTCGCGTTTTATCGCGCAACTCAAGGAACTCGGTTGTTGGTTCGCACTGGACGATTTTGGGCGTGGTTTCTCTTCGCTAGCCTATCTCAAACATCTGCCGGTGGATTTCTTGAAAATCGATGGTGCCTTTGTCCGTGACATGGCGAACGATTCGATTGATTTAGCGATGGTGCGCGCGATTAACGAAATCGGTCACGTTATGGGCAAGAAGACCATCGCCGAGTTCGTGGAAGATGATGTGACGCTTGATGAGCTGCGCGCGATTGGTGTTGATTACGCGCAGGGCTTTCATTTTGGTAGACCGGCGCCGCTTGACGAAATCCTAGTTGCTTAAACCAACCCCGCCCGTCAGGTCCTCGCGCCGGTCAATGTCTCGCACGACACCCTCGTCTTCGACATCGACATGAGTTACCTGCCCTGCATGCTTTGCAAACAGGTCCCGGGCCCCCCTATCGCCGCCGCAAGCCTCCAGCTCAGCCTGATAGGCACTGCCAAAACCGACCGGGTGGCCTAACCGAGAGGCGTAGCGAGCAACGGCAATGCCACGGGGATCGTCAATGGCCTGTGCCACGGCAGCAATCGTCAGCGGACTCAGAAACGGCATATCAGCAAGTGCGATCAACCAACCTTCAGCTCCGCACGAAGCCCTTACCCCACAAGCCAGACTGCATCCCATGCCCTCCACCGCCCGCTCGCAGCCGATCACCTCAAAGCCTTCGGCTGCGAACATCGCAGCGTTGTTGTCGGTAAGCGAGCGCACCACGACCAGAACGTTGGCAAGCGCATCACGCAGGTGGTTTGCGGCGGTTAAGCCGACGGTCGAGCGCCCCAGTGGGGCCACCAATTTATCGCCGCCAAATCGCCGGCCTTGGCCGGCAGCCAATAACAGCCCTTGAAGCTTAATCGCTCACGGCCTTAACCACGCGCGACGACTCGATACTTACCGCGTTGCGCCGCGCGGTGATGTCCGCCATCACCGCAAGTGCGATTTCTGGGGCGCGACGCGTCCCTAAGTCAATGCCGATCGGCCCGACAATTCGACTTAAGGCTTGTGTGGAGAGATCAAAGTGCTCGCGTAGCCGTGTTCGCCGCTTGTTGCTGGTGCGCGCCGAACCCAAGGCACCGACGTAAAAGGCATTCGTCTCCACCGCCGCGAGCATTGCTAAATCGTCGACCTTGGGATCGTGAGTCAGGGCCACGATCGCGGTGGTCTCGGTGACGCCCGCCGCCAGCAACCAATCATCGGGCATGGCAGGCGCAACTGGCACCTCTTCGACAGGCCATGAGAACCGATACGCTTCACGCGGTTCGCAAACCTCAACCGCGTAGCCCAACATTAGCGCCATCCGGCAAACCAGCGCCGATAATTCGCCCGCTCCAGCGATTAGCAAACGCCACTGAGGTTCGCGGATCACCACCACCCGCCCATCACCGATCGACCCCACTTCTTCGGTATCGGCTGCATCGACCTGGACCACCTGCTGGGCCAAATCGAACGTCGTTTTTACTCTCCGATTCTCCATAGCAAGCGCGCGCAGCGTGCTAAGACGCTCATCTTTTGGCCGCGGTTCAATGACGAGATCAAGCTTTCCGCCGCAGGGCAGCGACCGGTTGTCGTCGGAAGAGTAATGCCAGGTCATTAACGTCTCGGGAAACTCGCACGAGACCTTATCGATGAGCTCGGATTCGATGCAGCCACCGGACACTGAGCCTACGAATGCACCTGCGTCATCGATGGCCATCATCGCGCCCGCTGGTCGCGGTGATGAGCCCCAGGTGTGCGCCACGGTAGCCAGCAATACCTTGCTGCCGGCCGCCTGACGGTCGCTTAAGAAATCGAGCAATGTTGAGGTTTCTAAATCCATGAACGCCAGCCGGCGCAATGACGTTTCGCAAAGCACGCGCGAAACGCCTACACTACGTTCCCAATAATAATACCGATCATAATAACGATTTAACGCGGCCATCCCCATAGCCACACACCCAACCGTGAATACCGCTAACGACGACACCGGCGCGCCCGTCGTGGTCCGCAATCTGGTCTCCCAATACGGGCAGACGAGAATCCACGACGACATCAGCTTTGCAGTAGAGCAAGGCGAAATATTCGTGATCATGGGTTCCAGTGGTTCCGGAAAAACGACACTATTGCGCCATCTTATTGGACTTGCAGAGCCCACCAGCGGTCACATTGAGCTTCTCGGCAGATCGATTTTCGATATCTCACGCGCTGAGCTCATCGATCTCAGAAAAAAGATTGGAGTGGCGTTCCAATCGGGTGCCTTAATCAATTCCATGTCGGTGGCAGACAACATCGAGCTGCCCCTCAAGCAACATACCAAGCTCGACCCGGCAACCATCCGGATCATGTGCCGCCTCAAGCTTGAGTTAATGAACCTGTCGGGCGCCGAAGACTATATGCCTGCACAGCTCTCCGGTGGCATGTTAAAACGAGCTGGACTGGCGCGCGCGGTGATCACCGATCCATCGGTTCTGTTCTTTGATGAGCCGTCCGCGGGTCTTGACCCAGTCACGGCGGTTGAGCTGGATCAGTTGATCTTGCGCTTGCGAGACTCGCTATCCATGACCATTATTGTCATTACCCATGAGCTTGAGAGCGCGCTGAAAATCGCTGATCGGATCATGGTCATCGGCGACGGGAAAATCCGCGCAATTGGAAACGTGGATGAAATCCGGCGCTCTGAAGACCCCGCAGTGCAAGCACTGTTGGCGCGTCGCGCGATGAGCGATGGCATCGACGCGGAGACCTACCTCTCACGGCTAACGGGTGAAACTTCCGATGATTGAACAATGCCAACCCTGACTGCCAGTGCGCGTGACAGCGTATTCGAACGCCTGCAAGGCCTTGGCCGCATGGGGATCTTCTTTTGGCGGATGATCATGGCTGGCGTCACACAACGCTTGCAGATCGGGGTTCTCATCCGCCAAATCCATTTCATTGGCGCGCGCTCGATGTTGGTTATCGGCGTAGCTGGCGCGTTCGTCGGAATGGTGGTGGCGCTACAGTTCTATGACACCTTGGTTCGTTTTGGCTCGGTGAGTCTGCTCGGTTCTGCGGTTGGACTAAGTCTGATCCGGGAATTAGCACCAGTGCTAACGGCCTTGATAGTGATCGGGCGGGCCGGATCGGCGATGTGTGCCGAACTCGGCATCATGCGCAGCGACAATCAAATTGACGCGATTGAATGCATGGCGATTGATGCCTATGCCTATTTGGTCACTCCGCGATTTATCGCCACCGTCATTGCAGTTCCGCTGCTCACGGCGCTCTTTAATATCATCGGTATCGGCGGCGGATGGTTTGTGGGCGTTGTCATTTTCGATCTCAGCGAAGGTGCTTATTTCGTGAGCATGGCCGACAGTGTTCTGTGGCGTGATTTAGCGATGAATCTCACTAAAGCCACGGTGTTCGGCGCCATTATTGCCTGGGTGTGCACCGGCAAAGCTTTTTTGATGCACCTCGGGCGCGAACCTGCCTTCGGCGCCGAAGGTGTAAGCCGAACCACAACGGATGCCGTTGTCATAGCCTCGATTAGTATTCTATTTGCTGACTATTTAATTAGTGCGCTAATGCTCTAGCGTCAACCGGAGAGAACGATGAGTAACAATCGGGTAGAAGCATCCGTCGGCGTGTTCATGGTCATCGGCTTATTGTGCCTGAGTTATATGGCGGTAAAGCTTGGCGACCTCGATATTTTCGGCTCTCAAGCCTACCGCCTAGAAGCACGTTTCGTATCCTCATCAGGATTAAAACCGGGGGCGTTTATCGAAATCGGAGGGGTCCGGGTCGGCAAGGTTGATAATATTGAGCTCGATTTTGAGAGCTACGAATCCGTCGTAAGCCTGGCGCTTGATCCGAGGGTCACCCTGCAAGAAGACGCGATCGCCTCGATCCGTACTGAGGGGATCATTGGTGATAAGTTTGTCAAAATTACGCCTGGCGGGTCCGAGGTCATGCTCGAAGATGGCGACGTTATCTTCGAGACCGAATCTTCGATAAGCCTTGAAGAATTAATCAGCAAATACATTTTTGAAAGCACAGAATAAAGAGATCGCCATGTTTGCTCGGAATATCCCGCGAATTCGCACCCACTGCGCCGCCTTGCTCGCTTTAACCCTGCTAGGGCCGGTTTTCAGCCATGCGGCGGACGCTCCGGCGACAGCCGAGGAAACAGTGAAAATCACTGTTGATGGGATCATAAACGCCTTAGCCGATGACAGTTTGTCCGAGGAAATGCAGCTACGACAAGTCAAGGGCCTCATCTACAAACACTTTGATTTTCGCGCGATGGCCAACCGCGTTCTCGCCACCAATTGGTCGAAGGCCAGCAAACCGCAACAGCGCAAATTTACTGAGCTCTTTAAGGATCTACTGAGCAATATCTATTGGCGCAAGATTTCGGGTTACAGCAATGAAACCGTGGAATACCTGGGTGAGAAAAAGCGCTCCGAGAAACTCACCACAGTTAAAACCCTGATTAAAACCAATACCGTTGATATCCCGGTCGACTACAAAATGTATGACCGCGACGGCGTGTGGATGGCGTACGATGTCGTCGTGGAGCAGATCAGCTTAGTGCGGAACTATCGCGGAAGTTTTCAAAGCATCGTGCGAAACAAAGGGATCGAAGGCCTCATCGACGATCTTGAAATCAAAGTGGCACAAAGCTCCACCGACCAATAATCAGTACGCAGAGTCGTCGTAGGTTTCTTCTTTGCGCGACTCGCGCTCGTTCTTGTAAGCCGCAATCCGGCCTTCCAAATTGGCAAGCAGGCCCTCAACGCCTTCGGACTTAACAATTGCGCTGAAGGTATTGCGGTAATTCGCAACCAGACTAATTCCCTCAATAACGACGTCGTAGGCTAACCATCGATCTTGATGGACGCGCAATCGGTAAGTCACCGGTATGCGGGTTGCGCTCGTTACTATTTGGGTATCAACAACCGCGCGGTCACGCCGCACGTTCTCAGAAAGGTATTCGACGTGCTGGTCGGTATAAGCTTCGATCTTGGTCCGATAAGTGTCTTCCAAATATTGCGAAAAATACTCGACAAACCTTCGTTTCTCCTCGGCACTGGCCGAACGCCATTCGTTGGCCAATACGCTCTGGGACATAGAACGAAAATCGAAATTGGCGTTGATCACCAGGCCAATCTGCTCCCACTGCTGCTCTTGGTCAAGGTCCTTATCGCGCAACGCTTTAAGCACCTTGTTAATCGCGCCCTCGACGGTTTCAGTAGGTGTACGCATCTCCTCGGCTATCGCGCAGGGTGTCGCCATCACGGCTAGCAATATCAGAATGCTTGATAGCAGATACAATTTCATTGGCGGCCCCTAAAGTGCTCCGAGTAACAGCAAGCGGCGCTAGCGCTGGACTTCAATTGCAATAGTGACGTTATGCCCGTCGATTTCATGCTCTTCGACAAATTGTCCCGCGGGGTCATCTTTCCCGACAAATTCCACCGCTAGCGTCTCGCCCATGATATACCGCTGTTGAGCAGTGATCGCACTGGCCAACTCCTGGTTCGTTTGATACTCGACCTTGATGCGGTCGGTGAGTTCCAAATCGGCCGTTTTACGCATGTTTTGAACACGATTGACGTATTCGCGCGCGTAACCAGCGCTTTTAAGCTCCGCATCGATTTGGGTGTCTAGCGCGACGGTTATCTCGCCATCTTGTGCCACCGACCAATCGCCGATTTCCTCGCTTAAAATTTGGACCTCCTCGGCGCTTATCTCGACGTCGCCCGCGCTCAGCGTCAAACGATGAGTCCCACTAGCAAGCAAGTTGCTAATCTCGGTTTCGCTCATCGCCGCAATCAACGCCGCCGCCTCTTTCATTTGCTTGCCGAGCTTCTTACCCAGCAGTTTGAAATCGGCTTTCGCTGACCGCCGCACAATCGCGCTCGAATCCTCGATGTACTCAATTTGCTGAACGTTTACTTCATCGAGAATTATCTCGGCCACCTGCGATACCACTTCTTCTCGCAGATCATTGCCGACCACTAACAGCAGTCGTGACAATGGCTGGCGCACGTTGATTTGCGTGCGATTGCGAAGTAGCAATACGAGCTGAACAACTCGCCGCGCGGTATCCATACGCTCTTCGAGCCGACGATCGATCACCCCCTCGTCGATGGTTGGGAAATTCGCGAGATGGACAGAACCTCGCGTTCTTTCGATATCCAAATTGCGATACAGCCAATCGCTGAAAAATGGCGCAATTGGGCTCATCGCTATGGCCACGGCATGCAGGCATTCGTAGGTACTTTGATAGGCCGCCAATTTGCTTTGCTCAGAAACATCGTCGGCCTTTTTGGCCGCCCAAAATCGAGGGCGCGAACGGCGTAAGTACCAATTCGAAAGCTCTTCGACGAATTGCTCAATCGCTCTAGCCGCGCTTGTTGCGTCGTACCCTGCGAAGGCGTCATGGACCGCGCGCATCGTGGTGTTCAGCCGACTGATGATCCAACGATCCAATTCGGGCCGCTCAGCAAACGGAACGACCGCAGCGGCAGTGTCGAAGCCGTCGATATTGGCGTAACTGGACATGAATCGGTAAACATTCTCTAGCGTGCCGAAAAACTTGCCGCGGGTTTCGACCAAGCCACGTTCCGCGAATTTCATGCTGTCCCAAGGCGGCGAATTACTCATCATGTACCACCGAACAACATCCGCACCGTGTTTCTCAACAGTCGCAAACGGATCAACGGTGTTACCTTTGGATTTCGACATCTTCTCACCCTTCTCGTCCAGGATGAGCCCATTAACAACAACGTTTTTGAAAGAGATGCTGTCCTTCACCAGCGCCGCGATCGCATGCAATGTGTAAAACCAGCCGCGCGTTTGATCGACACCTTCGCAGATGAAATCAGCCGGGAAATTTCGCTCGAATACGTCTTGATTTTCAAACGGCGCGTGCCATTGCGCGAATGGCATCGCACCTGAATCAAACCACACATCCAGGACGTCCAGGACCCGGCGCATCGTACCGCCGTCAGGCGCCGGCCAAGTCAGTTCATCGACAAATGGGCGATGCAGATCCAGGCTGCCATCATCTGGTATCTCCTGGTCGCATTTCTCTTTGAGTTCAGCGATCGAGCCAATCACCTCGTAATATTCGGAGCCGGGTGCATCGGAAACCCAAATCGGTAGCGGCGTACCCCAGTAGCGCTTACGGCTCAGCGCCCAATCAACGTTGTTCTCGAGCCAGTTGCCAAAACGGCCTTGGCGTATCGACGGGGGATACCAATTGATCGTGTCGTTGAGCGCTACTAGGCGATCTTTTATCGCCGTCGTTTTAATAAACCAACTCTCCACCGGATAGCTCATCAAAGGTGTGCCTTTGCGCCAATCGTGCGGATAGTTGTGAAGGTACTCTAAGCGCTTGTAGAGCAAACCGCGGTCTTTTAAGTCTCGCACCACCAGTCGATCGGCATCTTTAAACCACTGACCGCCTACCAGGGGCGCCGAGGCTTTAAAGACCCCATCCGACCCCATGGGGTTGATCATGGGCAAACCGCAACGTTTGCCAACCTCGTAGTCTTCGGCGCCAAAAGCCGGCGCGATGTGCACCATGCCGCTGCCGTCATCGACGCTGACATAGTCAGCGGAATAGATTTGCCAGCAGGCGTCGTTGTAATCGGCCCCGTCCACCTTAAACAGAGGATGGTAGCGCTCGCCCAGCCATTCTCTGCCCTTGCGGATCTCGAGTACTTCGTAGTCGCCGTCCAACACCGACAACCGCGCCTCAGCAATGACCAAGCGTTCACCGTCGAGTTTGACTGTGGCGTAATTGATATCGTCGCCAACCACCACGCCAACATTGGAAATCAAGGTCCAGGGCGTGGTCGTCCAGGCGACGAACGAGAGGTCGCTGTGGACAGCGGAGCGGAAGCGCACGTATACGCTTGGGTCACTGACTTCCTGGTATCCCAGGCTGACCTCATGAGAAGACAAGACAGTGCCACTGCCTGGGCTATACCACTGAATCTTGTGACCTTTGTAAAGCAAATCGCGTTCATGGATCTGCTTGATCAGCCACCAGGCGGATTCAATGTATTCATTGTGGAAAGTGACATAGGGGTTAGTGAGGTCAACCCAGTAGCCGATCCGTTCCGTTAGGTCATCCCAGTCTTTCTTGTACTTTGAAACACTGTCCTTGCAAGCCTGATTGAAAGCCGCGATCCCATACTCTTCGACCTGTTCCCGACCATCGAGCCCAAGACTTTTCTCAACTTCAATCTCGACCGGAAGTCCGTGAGTATCCCAACCTGCTTTACGTTCGACGCGCTTGCCAATCAGCGTTTGGAAACGGCAAAAAACGTCTTTAATGGTGCGGCCCAAAACATGATGAATTCCGGGCCGGCCGTTGGCGGTCGGTGGGCCCTCGTAAAAGGTGAAGGTCGGGGCGCCTTCGCGATTTTCCACACAGGCGGCAAACGTATCTTCAGCTTGCCAGCAGCGCAATATCTCGAGCTCCATTCGCGGGAGATCGAGCGACTTAATTTCAGTAAAGCCCGCGGTCATTGAGGAAGCAGGAAGGGATGTAGAACTCAAAAAAATCGGTCGAAGGGAGTATACCGGATGTACAAAACTTGCGCCCGATCACAGTTTCTCGCCTGACACGACTTTTGACACTGACCCGGCGAAACTTTGTGCTATCGTTGAATGACCTGGCAACGACCTCGGGGGTTTTTGTGAGTTCTGACCAGGTTCTCGAGTTCTTACAATTTGTTGAGGGGCAGAAGAACCGCTCGGTCGGTGAGCTGCTCGATAAGGTCCTGCGCAAAAGTCGGTTAATGACTAAAGCGGAAGCAGGAACAATTTTTATCGCCCGCAAGAAGGGCAAAAAACGCTGGCTCGAACCGGCGAGCGTACAAAACGATCGCGTCAAAGTTAAACGCGCCGATTTCATCGTGCCCATCGGTACTGGCACTATCGCAGGGCATGTCGCCGATAAAGGCCGCACGGTTCTGATTGACGACGTCTACGAGATCCCAAAGCGCAGCCCCTTTCGCTTCGACCCAGCCTACGAACTGCCGAATTACAAAACGCGCTCGATGTTCTGCTTCCCCCTCAAGAACTTTCAGAACGAGGTGATAGGGGTCGTCCAACTCATTAATTGCTGCCCCAAGGGCCGCAAAAAGCCCGTGCCGTTCGAACCTGAAGTGGAGCAACTGGTGGCGCCAATCGCGAGAGTTGTTGGCCACAGCATCGAGCGAGCCGAGATGCTGGAGCAGATCAAAGCGAAAAATCGCACCCTAACCGCGCGGAACCGCCAGCTCAACGAGCAACGTGCCCAGATCACCAGCCTGCAAGAAGAAACTGAAGAAGCCTTCCAAATCTCGGTTGAATTACTCGCGCGCGCGGCCGAGATTCACGACGAAGAGACCGGCAACCATATTGTGCGGGTGAACGAGTACAGCTATCTGCTTGCCAAACTCATAGACATGCCAGATCCCTGGTGTGATGAATTGCGCTACTCGGCCCAATTGCACGACGTCGGGAAGATGAGCGTCGATTCGGCGGTGCTCAAGAAAAAAGGTCCCCTTGATACTGCCGAGCGGGCGGAGATGGATAACCATACCTTGTACGGGTTTCAAATCCTCAAAGACTCACCGCGTTTGGCGATGGGTGCCGAAATCGCGCTTAATCATCATGAAAAGTGGGACGGTACAGGATATCCATATAACGTTGCTGGCGATAACATTCCCCTCTCCGCTCGGATCGTACAGATCGCCGACATCTACGACGCGCTCCGCTCTGAGCGGCCTTACAAACCCTCGTTCAGTCACGCCAAGACCATCAAAATAATCACCAAGGGTGACGACCGCATCGATCCGATGGAGCATTTTGACCCGTCGCTGATTCAGGTCTTTAAAGACAATCACAGAAAGTTCGAGGCAATCTGGGAACAGTTGAAGGACTCTTAGCTTCCCTTGCCCATCAGCGCGTGTCGGCGCGCTGGCCGGGATTGCCACAAGTTTTTGAGCGACAAGAAGGACCGCTCAGCGCGGCAGCTTTCAGGCGGAAACCATCGCTTCGACGGCGAACTGCCTTATCTGCTGAACCATCGCATGTAAACCGTTACTGCGGGTGGGCGATAGGTGTTCGGCCAGTTGAATCTCGCCGATGAAGTCGGGCGGCGTCGCTAGAATGTCTGCCGGACGCCGGTCGGAATAAATCTGGAGCAGTATCGAAATCAGTCCCTGCACAATCGACGAATCACTCGTCGCTTCGTAATGCAAACGATCCCCTCGTTTTTCGATCACCATCCAAACCTGCGATTGGCAGCCGTGCAGGCGGTTTTCCTCGGTCTTTTGCGCCTCCGGAAACGGCTCCGCCTGGCGCCCCAGATCAATGATGTACTGGTAGCGATCGGTCCAATCCTCAAAGAACTGGAAGCTCGCAATGAGCTCCGATTGTGCATCAAGGATCTCTTGAGAGGGCTCAAGTTTTTTATCGTTCAAATCTCTACTCCGCACGCCATTCGGTGCCCTCGCTGGTGTCCTTTATGGTCACTCCCAAGGCGGCAAGTTCATCGCGCACCCGATCCGCCTCGCTCCAATCCTTGGCCTTCCGTGCTGCCGCGCGTTTGGCGATTAAAGACTCAATCTTGTCGATATCAAGGTCTTGTTTTTGCCCGCGGAACCACTCGGAGGGCGCCATCGTCAGCAAGCCTAACTCCCTGCCCGAGGCCAAGATTTGCCCCTTGAGAAGCGCTTGCTCGTCTGGATTTGTACTGCGATTCGCATCCGCAACCGCCTCCATTAAGTGCGTGATTGCCAGCGGGCTGTTTAAATCGTCATCCATTGCCGCGTTGAAGCTCGGATGAGCGCCCACATCGGTGGCGCCAACATGCTCCAGTCGCTCAAGTGCTCCATAGATACGATCGAGCTGCGATTTCGCGTCACTCACGATCGCATCATTCCAGTTCAGGGGCTCGCGGTAACGCGTCTTAATCAGTGCTAAGCGGATCGCCTCGCCGGGGAAGTCCTTGAGTAAGTCTCTGACCAACAGCACGTTGCCGATTGATTTCGACATCTTTTCGCTGTCTATTTCGACGAAACCGTTGTGGACCCAATAGCGCACGAATGCTTGCCCATCGTGTGCGCAAACGCTTTGCGCAATTTCATTTTCGTGATGGGGAAACTTGAGATCATTGCCACCGCCATGAATATCGATCGTGTTCCCAAGATGTTTCTTGCTCATCGCCGAGCATTCCAAATGCCATCCAGGTCGCCCGAAGCCCCAAGGACTGGCCCAGCCGGGTTGCCCGTCGGTACTGGGTTTCCACAACACGAAGTCGCCCGGATCGCGTTTAAACGGCGCAACCTCGACCCGTGCGCCTGCAATCAAATCTTCGCGACTCCGCCCAGATAGCTTTCCGTAGGCCGCAAAACTCGGCACATGGAAGAGCACATGCCCCTCGGCGGCATAGGCAAAACCGCCGTCGATGAGGGTTCGAATCATCTCCACCATTTCTTCAATGTGGTCTGTCGCCCGCGGCTCGACCACCGGCGGCAACACGCATAATGCCTCGACATCGGCGTGATAGACGGCCGTGTAGCGATCAGTGATCTCGCTGATCGGAACCCCCGCTGCAGCCGCCGCAGCGTTTATTTTGTCATCGACATCGGTAATGTTTCGCACGTAGACAACGTTGTCATAGTGTCGCATTAGCACCCGGTAAAGCAGATCGTAAACCACCGCTGCGCGGGCATTGCCGATGTGCGGCGGGTTATACACCGTTGGCCCACAGGCATAGAGCGTTACCCGTTTCTCATCGAGGGGTTCAAAGCGCTGCTTTTCGCGGGTATAGGAATTGTAGAGCGTAAAAGACAAGGATAATCCGGCCGCGGCGATGCCGCGCGCAGTATAACCGCCGCCCAGCATGTGATGAACCTTTGAACCGGCAATGGGAACATTTGCAACTTCGCCCGGTCTCCTTGATAGTCGGAGTTACTTAAACACCTACCCAAACAAACCAAGGGAGATACGATTAATGAAATTTGTTTGGAATTCTATTGTTTTTGGGCTTTTGGTCGGCTTCGGTACGAATGTCGCCGCTGCCAATTACAAAATTGACCTCAGCCATGCTTCTATTGAATTCAGGATTTCGCATCTTGGGATCAGCACCATGGTCGGCCGCTTCAACCAGTTTGAAGGAACCTTCACTTGGGATAAGGGCGATCCAACGGGCTCGTCGATCGAATTGATGATCGATCCCGCGAGCATCGATACCAACTGGGCCGAACGTGACAAACACTTACGCGGCGAGGACTTTTTGGATGTCGAAAAATTCCCACAGGCCGCTTTCAAAAGCACGAAGTTCTCAGGCGACGCAAGCGGTGGTCAACTTGAGGGTGAACTGACGCTGCACGGTGTAACAAAACCGATCACCTTAGATGTGAAAGTGCTGGGGGAAGGCGATGATCCGTGGGGTGGATATCGCGCCGGTTTCGAAGCCACCACGCAACTCAAGCGCGCGGATTTCGGAATATCCTACAATCTGGGTCCGGCGGCTGAAGTCATGGACTTCAGTTTGTTTATCGAAGGCATCCGCCAATAGCTCTCACTTCCAAATCATTCTGCCAAGGGTTCCATCCTTGTCGATGAACTGATGCTTCAGCGCGGCGGCCGCATGAAATGCGGCCAAAGCGCCAACCCCATAGCCGCAGTAGTAGTGCAATTCAATTGCCCAATCACGCACGTCATCTGGAATTTTCGCTACCGCCGGTAGTGCAAACCAGCCAAACATATCAACTGATTTACCCGCCGAGGTAGAAATCAAATAACCCGAGATTGGTATCAAGAAGATCAGCAGGAACAAGGTGTGATGCATTGCCGTTGCAGCAATCGCTTCAAAACGCGACAAGCTAGCTTGGTGGTGCGGTGACGCTGAGAAAAGACGCCAGGCGATGGTTACTATCCCCAGTACCAGCACCACAATACCGAAGGCACGATGGTAGGACAGTGATTCGTTGTACCACTTGTCGAAATAAGTGAGATCAACCATGTACCAGCCCAGCGCTATCAACCCGAAGATCAATAGCGCTGTCGACCAGTGCAAGACTTTAGTGACTAAACCGTAGCGCTCGGGGCTGTTTAAAACTCGCAACCTTCGCCACCTGCCACCGTGTTGTTAGTACCGATAGTGCTCCGGTTTGAACGGACCTGCAGCCGGTACACCAAGGTACTTCGCTTGGTTTTTAGAAAGCTCATCCAATTTCACGCCCAATTTCTCTAGATGCAGGCGTGCGACTTTCTCGTCCAAGATTTTCGGGATTGTGTAGACCCCAACTGGGTAGTTTTGCGGGTTGTTGAACAACTCAATCTGCGCAATGACCTGGTTGGTGAAACTGTTGGACATCACAAAGCTGGGGTGCCCGGTCGCGCAACCGAGGTTAACCAAACGACCTTCGGCGAGAATAATCACGCTGCGACCATTAGGCATCGTCACACGATGGACCTGCGGTTTGATTTCATCCCATTGGTATTTCTT
>JBCCEV010000076.1:0-20143 GCA_039030125.1 Pseudomonadota bacterium | reverse complement strand
GGTTAGTGCGCTGATCGTCCTGATTGTCTGGCCGCAACTTGATGGTGGCTGGTTTGATCTCTACGAATTGGCGCCGGCATTCGCAGCCGCGGTAGTTGCAAATGTCTTCCTAAACCGTATTTGAGGTCGCTTTTAAATGGCCAATATCCCACCATTGTGTGAACATATGTCCACTCGATGGATTAATGGAGTCTTGATCTTGCGCCGCACCAGATTGCTTTTCGCGTTTGTATTGTTCCTCTCCTCGACCGGCGTTGTACAGGCCGTGGGGACGTCATTGGAAACCGAGGCGGAGAAATACAGTTACGCGATCGGCATCAATTTCACGCAAAGCATTTTGCGCCAAGGTGCCCCACTGGATGCGGATGCCGTCTACATGGCCATGCAGGATGCCCTAGGGGGCTCCGAACCCCGCTTGTCGGCCGACGACATGTCGGCAGCTTTGCGGGGAGAGGCTCAAAAAGCTGGTGAACGCAAACGGGTTGCCTTGAAAGAAAATCTCCGCGTTGGGAAGGAGTTCATGGAAGCCAATAAGGCAAACGAAGGTGTCGTGGAGCTTTCCAATGGTTTGCAGTACAAAGTGCTTAGGTCCGGCGGCGGCGACCATCCCGCGCCGGAAGATACGGTCAAAGTCCACTACGAAGGGAAACTCATCGATGGCCGCGAGTTTGACAGTTCCAAGCGGCGCGGCGAACCCGCAACTTTCCCGATTAACGGCGTCATAAAAGGCTGGCAAGAAATCTTGCCCTTGATGCGAGTGGGGGATCGATGGGAGGTGGTGATCCCGCCGAATCTAGCCTACGGCGCCAAGGGCGCGGGTGCCGTGATCGGCCCTAACGCAACGCTGGTGTTTGAAATCGACTTGCTGGGCATCGAAAAGTAGGTAAATGGACGAGCTTATCCGGTGATTTCGCAATGATTGAAGTCGAATTAAAACAGGACGGCGACCCGATGGTCTTCGCCGTCGAAGTCTCCGATACCGCTGGCGCCACCAAACACCGAGTTACACTATCGACCGCGACCTATGAGAAGCTCACTGGCGGCAAGGTCCCGCCCACCGATTGCGTCGAGGCTGCGTTTCGTTTTCTTCTGGAGCGTGAGAGCAAAGCCGATATTCTGCAAAGCTTCGATATCAACGTCATATCCATGTATTTCTCTAATTTCGAGAAAGAGTTCTCGAATTATCTCTGAAGCCTGTTGGGTGCGATCTACACTTCGATGCCGGTGGGATCCAATAAATCAGCAATCAAATCGTGGCGCCAATCACGCAGTAAATGCTCGCGATCCCGGGTGGCCACATAACGCTCGACCTCTCTACGCGTCGCGAGGAGGCCCGGAGCAATTTCAGACGCCTCGGCGAGCGCTCTAATCGAACCCAACAGTTTTTTGGCTTCCTCGCGCTCTGCGCGGCCAAGCCGCGTGGACGAAGAATCGATTTCAGGTGCGTCGGTGACGTCTTGAACCACCGAAACCAGTTCAGCGCCGCTGGCGCGGATTAATTTTTTTGGAATACCATCAATTGCTTGCAGGGACGATACGCTGCTGGGATTGCGCTCGGCGATCGTCACCAGCGACTCGTCGTTCAATATCCATTGGCGAGGCCGGTCGCGCTCGCGAGCAAGCTGTTCGCGCCAACTTGCCAAGGCTTGCAGGCGACCCAAGGCCAAACCGTTTTGCCTACCGCTCCCTTTTACGCGTTTCCAAACCGAATCCAGCGATGGGGCATATAAATCGGGAGCGAGCAATTCAGCACATTGTGCTTGATGCCAAGCTGTCCTCCCCGCTGTGTTTAAGCGCTGTCGCAATTCAGTGCCTAGCGCACACAGATGCGCGACATCGGCTGCCGCATACGCCAGTTGTTCAGAGCTAAGCGGCCGCCGACGCCAATCGCTCCGGGCTTCAGAGGGCGGCAGTTCGATCTCGAGACACGCTTTAACCAACGAGGTCAAACCGATTTGAAGATCAAAGCCAAGGAACGCTGCAGCAATTTGAGTGTCGAACACCGGTGATGGTAGTTCTTCCCACAACCACCAAAACACCTCCAAGTCTTGACGCGCCGAATGGAAAAGCTTGACGATGGTCGGGTCACACAGCGGTTTCCTTAGGACCGTTAGGTCCAAATCGGGAGCCAGCGGATCAACGCACCATGCGGACTGGGCGGTCGCGAATTGCAGTAAGCACAGTTTTGGAAAATACGTGGACTGGCGCTCGAACTCGATATCGACGCCGAATTCCGGACTCTGGCCAAGCCTATCGGCCAGTTCCGCAAGTGCTGCATTGGTCGTGATCAGCATGTTTTTTATCGGAAAAAGTCCGCTAACTCATTGCGCGAACCCAGAACCCCTTCCTATTCAGGCAAATACGATACACTACGCACAATCGCTACTAACAATGCGCCTAAGGCTCAAACCTTGATTCCCCGAAGATACTTTTACCTCGGCGCCCTGCTTGCGCTCTCCCTGGCATGCGCGCCGCAGACGTTCGCGGATGCACCAATCGTCGCCGTTGAAGATATCAAGCCGGCCTCCGAGCATCGTCGCGCGACGCGCCTCATCACTCACTTTATCTCGAACTATCACTATAAGCGCGCGGCACTGGACGACGAGCTATCCAGCGACATATTGAAAAACTACATCGAGTCGTTGGACCCTACGAAAAGCTATTTCACCGCCGCCGATATTCAGCAGTTCGAGACCCACCGCGATCGCATCGATGACTATCTGCGCAGCTCAAGCCTCAGCCCCGTCTTCTCGATCTTTATCCGCTTTCGCCAACGGGTGCAAGAGCGCGTCGAATTCGCGCTCACGCTGATCGATAAAGAATGGGACTTTAGCGTCGATGAAAGTTTTGTCTTTGATCGCGAAGACGCGGCCTGGGAACCCGATGAAAGCGCGCTCGACGAACTTTGGCGCAAACGAATTAAGAATGATGTGTTGTCCCTACGGCTGTCCGGCAAAGAACCCGCAGACATCGAATCAACGTTGAGAAAACGTTACACCAATTCGTTTCGACACACCGCGCAATTGAACGGCGAGGACGTTTTTCAGTCGTTCATTAACGCTTACACCACCTCAATCGATCCACATACCACCTACTTTTCACCACGTACGTCTGAAAATTTCCGGATCCGAATGAGTCTCTCGCTCGAGGGAATTGGCGCGGTATTACAAAGCGAAAACGAACACACTTTGGTCCGCGAAATTGTTCCCGGCGGACCCGCCGACAAAAGTGGCTTGCTCCATGCTGACGATCGCATCGTCGGGATCGGCCAGGGCCGCGACGGCGAGCTGACCAACGTAATCGGATGGCGCCTGGACGACGTGGTCGATTTAATCCGTGGGCCGAAAGATTCGGTCGTACAACTGGAATTGCTGCCCAAAGATGTAGGCCTGGATGGCGCTACAACAACCATCCAGATTGTCCGTAACAAAATCAAACTTGAAGACAAAGCCGCACAAAAGTCAGTCATCGAGTTTGAACAAACCGGCTACCAGGCCAAGGTCGGCGTCATCGAAATCCCAACTTTTTACCTTGATTTCGAAGGCCGAGCACGGGGTGAGAAAGAATATCGAAGCACCACCCGCGACGTTCGCCGCTTGATTGGTGAACTCAGGCAGGAAGGGATCGCTGGGCTCATTATCGATCTGAGAAGCAACGGCGGGGGATCACTCTCGGAAGCGACCGATTTAACCGGCTTGTTCATCGATCAGGGTCCAGTCGTGCAGGTCAGAGACTCCCAGGGGCGGCTAAGTCTGGAGAAGGACCGCGACCGCGGCGTTGCCTACGAGGGTCCGTTGGTGGTCCTGGTTGACCGTAACAGCGCTTCTGCCTCAGAAATATTTGCTGGCGCCATCCAAGATTATCAACGTGGTCTGGTGGTAGGAGAACCGACCTTCGGCAAAGGCACGGTGCAAAACCTCGTCGATTTGAACCGTTTTGATCAATCGATGAAAGGTAAGCTCGGCCAATTGAAAGCGACCATCGCTCAGTTTTTCCGCGTCGAAGGCAGTAGTACCCAACACCGTGGAGTACTGCCAGATATTACTTTGCCGACCGCGCTCAGTATTCAGGACCATGGCGAGCGTGCCTACGAAAACGCATTGCCTTGGGCGAGCATTAAACCGGCTAAGTTCAAGCCCGCTGGTCAAGGTTTTGTAGGAAAGGACAAGCTGCGCGTGGCGCACGAGCAGCGGATTTTGAGTGACCCCGCGTTTCAGGCACTACTGGCGCAAGAAAAGGCGATCATCGAGACCCGCCGGAAGAAAGAAATTTCGCTGGTTGAATCTGTGCGGCGTCAGGAACACGAAAAAAGTCGCTTCGAGGTTCGCGCGCGCCGCAATAAGATCCGGGTCGCGCACGGGCTTGAACCTCTCCCAGAAGACGATCCACAGGGCAACAACAGCAACGAACGTAGCCGTGATGATGGCGAGGACGATATTGACGTGGTCCTCGATGAAACGGGGCGCATACTTTGGGACATGATCCGAAGTGATCTCCCGGCAAAGCGCTTGGCCGATACCGTCGTCCTCACCGACGCGCAGAAAGCGGCTGATAGCGACGCAGGCGAAATCGCCACTCAGTAACATCTTGCAAGCACCCAATCAGCTTATTTGCGCGGCCAAGCGCCGATAGGCTAATTCCAGAAAGTCTCGCGAAAAGGCCGCGTTCGCCGCCGACGGATTCGGCGAGAGATAGCACCTCGCACCCAATAGCGCTGGTTGCCATCCCCATTTAAGCGGCAGCGGCTTTTCGCCCAGACCGTATTTTCTGAACGCCGCATAGGCTACTTTGCCGTGAAACCACAATATCGCTGGCCGCAGCTCTTCGATCTTCCCGACGAGCAGCGGGCACCAACGTCGGTAATCGTCAGCACGCAAAGATGCGCTGCCCGCGCTGGGGCGCTTCACGACATCGGTGAAGCCGATCCCATCGGCGACCAGAAACCGCATGACCTCCATACTGGGCTTAAGCGCCGTGTCTGGATAGAAGGCCGCATTAAACGCGGGCCAAAAACGATTTCGGGGATGTGAAAAGGGATAACCGCATTGCACCGAACTCAAAGATGGATTCAATCCCACCGACAGTAGTTTCAGGTCTTGCGTAAGGTAATCGGCAAGTGTTTTCATTCGCGGTGACTGATCTGCATTGGCATGAGCAAAGCGGCATGGCTACCGGTCTTATCACTGACGAGCGATTTCTAAGCCACGATACCGGCCCCGGTCATCCCGAAACACCGGCGCGGTTAACGGCGTGTATTGCTGCGCTCAAGCAAACACTGCTGTGGCCCCATCTTACCGCTCTGCCGGCGCAAGCCGCTGCAATCGACACCGTTGAGAGCACCCACACCTTGAACTATATCCGGCGCGTGGAGGCTAGCTGCAAGCGGGGGGCTCCCTTCATCGATACACCTGATGTCGCGGTTTCGAAAAAATCGTTTGAAGTGGCCTTGCTCGCGGCAGGCGCGGCGGTAAGTTTGACCGATGCAGTGTTCGAAAACCGCATCGCTAACGGGTTTGCGTTGGTACGCCCGCCTGGGCACCACGCCGAGACCTCGGCGGCAATGGGCTTTTGTCTGTTTAACAACGTGGCCATTGCGGCACGACACGCGCAACAAAAGTTTGGGGCCGAAAAGGTCGCGATCATCGATTGGGACGTGCATCACGGCAACGGCACCCAACATACCTTCGAGAACGATCCCTCCGTGCTCTATGTCAGTACTCACCAATATCCTTATTATCCGGGTACAGGCTCAGCAAGTGAGATTGGCATGGGCGCGGGCAAGGGTGCGACGCTAAATTGCCCAATGCCGGCGGGCGCAGGAGACGCGGCTTATGAACGCGCGTTCGCCGAACAGATCATCCCCAAGCTCATCGCATTCAAGCCCGATCTTATTATTATTTCCGCCGGATTCGACGCGCACCATTCAGACCCGCTGGCGGACGTTCATCTAAGCACCAACGTCTTTCGTTGGATGAGCGCGCGGTTAATCGAGGTCGCTGACCAGTGCGCAAACGGCCGGGTGATTTCGATTTTAGAGGGTGGTTACAATCTCACCGAACTGGGCGGCTGCGTTAAAGCGCACCTGGAGCCGATAGTACACGCTGCTATTTCTTAAAAAATCGTGCCGTGTAATCAGCGGGCTCCCGAGTTCGGTAAGACTCTCTGAAAGCGACTACGCCTGCTGCAATAGCCTCGGTCATCGATGAATCCTGCCAGCGGGCATGCAACCGTTTTTGCGCCGCCAGCGCACAGGGTGCGCCGGCAACGATGTCGCCGATGATTTCGAGTTCCGTAGCCCCCAATGCTGTCTCGTCGACGAGGTGCTGCAAAATTCCGATCGCGAACGATTCTTCTGCATCGATAATGTGGCCACGCAAAAGTAACTCATTGGCCTTCCCCCAACCGATTAGACCAGGGATCAGAGCAGCCTCCACCACCGACGGCACACCAACGCGGACTTCCGGCATGCCAGTCTTGACGCTCCGATCGCCGATCCGGATATCGCATGCGGCGGCTATTTCAAGGCCCGCACCTAGACAATACCCCTGCATCACCGCTATCACCGGCACGCGAGCCAAACGGAAGGCGTCGCACAAACCATGCACGCTTTGGATAAAAGGTTCAGCGGTGTCCTCGCGCAGCGCCGCCAGCTTCTTCAAGTCCGCACCGCCGACAAACGCCTGTTGAGATTGACCTCTGACAGTCACGCAGCGAACTTCGGGGTGTTGCTCCAACAGGGCGGCGAATTCTTCGCTCGCGCGCGTTAGAACCGCTTCATCCACCAAATTTAAACGCTTGAGCCCAAGGATCCGCGCGCGTGCGAACACACCCGCCGCAGTTTCCTCCAGCTCGTAGGCTAATCCCATATCCTTGCTCTCCTTCAATCGCGACGCCACTAGCCACGAATTTCTCAGACCTTAACCCCAACCTCACCGCTGGTGCGTTCTATGAGAACAAGACGGTGAATTCAGATGTGTTATGACCCGAGAATCTATCAGCTTTGTGCGCTTACCACATTACTCTGGGTCGGCGCGGTGTCTCGATCTTTCGCAGTAGACGTCACTGATATCGTTATCGGCTCTGGTGGGCTCGTGATCAGTTTGATCATCGTGTCCCGACGACCAGCGAGGCGCGCAGTACTAAGCGCCCTCATTTCGTTCCTTTCTCTTTTGCTTTTACTGCGGGTTTCCGAGCCTTGGTTGCTGGCCGTCGCCATTTTCATCGCGCTGGCGAGCAAAAAATGGCTTGCCATTGACGGGCGCCATATTTTCAATCCATCTGCGTTGGCGATTGTCGCTGTGTGCGCCCTCACCCCCGCCGCCTGGATCGCACCCGGACAATGGGGGCACGAAGCCTTTGTGTTGCTCACCATGACGGTCGCTGGTTCGTTGATCATCAGCCGCGCAAAGCGCGTGGACGTCTCGATCGCATTCTTGATTACCTACGCCGCGCTCCATTTTCTTAGGGCCCTTTATTTGGGTGACCCACTAGCGATCGTTGGTCACAAACTAACGAACGGTGCACTGGTCATGTTCGCGTTCTTCATGATCTCCGATCCTAAAACCACGCCAGCAACCGCCCGTACTCGGGTGGCGTTTGCGGGCGCTGTTGCCGCGACCGCTTTCATCTTTGAGACACGCTGGTTCATTCAAGGTGCGCCTCTTTACGCCCTTGTTGCGTGCGCACCTTTACTGCGGAGCGATCTGTTTTTGTGCTGGCTAAAAAGCCCGAATTTGCCCCGGTGGCATCCATTTAATATCGCAAGGAGTTGATTTATGTCGGTTACCCGCATCACCTTTTGTACGTGGCTGCTCGCAGCTTCCTTTTCCAGCTTCGGTTTTTGTGGCTTTTATGTCGCCGGGGACGACACCAAACTCTATAACGAATCCTCGAGAGTCGTCATGGTGCGCGATGGTGAGCGTACGGTCATGACGATGAGCAATGACTTCCGTGGCGATGCCTCACAATTCGCTGTAGTTATTCCGATACCCGAAGTCCTTGAGCGCGGCCAAATCAATGTCGGCGACGGTGCTCTAATCGAACAGCTTGACGCGTTTAGCGCGCCGCGCCTCGTCGAATATTTTGATCAAGATCCGTGTCAACATCTCCGGCGCTATAAACGACTACTGGAGGCTCCAGCGGCGGCGATGGACATCATGGCTGACGAATCAGCCGCTGAGCGAAAAGCGCTCGGCGTCACTGTCGCGGCGCGCCATCAAGTTGGTGAATATGACATTGTGATTCTTGATGCGACGCAAAGCGAGGGCCTCATTACCTGGCTGACTTCTCAGGGCTATTCCTTACCGCCGGGAGCGAGACAGGTGCTTGGCAGCTACATTCGCCAGGGCCTTAAATTTTTCGCCGCGAAAGTGAATCTGCAGCGTCAACAGCACCTCGGTTACGCCTTGCTCCGGCCATTACAGATCGCTTACGAAAGCAAACGCTTCATGCTGCCCATCCGACTTGGCATGCTCAACGCAAGTGGTGAACAAGAACTATTGGTTTATGCCATTTCAAAAACCGGCCGCGTGGAAACAAGCAACTATCGCTCAGTCTTTATGGCGACCAACAACGAACTGCCCAACTATGTGAGAGAGGATTTCGGAAACTTCTACCAGGCGGCGTTTGATAAGCATCTTGATGCTCATGGTCGTCAGGTCGCCATTACCGAATACGCTTGGGATATGGCCAGTTGCGACCCATGCGCCGGGCAACCACTCTCGCCGGCGCAGCTTAAAGCCCTGGGTGTATTCTGGCTCACGGACAACCACACGCGTTCGAATCCGACCTTCCTCACACGTCTGCACTTACGCTACGACCAGACTCGGTTTCCGGAGGACCTCATGTTTACAGAAACCGGGGATCGGAAGAATTTCCAGAGCCGATACGTTGTACGCAACCCCTGGTTGGGCGAGTCGCAATGTGCTGAGGCACATCGCTATCGAGAATACGAATTACCCCAACGGCGAGAGCAGCAATCCCAGGTTCTGGCGAATCTAACAGGGTGGGATATTCAGACCATCCGTCAACGAAGCGGCCTCAACGACACCCCGCAAAAAGCACCATGGTGGGAGCAACTATGGCTAGGCATGGGCGGTTAGCCGTGATCAGGACTCGCCGTGAAATCGAACGCCAGTACCCCCGAGACCACAATAACCGAGCGGGTTTTTTCCTAAATATTGCTGATGGTAATCTTCGGCATAATAAAACTCGGGAGCCTGGGCTATCTCTGTGGTGATCGCGCCAAATCCTTGCTTACCGAGCTGCGCTTGAAATCGCTCCGAGCTGATTCGCGCTTCTTCTTGCTGGGCCTCACCATAACAGTAAACGGCGGATCGATACTGCGTTCCCACATCGTTACCTTGGCGCATCCCTTGGGTTGGATCGTGGGACTCCCAGAAAACAGCGAGAAGCTCCTCGTAGGAGACCTCGGCCGGGTCGAAGACCACCAACACCGCTTCGGTGTGTCCGGTTTGTCCGGAGCAGACCTCCTCGTAGGTTGGATTGGGAGTAAAGCCCCCCGCGTATCCGACCGCGGTGGTAAACACGCCGTCTAGAGTCCAAAATTTTCGCTCCGCACCCCAGAAGCAGCCCAAGCCAAAGACCGCGCTCTCGCAGTGCTCAGGAAATGGCTGTGCGATAGGCGTATCGAGGATGAAATGATTAGCCGTGATTGGCATTGGCACGCTGCGGCCGGGTAACGCCGATGTGGCGCTCGGCATTGAGACATCTTTTCGCAGGCTTAACATCTGTTCTCTCCTGTTTGGCCGAACCTATCGGACCATTCTTCTATCACCGGGTTAGTCTGGATACAGCGCTTTAAGTTCGGTGCGTAGTGCGCGCGCGACCGCCGCAGGTTTGTCCCCTGACAGGCGAACGTATTTTACCTGTTTATTTTCATCAATCAGCCACACGCCGGGTGTCCCTTTCACCCCGTATTGCTCAGCGACGCCGTCGGCGTTCAATAACAATTCGAAACCAAACCCATGTTTTCGCAAATAACTTTTCGGGTCACCATCTTCCCAAACATTCAACGCATAGAACTTAACGGGTTTATCGACAAATTCCTCACGTACAGCTTCAAGATCGGGTAGCAACACGCGGCAATACGGGCACCAGGTCGCCCAGAAGAACAAGACCGTGGCATATCCCTCGGTTGCGGCGTAAAAATCGACCGGTGGTGACCGTTCGACTCCCTGAAGCTGCCAATTTGGCGCCTCGTGTGCCGCTCGCGAGCCCTCCGCGGCACCTCCTGTAATGGGCAGGCAAGCCCCGCCAAGAAGCAAGATAATTGTCCACACCGCAAGGGCGCGATAATGTCGAAACCACCGCATCACTATAGTTTTGCGCGGTGTGGGATTTGTGTCTACTATGAACCCTCTTAGCCAACGGACCCCGACCAGACGTGGATGATCGAATAGAAGTTTATTGCGACTCCTTCGGCGTCTGGTATTGCGGAACAAGAAACCAATTGATTAACGCAGCGCTTGCCACCCGGGACATGTTCCCGACTGCGGGTGAAGCTTGGCGTGGCAATGGCTTATGCCGAGACGCCAATGAGCCATTGTGGTCTGTTCAAAAGCTGCCAGGGCAGCGATTTAAAGTAATGTGGGGTCTGTGCGACGAAGAGTCGACAGACTAGTGACGACAGACACACTTAATGTGCTGGGCACGACACTCGAATCATGCAGCGTTGATCCGCTTACCGGCTTTCAACGCGACGGGTTCTGCTCTTGCCACGAGCAGGACGTTGGCCAACACACGATCTGCGTGGTCGTTGATGCGCCGTTTCTCAAGTACTCCAAAGCGCAAGGCAACGATCTAATCTCACCAATTTTAGAGATCGGTTTTCCAGGGTTATTGCCTGACGATCAGTGGTGCGTTTGCCTACCACGCTGGGTGGAGGCTTATCGAGCTGGAGTCGCTCCCAAAGTTAAGCTGCGCGCAACACACATTGCAGTACTCGATGACGTTCCGCTAGAAATCCTCGAACAATGCGCCTACAGCGACGCTTGAGACTGCCCCTTTGGGTTCAGAATCCTTAGAGAAGGTGTTTTCCGGGGGGTGCCACTGCGGCGCCGTGCAATTTGAGGTAGTTGCCGCCGAAGATGTGATTGTGCATCACTGTAATTGCTCGATTTGCCGAAAGAGCGACTATCAACACCTCATCGTCCCCCAGCGAAAATTCAAGCTGAAAGCCGGGGAGAAAAAGCTTACGACCTATCAATTCAACACTGGCGCGGCCAAGCATTTATTCTGCCGTCGTTGCGGCGTCAAAGCGTTTTACATACCCCGCTCTAATCCCGACGGGTATAGCGTCAACCTGCGTTGTTTGGATCGCAGTGCGTTCCGGCGTATTCGAGCGGAGGCTTTTGACGGCGTGAACTGGGAGTCGGCTGCGGACAAATTACGAGCGTTATCAGAGTAAGCGCACCGTGATGGCGCAAAGTCATGGCGCGAAGCCTATTCGCGGTGCATTTCTCAGAAGATATCTTCGAACTTTCCTTGAATTAGATGCATTTATTCGTTGGCACAGATTCTGCTCTAGTAATAACACCGCCGTTTGGTCTCCCGAGCCAGGCGGCTGGTTCTTTCTCCAAGTGCGACCCTGGGGGTGCCCTTAACGGGCACCCCGTCTTCTACCCGGGCTCGTGACACATTCACTCCTACTGTCCTTAACGTGGCGCTTTGCGACCACCCGGCGGGGAAATCGATTCGCGTCGTTGATGGCTGTGGTTTCGCTTTTTGCCATCGCAATCGCAAGCGGCGCCCTCCTGCTGGTGGTGTCGGTGATCAACGGTTTCGAAACCGAAATCACCAATCACCTTATCGCGCGCTCGGCGCATGCGACCTTATTTAGACCTTTTGCGCCGATCGTTCAGTGGCGCGGGGAACTGAATAAGTTAGGCGCCTACGAATCGGTCGTTGGCGCCGCACCGTACATTCGCTCAAGCGGGATGGTCACGGCGGGCTCCACAACCAAGGGGATCGTATTGGAAGGGATCGATATCGAGCGCGAAAGCAGCGTGTCCTTGCTACCCGAGATGCTGGTCGACGGTGATCTCGACGATCTGGCGGGCGGGGGCGGTGCGGTGATTGTCGGTAAGCATCTTGCCGCCGAACTAAATCTCAGCATTGGGGACAAGCTCCGCCACTTAAGCGTTGACCCTAAGCAGCGGGCTTCGCGAGTGACGCCGCGATTACATACGCTAACCATCGTTGGCATATTTGCCTCCGATCTTTACGAGTTCGATTCGCGACTCATTATTACCAACCTTCAAACGGCTCAAAAAATCACCGCTACGGGACAGGCCGTCACAGGATTTCGGATTAAATTCGAGGAGGCACGTCTCGCCCCATCGCTCGCGCGCCAAATCGCTCGCGAGTTTGGTCCTCAGTTTGCCGTGCTTGATTGGACTCAATATCACCGCAACTTCTTTCTGGCGCTAGCTTCCCAAAAGCGTATCCTCTTTGTGATTCTCTCGCTGATCATCGGTGTCGCGGCCTTTAATATCGTCTCCAATATCGCCATGCTGGTAATGGAAAAAACTGCGGCAATAGCGATATTGCGAACCCTTGGAGCACGGCGCTCGGATCTGGTCAAACTCTTCGTCCTTCAAGGGACCCTTACCGGCTTGTGCGGTGCGCTGATCGGCATCGTGCTTGGCAGCGTCTTGTGCGCCTACACGCAACCGCTTGGTCGGTGGGTCGAAGCCCTAGCCGGCTTTAAGATTATCAAACCCGAAGTTTATTTTATTGACTACCTGCCAGCACTTTTAAGGGGTTCTGACGCGACGCTCGTTTTCGCTGTAACTGCGGTAGTCGCTATGCTAGCGGCGCTGTTCCCTGCCTGGCGAGCCGCTCGGATCGCCCCTGCGGAAATCCTACGTGGTAACTAGCCAGCCTAAAATACAGACCACGATTTCGCGCTCGGGCGCAAGGCAACGAAGAGAAGGTTAAGACAGTTTTCGAGTTCTTGGGCGAGCTCTAAGATATTCGATTCGCGCGCCCATGGCTCGTTGGTCAATTCCTGATTCGAACTGGCAACGCTAGCAATCATGGCAGCGCGTATGCCTGGATCATTAAGCACCGACAAATATTGATCGTAGAGTGCAACAATCGGCGAAACCGCAAGCTGATGTTGCTCACCGACAGCCGCGATGCGCTCCAAGGGACTCAAGGACAAACGCTTAACGAATTTTGCTTGATGGCAAAGATCGAAATCGCTAAGGAGCATCAATAAACCCGCGAAGGTAATCAGGCGCGGGCCACGTAATTTGATTTGCCGAAGCGCCCAGGAGTCGCTCTCGCTATTCACCTTAGAGAAGCGCTGCCACACCCGATATGTATAGAGATAGCGTTTAACTTCATCGACCAGGTTCTGAGGATCATTCCCCACCTCATACCAGCAAAGCGTACGCTGCTGCAGATCAGCGAAGGCCGAGGGGCGATAAATCGCCCGACCGTCCAATAAGCACTGTAAACGTTTGCCGAAAGTGGCTTTGGGCTCATTAAGATCGCCACGCCAGCGACGGCTCCAGACCGTAGCCGGGGCACCGACCCGAGCATAGATGCCATCGCTTTTAGGCAGCTTCAGACCGGTCTCGCTCAAGGCGCGATGAACATCAGGGAATGCCTGCGCAACGGTTTGTTCGTGATGGCCATCGCTGAGAACGACACAATCAACATCAGCCACATTGCTCGCTTCCAGACGACCCAGGGAGCCCGCGATATAAATGGTTGCCACGCCGTGGTGAGACTCACGCCCCAAGCTGTCGCTTAAGTTCTTCAACGTCCGCGTTGAGAACTCGCGGGCGCGTTTGAGATAGGGGTACTGGTCAAAATTCAATTCGTTAGCCATTTTTAGCTGGAGGATGTTTAAACCAAGATAATTTGGTGCGACGCACAAATCCTTGGCTATAATGCGCGCGGTCACTCACTCGGGGAATTAGACGCGAATGCAGATTGAAGGAAAAGTAGCGGTGGTTACCGGCGCGGCTAGCGGCATCGGTAGAGCGACCTCGCGTGAGTTGTGCAATCGCGGCGCCGCTGCCATCGCACTGATCGATATGTCCGATGCCGTGCACGAAGTCGCCGAAGAATTAAGCGCTCACAACGGCACCCGGTTAATCAGAGCCTTTCAAGGCGACACAACCGACTCGGAGCTCCGCAATAACGTCTTCAAAACGATGCGCAAGGAAATCGGGATCGTCAATATCGTGGTACCCGCAGCAGGGATCACTCGTGATGCGCTATCGGTCAAAATCAATCGCGACCGTGGCAAAGCCAACATCTATCCAATCGAGAATTTTCGACAGGTCGTCGAGGTTAATTTGATCGCACCCGTTTATTGGGCTTTGGAGATGGTCGCGCAAGTTGCCGAGGATCGTTTTTCCAGAGGCTTGAAGCAATGGCAACCCGAGGAAGGTTCGCAAGCGGTCGCGGTTTTCATTGGCTCTATTTCCTCGCAGGGCAACAAAGGTCAAATTTCGTATGCGGCAACCAAAGTGGGGCTGGAAGGTGCCGCTGCAACATTAATGAAGGAAGGCATGCACTATGGCGTTCGTTGTGCGGTGTTACACCCAGGCTTCACGGACACGCCTATGGTGCGCGCCTTAGGGGACGACTACATCGATAATCACGTGATTCCGGCTACCCAAATCAAACGCCTCATCCGGCCGGAAGAAATCGCTGACGCAATTTGTTTTCTGATCACCAATTCAGCCGTTAGTGGGCAGCTTTGGGCGGATGCCGGCTGGCACCCGATGCCCTAGACGATATCGATCTGCTAGCCCTCGCCGAAAACTTTCTTGAGTAATTCGGAGGTGCGAGCGGCCGGGTCCTCGCGGATCTGTCGTTCCTGCTCCGCCACCATATAGAAAAGCCCATCCAAGGCACGATCGGTCACATAGTGATTAAGATCGAGTGCTTGCGTATCGACGATGTTGCTCAAGAAATCCGCTTTATCAACTAGCTCCTGATATTGGCGCGTTACGCCAACGCTGTTCACCGCCGCCACCACATCCGGCATGAATTTTTCGCGCAAACTGGCGCTACTGGTTTTGCGCAAATAGTCAGTCGCCGCATGATCGCCACCGTTCAATATCGCCTTGGCGTCTTCGAAAGACATCTTGCCGATCACATCCACGAACACAGAGAGCGCTTCGGGAACCGCGCGTTCCGCCGCGCGATTCATGCTCGTTACAAATTCATCGGCAAGATCGCCCTGCCCCACCATGCGTAATCCTTTTTCGATGCTATTTAGGTGATCGGGCATAGGGATGCGCACTTGATTATTGCCCAAAAATCCGTCGACCGCGCCAAGTGTGGACACCGCTTGCTTAGCGCCTTTGACGAGGGCCTCGCGCAGGCCATCACCAAGCTGATCCACTCCGAGTTCGCTCACACTGGGGTCGGCAACAACCTGAGCACCGAGATCACGAAAGAAATCCATCCAATCGGCGTATACGCCAATCGGTAAAGACGCCAACATCAGCCAGACAGTGAAACGCCAGTGCACTTTTATACCCCTCGATACACGCAGCCGCGCGAGGGGCTTTCGTTAACCCTAACGGCGGACAACCCAGGAAACGCTGCAATCATTTTGAGCCACAACCATATCGCCAGACGCTCACTGGTGGGGTTATCCAAACCAGTCAGATCGTTGAGATAGCGATGATCCAGCTCGTCCTTCAATTCCGTGCAAGCCGCATCGAGGTCATCGAAATCGACGACCCATTCGCGTCCATCTTCAAGCGCGCCCGACACCACGACCTCAACCTCGAATGTGTGGCCATGCAGACGGCTACAGCGATGGTTTTGCGGCAGGTTGGGCAGTCGCCGCGCGGCGGCGAAGGAGAAACGGCAGAAAACGTCCATACCCAAATATTACCATTGCCGCGCGGGCATCTAACTGATCATCGATTCAATCAATTCGCGATATCGGCGTTGCCACGAGGGCCAGCCAAACTCCGAGAAGATCGCTTCACCGAGACCTTCAGCCGTTAACTCGCCATTGGCGACGGCGATAATTTTTGATGCCGCTCCTCGCGCTTCGACAAGCCGATCATCACGACCACACGCGTAACGAAATCTATTGGGAACATACTCGCGATACGCAAGACGGTCGGGAACAACCGGGATACATCCAAGAGCAGCCGCTTCCAAAATCGATAAGCCTTGGAAATCGTGAAGTGCCGTTGATAAAACGATGCCACAACCGCGCATGGCAGCGTGATAGGCATTCGCATCTTCGATGAACTCATTAAGGACAATCTTTTCGGCATGACGTCGCAGCACCACCTGCAGCGCCTCGGGAATTGCTCTAAAACGCTGCCCGCACAGCACCAATTCAAAATCGAATCCCGAACTTTCTAGATCATCGAGGATGGCCAGGAGCAATTCCGGGCCTTTATCGTGCTCCCAACGATGGTTCCACAAAATACGACGCTTCTCGGGCAACCGCGCTTTGTCAGTCCGTTGAACCTCGATGGGCACCGGCAATACGGAACTCTTATGCGTAATTTCTTGCTCAACACCTGCCGGTGGGAAATCCGGAAATTGGAGGAAAAAATCCCGTGCGCCAGCAGTGAAGCTGTCTTGGTTATAGCGCGTATTAAAAACCAGTTTGTCGGCCGCCAACGCTGTTTTCACCTGGAGTAAGCAAATATCCAGATCGATTTCCGCATTAGCGTAAGCAAATTGATTTTCATGGAAATACACGAGCCTAGGCGTTGCAGCCAACTCCCGGCGCATGGCTAAGTACGAGAGATCGGTCATTGAAGTGGCAATGATGAGATCGAATCTCGGCCGGCGAGGGATTTGCCCAGCCAGCCACAGCGAATTCGCTCGTATTCGCCATGAAAAATGCCGGGCCGGCATCGATATCAATGTCCAATCGAACTCCGGCAGCCGTGCCATTAGGCCCTCACACCAATAGGCATGGCTGTGGGCGTGATAAGGGCTAAGTAGTAGTATCGATGGCGTATTTCTTGGCAGCGCTGTTCTTCTCATTTCCAGTTATTTTGCGACGACGCAGTTCATTCAAAAACCACGTTGGAACCTTTAAGTTACCTAGCTTTGGCGATTACTGGCGTGCTCGCCGGTTTCATTAACGTTGTCGCCGGTGGCGGTTCGATGCTGAGCGTTCCTGCGTTGGTACTCCTTGGCGTGCCGGGTCCAGTCGCCAATGGCACCAACCGCATTGCCATGATCGCGCAAGCGGCCTCAGCCACCTACACCTTCTGGCGCCGCGGCGTTAGCCACTGGGGCCTTGCCCTAAGCTTGTCACTCGCAATGCTGCCCGGTGCGCTGTGCGGCGCCTTTGTGGGCACCTTGATTACTGGTGAATGGTTTGATCGCTTCCTCGGCATCATCTTGTTAGGCGTGTTGATCTCCATGCGGTTTGAGGCGCGAGTGTCGGTACCGGTTACCGAGACCAATGCCAAACTTGCCCGGCCAGCGGCAACTCATCTGGCCGTCGGGTTGCTTGGTTTTTACGGGGGCTTGATTCATATCGGTATCGGTTTTTTTATCATGTTGGTCCTCAGCCGCCTTGGCGGGCTAGAGCTGGTGCGAGTGAACATGCTTAAGATGGCAATCGTCGGGCCCTACTCACTGGTCGCCCTGGGCGTGTATTGGCACCAATCCGGGATCCTTTGGCTAGCGGGTCTGGCGCTCGCCGCCGGTAACGTCATCGGGGCCTGGTTAGGTGCGAATTTCAGCATCGACAGCGGCGCCCGTGCGGTCCGCTTCGTGTTCAACCTTTGCATCTTGGGTCTGGTCGCTAAGTTACTGTTTTTCTGAGCGTATTGTTCGGGCCAGAAATAAATTATAAGGTTGATTCTAGGAAAATATTTTAAATATATGAAAAGTAAGTAAAAAAAGACTTGACCTCGCAGTAAGTATTTACTATAAATAGCCTTCCTAAGCTATTAAAAAATATCAGATTAGGAATTCGCGAGGTCTGGTCTAATGATGCCCAATAATAATGGTCCACGCGCGGGTCGAATTCATCGCTCGATGGGTTCGACCCGCAGTTTCGCTCTACCACAAGCACCTTACGCACCCGGTGACTTTGTCCATCATCCGCAAGGGTTCCCAATCCGGATCCGCCGCCCTTCACTCCTGGAGCGAATGCGGCCAATTCAGCGGCTGGCGAGCAGCGAAACCGGCTTATGCTTTTATTCCGATCGCTATTACGCACCGGGCAGCGAGCTGGAAGTCGAAATTCCGCTACGCGGTGTCTCGCAAAGCTTTCGTGCCGAGGTCGTACTCGTGCGCGAACTCGATGACGGTTACGAAATTGGCGTTTGCCTAAATTCGGCGGAAGACGCGCACCGGGCCAAGCTCGTGGAGCGCATTTGCCATACCGAATCTCAGCTTAAAAACTCCCCTGCTTTCGCACAGTGATCCTGACGCTCGATGAGCGGCCCGAGCTGATCATCGAGCAGTTATAATCGGCGGTCCGATCCAGGGTGCCTCCGATGGAATTCCTTTTCGAATATTTAGCGTTTGCCGCGAAGTTCTTCACGGTATTTCTTACCTTCGCCGTGCTCATTGTCGTTGCGCTCGCGCTTGCCTTTTCCAAACGCGAGCCGGAACGCAGCGAGGTCGAGGTTCGTAACATTAATGATCGCCTGCGCAATACAAAATTAACAATGCAAAGCGCATTACTGTCTGCGAAAGATCTAAAAAAACTAAAGAAAGCTGCTGATAAAGCAAATAAGGAAAACACCGATGGCGAGCGCAAACGGGTTTTTGTCTGCCAGTTCGTAGGCGACGTCCGAGCTTCTGCTGTCGAATCCCTGCGTGATGAAATCACCGCTATCCTGACCGTTGCAAGACCTGAAGACGAGGTGGTGGTAGCGGTTGAAAGTGGTGGCGGAACAATCCACGGCTATGGCCTAGCGGCCTCGCAACTGGCTCGAATCAAAGGTCAAAAGATCCTACTGACGGTTACCATCGACAAAGTGGCTGCGAGCGGCGGTTACATGATGGCGTGTGTCGCCGATCGTATTGTTGCCGCACCCTTTGCGATCGTTGGGTCAATTGGCGTTGTCGCGCAAATGCCAAACTTCAACCGCTTGCTTAAAAAGTTTGACATTGATTTTGAACAAATGACCGCTGGCGAATACAAGAGAACACTTAGTCTGTTTGGCGAGAACTCGCAGGCCGGGCGCGAAAAATTCCAAGAAGAATTGGAAGAAGCACATGATCTGTTTAAAACATTCGTGAAAACGCATCGTCCGAAGGTCGAGATCGAGGAAGTCGCAAAAGGCGAGCACTGGTTTGGGACACGCGCCAAGAACCTCAATTTGATCGATGACATCGCGACGAGCGATGACTACCTAGTGGGTTTAGCCAACGAGGCTGATGTCTTCGCGGTATCGGTAGCGCGACAAAGGAACTTGCTCGAGCGCCTGATGGATGCGCTGCAGGGCAGGATCAACGACGGCATCAGCCTCTGACAGACCGGTCCCAACGCTGATATTCAACCAGCGCCCGCTCCACGGTGGTGGCGTGGATTGCCACTGTGTCGTTGATGTTTCGCGCGTAACCGCCAGCCATTACCGTACAGATCGGCACCCGGCGCGTTCGCGCAGCGTCCAATATAGCTGTATCTCTCGCCGCTAACCCCGCTTTAGAGAGCGCTAGTCGCCCTAATCGATCGCCGCGGTATGGATCGGCCCCGGCCAAATAGAGAACGAAATCAGGTTTGGTTTGCAAAAATAAATCCGGCAGCAGCTTCTGTAGCATGGTTAGATATTGCGCATCACTGCAATTGTCTTCCAGTTCAATATCTAAATCCCCAGCAACTTTTTCACTCGGGTAGTTGCGCCGCGCATGCATCGAAAATGTAAAAACACGATCGTCACAGTTGAGGATTTCAGCGGTTCCATCGCCCTGATGAACATCGCAGTCGAGCACCAAAACCTTTGAGACTTTTCGTTCGGCAAGCAAGCACAGACTGGCGACGGCAACATCGTTGAAGACGCAGAATCCCGCACCGCTATCTCGTTTGGCATGATGCGTACCACCGGCAAGGCTCGCAGCAATGCCGTCTTTCAGCGCGGCCTGACTTGCGGATAAGGTTGCGCCGACGGAGCGCAAAGACCTCACGTATAGCGCTTTGGACCACGGC